>JAHEKF010000009.1 GCA_024638465.1 Rhodospirillaceae bacterium | reverse complement strand
ATCATCCGTCTCTGCGCGAACGTGGGTGTTGCGCTGCATCTGGTCCATCCGCTCGGTTTCGAGATGTCGGAGAAGAGCCTGAGGCGAGCAGGGCTCGACTATCATGAGCTGGCGACGGTGACGGAACACGCGTCGCTCGATGATTGCCTGGAATCGATCAAGCCGGAAAGAGTCTTCGCGCTGAGCACCAAAGGCTCGAAGTCCGTATTCGATCAGGCATTCGCCGACGGCGACGCATTTCTTTTCGGTCCGGAGACCCGCGGCCTTCCGGAGAACATTCGTAGCTCCACGACGATTGCGAGCGTATTGCGACTTCCAATGCGTGAGCGCAATCGCAGTCTTAACCTGTCGAATGCAGCAGCTGTCGTGATCTACGAGGCCTGGCGACAACTCGGTTTCGAAGGCGGCGTTTAACGGGCGGCGGTTATTCGGGCGTAATCGGCCGCCGCATCAGGTTGACGACGGCTTCCTGTGGACTCATGCCTTCGTAGATTACCTTGTAAATCTCCTCGACGATCGGCATCTCGACATCGAGGCGGCTTGCAACGATACGCACGGCGCGCGCGGCGTAATATCCCTCTACGGTCTGGCCAATGGCTTTGCGGGCCTCTTCCACGTCTGCGCCTTTCGCGAGGCCGAGTCCGAAGCGTCGATTACGTGATTGATTATCGGTGCAGGTCAGAACCAGATCTCCCATCCCGGAAAGGCCCATGAAGGTGTCTTTTTGCGCACCGAGCGCCAGCCCCAGACGCGTCATCTCCATGAGGCCGCGTGTGATGAGTGCCACTCGTGTATTCGCGCCGAAGCCCAGTCCGTCGGAGATTCCAGCCCCGATTGCGAGGACATTCTTCGTCGCTCCGCCGACCTCGACGCCGACGACATCCTTCGACGGATAAGCCCGAAAGTTGTCGGTCGTCATCATGTGCGCAAGCCTGAGCGCGTAATCCGGATTTCGGGACGCCACCGCGATAGCGCTGGGTAACCCGAGCCCCACTTCGGCTGCGAATGTCGGCCCGGACAGCACGGCGGTCAGCATCTCCGCGCCGAGCACTTCGTCTGCGACCTGGTGAGGCAGCAGACCGGATTCAGATTCGAAGCCTTTGGTCGCCCACGCGACAAACTGCGGCGGCGACGATAGCGCCGCCACGCGTTGCAGGGTTTCGCGAAATGCGTGGCTCGGTACGACAACGAGCGCGTCATCTGTGCCCGAAATCGCCTCCTCGAAATCGCTCGTAACGTCGAGCCCGTCCGGAAAATTTACATCCGGAAGATAGGTCGAATTGATTCGCGACTTCGCCATCGCTGCAATTTCTTGCGATTCGATGCCCCACATGATCGTTGGCTTGCCGGCACGGGCGAGCTGTACCGCGAGCGCGGTTCCCCAGGAACCCGAGCCGAGTACCGCGATGCGATCGTTAGTGCTGATCGGTACTGCCTCTATGGAGATCGGTTCAGTGAGTGCTCGGGGGCGTTTCTGCGGCTGCTCCCGCATCTTTCTGGGTTCTTTCCTGGACGGCCTGCGCGTAGAGGGCGTCGAAATTTATCGGCTGCAGGAGGAGCTGCGGAAAACCGCCTCGAGATACGAGATCGGCGATTGCTTCGCGCGCGAACGGATAAAGCGTGCCGGGACAATAGCTACCGAGCAGCATGTCGGTCTCTTCCTGAGAATATCCCTGCAAGCGGAAGATGCCCGCTTGTTCGATTTCGACGAGAAACAGCGTCTGGTCGCCGTCGACGGCTTCGACGGTGAGCGTCAATACGACTTCCTGGTGGTCGTCGGCCATCGATTTGGCGCCCGTCTTGATGTTGAGACGGGTCTGAGGCGAGACGTCGCTGGAAAATACGTCGGGCGATCGGGGGCACTCGAACGAGACGTCTTTAATATAGATTTTTTGCAGCAGTAACTGCTTTTCGGTCGTCTGGGTAGCTTCCGCCATGATTGTCCCTTATCGGTTATAGAGTCTATTTGACCAGCGGCAGATTCTCGGCCTGCCAGCCGCGAATACCGCCCTTGAGACTGAACGCGTTCTCGATTCCGGCTTCGCGTAGTGCACTCGCTGCCTTACTGGACGCCATGCCATCGTCGCATACGGTCAGGAAGGTCTTGTTCTTTTTCTTGTTGATCGCTTTATCGTTCGGCAAAGCGTCGATTTCGACATTACGGGAGTTGACGATATGCCCGTCCTTATACGATTCAGGCGATCTCACGTCGATAACGATAGCACCCTTGTTGATGAGTCGAACGGAATCCGTCGTGCCTACGCTCGTCATCGTCTGCGCTTTCAGCCGCATCTCGTAAATCATGACAACGAGCCAGGCGCCGATCAGGCCTGACACGAGTAACAAGTTGTTGGACGCGAATTCGACCAACTGGGCCATCGGCGTTTCCTGCGATTCTGTTGTTCCCGGGGCGCGGCATTATAGCAGCCGGGATTTACCCGGCTGCTCCCCGAGACGCCGGAAAGCGACTAGACTTCATGTGACGTGATGCGTAGCAAAGTCAGATTCAGAATCCTTGGTGCCGCTTTGCTGTGGTTGCCGGTGACCGCCGTCGAGACAGCTTTGGCGCAAATCGACAGCGCGGCCGATCTGCGTCAGGTACAGGATGAGATTCGGGCGCTGGAAGAGAGACTTGCCGGCCAGGAAGCGGAACTCGAGTCCGAAACAGCCGCGTTGCGCGCGGCTGAATTGCGCGTCTCTGAATCCGCGGCGGCGCTGCGGGAGGTTCGCTCCGAGCTGACCGCGCAACGGCAGCGGCAGGACGAAATCCGGCAGGCGACGCTGGAGGCCGGCGCCCGGCTCGGCCGCGAGCGTGACTACCTGGCCGAGCAGGTTCGAATGACCTACGCGACAGGCCGGCAGGAAGCGCTGCGTCTGTTACTCAACCAGGAAAGTCCGGCACGCCTGGGCCGCATGGTCGTCTACTACGACTATCTCAATAGCGCGCGTGCAAGACGCCTCGAATCGATCGAGGACGATCTCGCTACGCTGCGCCGATTGGCGGAGGAAGGCGAACAGGTCGGTGCGGAACTCGCCCGCCTCGAGCGCGCACAGGCTGAAGAGTTCCAGACTCTCGACAGCGCTCGCGGGAACCGGCAAGCGCTGCTCGCGACGCTGGAACGCGACATGGAGGATGCTGGCGCGGAGCTGGGGCGGCTGCAGCAGGAAGCGGAAACGCTCCGGGATCTCGTCGCGGAGCTGGGATTCTCCCCGGAGCTGTTTCCGCCCGATGCGGCAGATGGTTTCGCGGGGACCGCCGGTGACCTCGTTTGGCCCGTTCGTGGTACGACCGTCAATGACTACGGTGACGCGCGGGCAGGTGGACAGATCCGGTGGAACGGCGTCGTTATCGGTGCGGAGCCGGGGACGCCCGTCAATGCGATTTACTACGGTCGTGTCGCGTATGCGGACTGGCTAACGGGGCTGGGCTTGCTGATCATCCTCGACCACGGATCGGGATACATGAGTCTCTACGGACACAACGAAGTTTTGACAAAGGAACCCGGCGACTGGGTTGTCCCGGGCGAGATAATCGCGCGCGTGGGCGATACGGGCGGCCAGCAGCAGAGTGCTGTTTACTTCGAGATTCGGGAGGACGGCGAACCCGTCGACCCGCGGCGGTGGATGAAATCAGCGCTCGACTGATCCGGTGCGCCTCGCGGTCACAGCCCGGCGCATTAAGGTAATAAGCGGATTCACGGGTTTGGCGGGCTATGCTAAGGTGACAATAAAGAATATCCCGGGGTTAGCAACCGCCAGTGTCCTTAAAAATAAGAAGCGTTCTGGTTCTCGTCGTGGGCACTGTGCTCGGACTCACGGTGTCTATTGGCGGCAACGTCCTGAACGACCGTCATGCGCGCCAGGCGGCAGCGACAGGCAGCGTCGATATCGACGAAGTGAGACTGCTCGCCGAGGTGCTGGAGCGAGTACGGCGGGAATACGTCGACGCGATTGACGATACACGCCTCGTAGAGAGCGCTATTCGTGGCGTCATCGAGGAACTCGATTCGCACTCCCGCTATCTCGGGCCCGACGACTACGAAGAAATCCAGATAAATACGACCGGAAGCTACAGCGGCGTGGGTCTCGACGTGAGCCTGGAGGAAGGCAAGGTCATCGTCGTCTCGCCTCTTGACGATACCCCCGCGCAGCGAGCCGGGATACTGCCCGGAGACATGGTTGTCTCAGTCGATGACATCCCTGTCGATGGTGACCATGTCGAGGAGACGATTGGCCGAATGCGTGGCCAGCCCGGTACCGACGTTACCGTTGGTGTCGTTCGAAATGGCGAGAGAGAACCGCTGCGTTTTGCGCTGACGCGCTCGGAAATTCAGGTAAAAACCGTTCGCAGCGAGTACCTCGGCGATGGTTACGGCTATATCCGATTGACCGGGTTCTCCGACAGCACGGCCGCTCACCTGAGCGAAGCAGCGCTGGCCCTGAAAGGCGAGGCGGAAACGGATCTGCGCGGCGTTGTCCTGGACCTTCGGAATAATCCCGGTGGCGTGCTGGATGCCGCCGTCGGCGTTGCCGACGCGTTTCTCGATCACGGACTCATCGTCCGCGGTACCGGCCGCGTTCGCGATGCGCGGTTCGAGCACTTTGCTGACGAAGGCGACGTGCTTGCGGGAGTCGACATGGCCGTACTCGTCAATGCGGGATCTGCGTCGGCGTCCGAAATAGTCGCCGGGGCACTCAAGGAGAACGACCGTGCGCGACTCGTCGGCGTCACGACCTACGGGAAAGGTTCCGTGCAGACGGTCATGCCGTTGTCGGCTGGCCGGGCGATAAAGCTCACGACTGCTCGCTACCTGACGCCAACCGGTCGCTCGATTAATGGCATCGGTATCGAGCCCGATATCGTTGTGCATGCAAGGAATCCCCGGCAACAGTTCGGCCGGGCCGGCAGTTCGCTCGCGCTGCAGGACGACAACCAGCTAACCGAAGCGCTGCGCGCGATCGGGTTCGATCCTATAGAACTCAGCAGGGCGCCCTGACCATGCTCGGGGGCAGCACTGGAACGACAGTGCTTCTTCGCAGCCCCGGCGACTCCAGACTTCACCACGCCGCATCCATTTCACGCGAGACCGAATCACCCTTTCAATGAGCGACGATCCCTTCGCTCGCGACGTCGATATCGAGCAAGCGCAACTTTCGGGCTTCGCCCGGAGTATTGCCGAGGTCGAATGGTTACTGCTCGTGCTGGTGATGCTGTACCTGTTCGTTTCCGCACCCGAATACGGCAACCAGATCTTGGTGGTCGGAACCCTGATCGCTTTTGCCGGGCTTGTCCTGTTGTTCCAGGTCGCGCCAGGAATGCGCGAGCGAACGATCTTCAAGATCACGCTCGAGATTATCGGCATGGTGGGGTTCCTCACTGCGGTGCTGTCTCAGATCGGTGGTGAAGAAAGCCCGATACTGACGCTCTATCTGTTGCCGATAATCGCCTCAGCGCTCGCACTCGGTAAACGGGCGACTGCCCTCGTGGTATTGCTGGTGAGCGTTTGCTACTTCCTGCTCGCGGTCCTGCGAGGTGGCGTTGAAATTTTGTCGCTGAGCCTCGCATCGCAGGCGATGGGTGTCCTTGCACCTTTTTTCCTCGTCGCGTTTCTGACGTCCACGCTCGCAGAACATATTCGGACAGCGATGCGCAGGATTCGCTCACTGTCCGATCGGGAAGAGTTGACGAACATTTACAATGTGGGCGCCTTCATGCGACTTGCACATGCTGAGCATTCGCGCGCGATCAGGCTGCAGCGCGAGTACTCTCTTCTCATGGTCGACATCGTGGGGCTCAAGGAACTCAACAACAAATTCGGTCACGCAGCCGGCGACCGGGCACTGGTACTCGTCGCCGACTCGCTGATTCGGATTACGCGAACAGAGGATCTGGTCGCGCGCTACGGCGGAGACGAGTTCATTCTGTTGCTTTCCGGATTGGAGAAATCCGGCGCCGAGGAAGTCGCACAGCGAATTCGGAACGTCGTTTACGCGACGACGCTCGAAGTGGGTCCCACAATGGTTCGGGTAAATGTTAGTGTTGGCTCGGCGACGTATCCTGAAGACGGCAACGATATCGAAGCGTTGATTCAGTCCGCTGACCGCGCAATGTATCTTGATAAGGACCTGCGCAAGAAACCCAGCGACCGGCTCGTCGCTCAGAACGCTTAATCACGTCAGTCGAGGTCGAAGTGAAACGTACTACAGAAATTGCGCTTTGCCTGCTTAGCTTGTCGATGTTGGCGCAACCGCTCTTCGCGCAGGTGCCCGAGTTTCCTGTCTGGCTCGAGGAACTTCGTGCGGAAGCCATAGCCAGCGGTATATCGGCGGACACGGTAAACACTGCGCTCGCGGACGTCGCGCCGATAGAGCGCGTGACCGAATTGGACAGGAATCAGCCCGAGTTCAGGCTCGACTTCTGGGGTTACGTCAACCGGGTCGTATCGGAGACGAGAATCAGTCAGGGTCGCGAGCAACTTGCCCGGCATCGTGATCTACTGGCCGATGTCTCGGCGCGCTATGGCATTCCGGAAGAGATACTGGTTGCGGCATGGGCCATCGAGAGCAATTTCGGTCGCACTCAGGGCAGCTTCTCGGTCATTGCCGCGCTTGTGACGCTCGCATACGATCAACGCCGAGCCGCTTTCTTCCGTGGCGAATTGCTGCATGCGCTGCGCATTCTCGATGGCGGGCATATTTCGCTCGACGACATGCAGGGGTCGTGGGCCGGCGCGATGGGCCAGCTGCAATTCATGCCGTCGACATTCGTGGACTATGCGCTCGACGGCGACGGCGACGGTCGCAAGGATATCTGGACCAGCGAAGCGGATGCCCTGGAGTCAGCCGCCAACTTTATGTCGAGTGGCTGGCAGCCCGGCTATATCTGGGGAAGACAGGTAAGCGTTCCCGATGACTTCGATACGGAACTCGAGGGTCTCGACACACGACGTACGCTCGCCGAATGGCAGTCGCTCGGCGTAAGGACGATTGCGGGCGACGATTTGCCGGCCATCGAGTACACCGGCTCTATCGTACTGCCTGCGGACGCGCTCGAGCCCGCCTTTCTGGTCTACCAGAACTACCGCATGATCATGCGCTGGAACCGGTCGCATCTGTTCTCGATTTCGCTCGGTCATTTGGCCGACCGGATCGCCGGCAAGCCGCCGCTCGTGAACAAGAGCGCGGAATAAATCGCGATGGTGCCACGGTTCCGCTTCGATACTCTCCCGCGCGCAGCGGGTGGAATCGGTCGTTTTATGGAGTCGCATCGATGAAAACTTACCAAGGCGCTTGCCATTGCGGAGCGGTGAGGTTCGAAGTCACCCTGGATCCGGACGAATCGGTGGTTTGCGACTGCTCGCTCTGTTCGAAAAAGGGTGGAATCATCAATCGGGTAGCGGAGGATCGATTTCGATTGCTGACGCCCATCGATGAGTTATCCGTCTATCAGTTCAACAAGAAAATAGCGAAGCACTATTTCTGTCCCACCTGCGGTATCTATACGTTCCATCGGCCGCGAACCGCGCCTGAACTTTGGGGAGTTAACGTCCGCTGCCTCGAAGGCGTCGATATTTCCGCTATCAGTACGACGCAGGTTCACGGCAGCAAGCTGGACTAGTTTCGCGGTGACTGGCCGGATCAACGCTGCCGCCGAGCGTAATAAAGATCCCATCCTTCGGGTTCTCGACCGGTTTCTCCCGCAGCAGGGGACAGTTCTCGAGATCGCGAGCGGTACGGGCCAGCATGTAGCGTATTTCGCCGCCGCGCACTCCTCCCTGACATGGCAGCCGACAGACGTGAACGCCGAACTGTTCGAATCTATCGCTGCTCATGTCGAGGAAGCCGGTGTCTCCAACGTGCTCCCGGCAGCGATGCTCGATGTCACCCGGGATCAATGGCCAGTGTCGTCAGCCGACGCGGTGATCTGCATCAACATGATTCATATTTCGCCGTGGGAGACCACGTCAGGTTTATTCGCCGGCGCCGGTCGTCTGTTGTCGGACGGCGACAGAATCCTGCTCTATGGTCCCTTTCGCCGCGACGGACGACATACTGCTTCGAGCAACGAAGCGTTTGATGCTTCACTTCGGGCGCGAAACGCGTCCTGGGGGGTCAGAGACATGGAAGCCGTTGTTCAGACCGCGCAGACAGCGGGATTCGATGCCGAAGAGATTATCGAGATGCCAGCGAATAATTTCTGCCTCGTTTTCGACAAACGCGGCTAGGCTCCGGGCGGGGCGATTTTGAAAACCAGCGGGCTTCTCCGCTATGCTTTACGGCATCCCACCGTTACGGAACGTTAGCATCAGGAGTAACTCCATGGCTCAAGCGACGGCGCGCCACATTCTTGTCGATGACGAGGCGTTTTGCGAAGAACTCAAACTGAAGATTCAGGATGGCGCCGATTTTGCCGAGGTCGCCCGCGAGCATTCGACCTGCCCGTCCGGGCGCCGCGGCGGTGAGCTTGGGTCGTTCGGTCCGGGGCAGATGGTCAAGGAGTTCGACACGGTCGTCTTCAGTGCCGAGCTCAACGAGGTGCAGGGCCCTGTCGAGACACAGTTCGGTTTCCATCTGCTGGAAATCACAAGCCGTAGCGACTAGGAACTTGCGAAGACTATGACCGGCGACCGTTTCCTCGCGATTGCGGCGTTTCTGACTTCGGCCACAGTGCCGGCCGATGAGGCACTCGTGGCCCATCAGGCAACCTGGGACGCGGCCGCGATTACCACCTACGAATACCGCTACCGCAAAGTCTGCGACTGTCACCGGGACACGCCGGCTGACACGATCGTGGCCGTCGAAGACGGCGTCGTCATCGACGTTCACTATGAACGCGACGATTACGTCAGCGAGATGCCTGTCAATCCCGACGAATTTCAATGGTTTAGAACAGTCGACGACTTGTTCTCGCTGATCGCGACAGCCGAACGCAGCGCTACGACGCTACGCGTCAGCTATGATGAAGCCCTGGGCTACCCGGCCTATATCTATATCGACTATGACCATTCTCTGATCGGCGACGAAGTCGAACTCGAGGTTCTGGAGGTCCGCTTCCACGACTGAACGCGCGCTCGCGCGGCCGCGGAATTTGACCGTTACTTCACGCAGGAATAGAGTCTGGAGACCGCTTTCGAGCGCTGTAAGGTGATAGCCGGCCGGCAATAATCACAATTCTTACTGGCTGGCGTATCTGGCGGGCAATCTCACGCCGTTGATTGACTCGCTATCCTCGGGGAGAAGCGGCGTGAGAGCTATTAGTCGATGAATATCTACGTCGGAAATCTAGCGTATTCGCTCAGTGAGTCGGAACTCCGTGACGCCTTTGCTGCTTATGGTGAAGTCTCGTCGGTCAAGATCCTGATGGATCGCGAGACAGGCCGGTCCAGAGGCTTCGGTTTCGTCGAGATGCCGAACCAGAGCGAAGCCGAGACGGCTGTATCTGAAGTGAACGGCAAAGAAGTCGGCGGACGGCCACTGCGCGTCAACGAAGCCCGTCCCAGGGAAGCCCGCTAGGTTTTTCCGGACCGATCCGGACCGGGTGCTCCCGATCTGATCGGTCGCAGCAAACCTGGATCGCCGCATACCGCCGCCCCGGTGGGCAGGTGGCTGCCCGAACGTGGCTCCGACCTATATATAATGTTTACCCAACAACAAGATCGGCCCAGAGCCTGACGCCATGATTTATCTGAAATGGACATCGAGCGAACTCGCCAGCCTCGAACTGGACGCCCTGTCTGCCTTGTACACGGAGGTGGACGATGACGGCTGGGTGCAGAGGGAGGTAGGCGTCTGTTCGCAGGGCCTCGTTGTGCACCAATTAACGCCAACAACCAATCGTCCCGGCTGGTTCGGACTCGCGCGCCTGTCCCGCCTTATGTTAAACAGTAACGTCACGAAGATGGAGTTTGAGGCTTTCTGGTCAGCAGGCCGCGACGCCCGCTGAACGGAACCGGCCGACGTCTCCGGCAACGGAACCCGTTTAGCGCCCGTAGCTCAGTTGGATAGAGTGTCGGCCTCCGAAGCCGAAGGTCACAGGTTCGACTCCTGTCGGGCGCGCCATACCGATAATTAACGAGATACAGTCGCGTCCTGTAACGCGAAACCTGCAGGATCTCAGCGAACACCTACGTTCTTCAGAAAATGTAACGATTACGGATACCTGCTTGCCAATGATTCGACCAGCGGCGTTTCTAACGATAGCTAACAAGACGTCCGGTGGCGTAGGTTTACATCCCCTTCTGAGGCTTCGCGAAACGCTCGTCAGGTTAGATTCGCGCCGATTGCCTTGATACCTTCGACTATGTCATGCCAAAGCTTATCGGCCTGGCGTTTTGCGCGGTCTTTCGCCTCGCCCGTGTGCTCGCGGGCCTCGTCGAGTTTTTCCGAAAAGCTATCGCGAAGTTTCTTGATTCTCGTGAGTTCCTCGTCCCACTCCTCCCGAGCTTCGGACTTGACCTTCTTACCCAGCTCGCGAACCTTTTCGTTCGCGAGCGACAACTGTTCGTAGAGCTTCGCAAGTTTTTCGTCATGAGGCGTGACGTCAAACCTGGCGTCAACAGCCCGCTCGGCTCTGAGCCAGTCATCCACACGATCTCCAGTCTCGAAGCCTCTCTCGACCGCGAGGAAGTACGCTGCTTCGGCGATCATTTTCTCGCGTTCTGCTTTGCTGACATGCTGCTTGGTGACCATCAACTCGTTCCTTTTCCAAAAGTAAGGAGAAACCGATATTGCAGTTGTCGTTCGATCCAGGCTATCAGTAGTATTACGGAGTGCCGGGCGCGCTGCCGGCCTGCATACAGGCGATCGATGGAACGCGGTTCCGAGCGGGACTCGAAGCGTAGTTCGATACGGATCTTTGACGACAGCTAAGGATTCTGACCGAAATGACCAGAACTCTGATTACAGCATTGACGGTATGTGCGTGCCTGGCCTCGTTCGAGGCTTTGCCCGACGTGGACGAATCGGTACTGCAAGGTTGCCGGGCGTGTCATCGGGGCGCGGCAGACTTGAACACACAAACAGCCGAAGAGCTCATAGTGAGCATCACCGCAATTGCGAATGGTGAAGCATCGCATCCCTTGGCGCTTCCGGCCCTCAGCCCGGAAGACATCGAGGCGGTTGCCCGCGCGTTAGGCGAATAGCGCGTCCGAGCCGATTTGTCCTCGTATCGGCGCGTTCTCTGAAATAGGCCGAACTCCGGTCGCATCCGATGTTCGCCTGCCTCGAGCGGGAAAAGCGTAGCGGTTAACCGCGGCTGCCGCACCCAGACAGCTTACGCGCATTAACTCGCGGGTCCTGTTCGAGACTCGGTCAGAGGCTCACGCGTGACCACGATGCGAATGGCCGGACCGAAGACGACCGGGACGAAGCTCATCAGCAGAATTACCGCCCAGCCTGCGGGCTCTGGCGCGGTGATCTCGAGCAGATCTCGTAGTCCCGGCAGATAGGTGGCAGCCAGAATCAGCACGATGCAGAGTAACGCCGCCGCCCACATCCAGGGATTTCGCGTGACTTCGTTACGCACCCAGTCGCCGACGTTATCGCGCATATTGAGAACATGCCACAGCTGCGCCAGCGCCAAAGTGAGAAACGACACCGTCACTGCGCTTTGGCCTTGATAACCGAGCCCGACGATCGCGATTGCCATCGCCCCCAGTACGGATGCGGACATGATGGCTCCGTAGGCTGCAATGATTCGCCAGTGGTTACCTGCGAGAATCGGCTCTTTCGCAGGGCGCGGTTGTCGCTGCATCAGCCCGGGAGCCCCCTCACCCACACCGAGCGCCAGAGCGGGAAATACGTCCGTAACGAGGTTGAGAAAAAGAATCTGGAGCGGCAGCAACGGAAGCGGTGCACCCGCCAATGTCGCCAGTCCAACGATCAGAATCTCGCTGATGTTACAGGACATCAAATACACGACGAACTTGCGAATGTTGGAGTAGATCGCTCTGCCCTGCGCTACCGCGTCCACAATCGTCTCGAACCGGTCGTCCTGAAGGATCATGGCCGCCGATTCCTTGGCTACATCGGTCCCGCGTACGCCCATGGCGACGCCGATGTCCGCCTTCTTCAACGCTGGTGCGTCGTTAACGCCATCGCCAATCATCGCGACGATCCGGCCGCTTCGCTGGTGCAGATCGATCAGATCGAGTTTCTGCTTGGGACTGGTGCGTGCAATCACTCGAGCGTCGGTGAGGCGCGATCGCTCCTGCGGAGACAGCGTTTCCACATCGCCGAGGGAGCGGCTGTCGACAGCCAGAAACTCCGCCGGGCTATCCGGAACAAGCCCCAGCTTCGTAGCGATATGCTGAGCGGTAGCCACATGGTCGCCGGTCACCATCACAACGCGAATACCCGCGTCCCTGCACGCTGCCAGGGCTTCGCGCACCCCTTCTCTCGGGGGATCAACGATGCCGACGATGCCAAGCAGTACCAGGTTCGAATAAGGATCCTCATCTGCATCCGAGATGGTCTTCGTGGCCACTGCGAGCGTCCGAAGTCCCTGCTCTCCCAGTTTCTGGCCTCGCGCGCTCCAGGAATCGCGGGCGTCGTCGGTGAGGCGTATGTCGCCCTCGATTGTCCGGACTTCGGAACAGTGCTGGAGAAGCGTCTCGGATGCGCCTTTGACCGCGACCAGGACCGATGAGCCAGTATCGTGAAATGTAGCCATGGCCTTCACCGCGGGATCGAACGGTTCCTCCCTGAGCTCCGGCATTGATGCCACCAGTTCCTCGCGCTGAATACCGAGTTTTTTTGCGGCTACCAATAACGCCACTTCTGTCGGATCTCCGACAGGGGCGGGCGGTAATGAATTACCGCTTTGCTGAATCGAAGCGTTGTTGCAAAGTGTCACAATTGTCAGAAGCTCACGAGTCAGCTCGTGCAGCGGTTCATGGAGGATTTCGCCGTCGTGTCGGAAATCGCCCACGAGATCGAGACCCGAGCCACTGACCGAGACGGTTGCGCAAGACACCGCCAACTGGGTAACGGTCATTCGGTTCTCCGTTAACGTTCCGGTCTTGTCCGTCAGGATGACGCTCGTTGCCCCCAGGGTCTCGACAGCCGATAGCCTGGCGATAAGGGCGTTATTACGGGCCATTCGCCACATGCCGCGAGCCAATGCGAGCGTAGTGACTATCGGCAAGCCCTCCGGAATCGCTGCGACGGCCAGGGCGATCGCAACTTCAATGGCCAAGACGACGTCACGGCCGACGACGATTCCCGAAATTGCTACAAATCCCGTGATGACCAGTGTGACCCAGACGAGGCGACGCCCCAGTGTGTCCAATTTCTTCTCGAGCGGTGTCTCCTCGGCTTCTGCTTCCTCGAGAAGGTTCGATATCCGGCCCAGTTCTGTTTCCAGACCCGTTCCGGCCACTACGGCGACACCTGCACCTCTGGTCACGGCCGTACCCTTGAAGAGCATGTTCGCCCGTTCGGTGAGATGGGTGCTCGGGGGCAGCGCATCCACGCTCTTGCCAACCGGCACCGACTCGCCCGTCAGCGTCGACTCGTTTGCCTCCAGCTTCGAGGCTTCTACGAGCCGCATGTCAGCCGTAACGAAGTCTCCGCCTTCTACCAGGACGATATCTCCCGGGACCAGGCTCACGGCGGGTACGCGCTTAGTCTCCCCATCCCGACGCACGGTAGTGTCTACTCGTCCAAGCTTGCGCAACGTTTCTATAGAGCGGACGGCCCTGAGCTCCGTTACAAATCCGATGGCGGTGTTGATCAGGATCACGGCCAGAATTGCCGCGCCTTCAACGAGATCACCGAAAACGAATGACAAACCGGCCGCAGCCACCAGCAGCAGAATGACGACGCTGCGAAACTGTTCCACGAAAATCGCCAAAGTCTTCTGCGGTTTTGCGGCTTTTAGTTGATTAGGTCCGAATCGACGCCGCCGCAGAGTGACCTCGCTCTCGCTCAGGCCATCGTGCTCGTCGACTCCGAATTGCTCGAGGATCGAGCGTGCTTCACCAACCCATGGCGGCGGCGAAGCCGCTGCACCGTTCGGTGATTCTTTTCGATTGCGAAACTTCAAACCATTGCGGCTCGTGGTCAATCTCGACCTCTGAAATCGGGGCAAAATTTGAGGTAACCTGTGGTTACCGGCGAACGTATTATTCTTGCTGCAGCCGGCTCGGAATTAAACATCAATTTTATTTTCGGTGTTTTCAGGCGGAGAACCCCGAGAAGCCCGGCGTGAACGGCTGAGCGAAGGCCGCTGACTTTGTCATTCCGCGCGCGACTTTCAGGTCTATCCGCTGGAACTAAAGCGGAAAAGTCGAGTCCAGACAGATAGCATACGGATACTTGACGACGAAAATGAAAAAGTTTCTTGCCGCGGGCGCGATAGTGGCGCTGAGCTTCGGGCCGGCGGTGCTCCGCGCGCACCACACTTTCGGTTACGTGTACAACACGAGCCAGTATCACGAGATCGAAGGAGAGGTGATATTCGTCCGCTGGGAAAACCCACACATACTTTTTAACCTGCGAACCGACAATGGCGAGATTTGGGAGATAGAGTCGAACTCGCCGGGCGGTATGGAACGGCGCTCGGTAACTCGTGAGATTATAAGCGCGGGCAACCGTTTCAGGCTTGCGGGTTTCCCGGCAAGGAACGGCGATCGCGGCATGCACGCAAGCAATATTCTGCTGAACGACGGACGTGAGGTCGTCCTTCGCCCCGGGACCGGTCCGCGCTGGACGAACCCGGAGGAAGAATAGCTTCGGATCATTCAGGGGAGACCGAAATGCAACCTAGAAACATCTTCGTAATTCTCGCGGCGACCGCGTTGGCGCTACCCGGCGCAGCGATCGCTCAAAGCATCTACACCCACTCGCACCATCGCGTCCCCGATGGTCAGCAGCAGGCAGCCGCCGAGTGGTATCAGCGGGTTCTCGGCGGCGAGCCGGGCGAGCTCGGTCCGGGACCCGGTGTCCGTCACCACAACGGCTTCGTCGGCTCGATGCCGAACGAAGGCATGGCCGGCGATGGCGCAGAAAGTGTGATCGACCATATCGGTATCGGCGTGCCTGATGTGCGTGCGGCAGTCGAAGTCATTCGTGAGACCGGCGGTGAGATTCGTACGGAACCTCAGGAAGGCGTCACCGCCGCGCTTATTTCCCACGTTACCGATCCCTGGGGTGGCCGTTTCGAACTGCTCGAGGACCCGGTCTATACGGGCGTCAACCATATTCATCTTTACGCATCCGATGCGGATGGAATGAAGGACTGGTTCCTGGACGTCTTCGGCGGAGAGATTAGCGAGGAGCGCGGCCGGGGCCGTTTCCATACGATTCTTTACGGTGACGTCTGGGTGCATATTTCGCAGGTGGCCGAGGACGATAAGCGTATGGGAAGCCGCTATCGCGCAACGGACCACATCGGTTTTCGTGTGCCTTCTCTGGACGCGTTCCGTGCCAGGCTGCTGGCGTCGGGCTACGAGCCCTATCTCGAACGGCCGAATCCCCCCGGAGCGGACCTCATGTTTCTAGAGGGACCGGAAGGCCTGCACATAGAAATGACGGAGCCGGCGCCGTCTCGCTAAAGCGCGAGATCGCACACTTCCCAAAACGCTTGAACGAGCCACCGAGCGCCCCAATATATCTACTAACGTTAGCTACGGCGCGCCTCGTTTAGCGTTGCCGCGGCTCGAGATCAGGAGGTATCGTGGACGCCGAAAATATTCCGGTCGCGGCCATCAACGCGCACTTCAGGCTCATGCAGCTGAATTTTCAGTCGTGGAAGCCCGACGTGGATGCGTGGTTGCACAGCAAGGAAGCCGAGGCTTCGCTGCAGGAACTGTTGATAAACGTGCCCTGTTCGCCGACGCAGCATTAAAGCGAAGCCCCCCCGGCACGCCAGGCTACGGCGCGCCGCCCAGGCCGATTACGACCCTGTCCTCGACGATCCTGCGATCGACTGCACTGCCGGAGGAATGCCGCGGGCGATGACCTCGCATGGTCCTCATCCGATTGAGATCGTGCGGCGTGACGACGACACGGACCCGAATACGTTTACCGAGTCCGTCGCTGCCGAAGACTACATGGTGTGGCGTTATCAGCCCGGCGTAGAGATACAGCCTTTCGAATGCACCGTCGAATAGCTGCGGCGATGAAGATAGTCTTCGGTCGCCGCGAAGTCCGCTTTTCCCACGGCGAAGCTCAGCTCCACGCTGCGCTTCTAGCGAAGTTCGTCGCCGAGCAGACCATCGGCCACGTAGCGCGTTAGAAGTACATCGTCATGAGACGGCACGACGATGAGGCCATCGTCGTCCATGACCTGCTTGATCCAGGTCATCTGATGCATGAGCGCCTGCGGATCTTCCTTCACGCGAGCAATCGTCGCGGCAGGACGCAATTTCAGCCCGGTGATATTGTCCAGCGACCAGCCGATGTCGCCGATGAAAAGGTACTCGCTGCCGCTCGCGAGTGTCACATAGATCATCTGATGCCCATGGGTGTGCCCGGGTGACTTGATCAACACGATTCCCGGAGCGACGGGCAGGACGTCTTCGTAATCGACGACGATATAGTTGCGCGCGTCGGCAGGCGTCAGCGTAATTTCCGGCAACTGCGGCGCGATATTCAGACTGCGCACCTGATCTTTCGTCAGGATCGTCTTGGGTGCGAGCTCATCGCGGTAGCCGCTGCGCAGAACGCCTGCGACATGGTCGCCATGTTCATGAGTGACAAGTATCAGTCGTGCCGCGCGAAGAGCCTCCTGCACGGTATCGTTGATCTCCGGCCAGTAAGGCTCCTCGCGGCCGAAACCGTAGAAGCGATGCACCGCCTCGTCCATGCCACTGTCGAGCATTACGGTACCGTCCGGAAACTCGACCTGAAAAGCGGTTCTCGCAGAGACGAAGGGTTCATCGCTGCCACCTTCTATCACTGCGGCATAGGTTCGATGACTCTCGGCAACTTTCGCAAAATTGATGGCCGTAGCGCGAGCACCCGGAATGGACGCCGCTGCAGCGCGGACTCTCTGTAACAGGTCTTCCGCGTAAGGCTCGGATTCGCGCGGAATCAGGTCGTCGGTGTCGACCGCGAACGCTGCGTTCAGAAACAAGGACGACGCCAGCGCCGGGATCAGCAGGCAGAGCGAGGGTTTCGCGATCATGACAGTCTGTCTCCGCCGCCGCGGGTCGAACGACTGCGGCGCTATTGGGCGGCCTCTAGCATGTAGTCCAGCGCGTCGAGAATTTCCTCATCGCTGAGGTCGAGGCGACCACCCTTCGGCGGCATGTAACCGGCTTCGCCGGTATAGCCGTTAATGACGTGATCCTGCATGAGTTCGGCGCTTTGTTCGAGTCGCGGCGCCCAGGCAGTGGTGTCTCCCAACACTGGCGCACCACCCACGCCCGGGGCGGCATGGCACAGCTGGCAGATCTCGTTATAGACCTGTGGCCCGGTTAGCGGCGCACGGACGGTTTCAGTCTGTAACGTTACGGCTGCCAGAGCGCCGACATCGGGATCTCCGATCAACGCTACCTGGCCAATCGGCCGGATCCGTTCGTCGATCAGCGACAGCGGAGACGTCTCTTCTTCGCCTTCGTTCATCGCCGCTCCGTCACCGACGAAGTTGCCGAAAATTACGATACCCGCTACCGCGCCGATCCACACCCCCAGCAGAAGCATGAATCCGTCGAAAAATTTCTGTTCTTGACCAGCCAAAATGCACTCCTCGGTCGACGCCGGCGGATTATATCGGTTAACGGCGGCCTGCAAAACTAGCGATCCAGACAACGCAGCTGAATCGCCTCAGCAACATCTTCAACGGCCGGGGTCGATCTGCTCTCGAGGTCGGCGATCGTGCGCGCGACCTTGAGAATTCGCGTGCAGCTTCGGGCGCTCAGGCGCCAGCGATCGGCTGCGCGATCGAGTAATCGCCATGCTTCGCGCCCTATCTCGATGGCCCGCCACAGACTTCGATCGTCGAGTCGGGCGTTCAGGCGTCCGCGCGAGCTGAGCTGCACTTCGCGAGCACGCGCGATATCCGCCGCAACGCCAGCCGATGAGCGATCCGGCGCAATTCTCGACATCTCGGTGATTCGCACGCGCTCCAGCGCGACGTGCAGATCGAAGCGATCCAGTAGCGGTCCGGAGAGCCTTGCCCGGTAACCCTGCACGCGCGATTCGGAGCAGTGGCAGCGATCGCTGCCGTCACCGAGATAGCCGCAGGGACACGGGTTCATTGCGGCGATGAGTTGGAACGCTGCGGGAAACCGCGCCGTTTCCCTGGCGCGCGAGATCATGACGACCCCGCTTTCCAGGGGCTCCCTCAGTGCCTCCAGGGCCTCGCGCTTGAACTCCGGGAGCTCATCGAGGAACAGGACGCCGTGATGCGCGAGGGAGATCTCGCCCGGACGAGGCTTGCTTCCGCCTCCGACGAGCGCTATCGACGATGCGCTATGGTGAGGCGCACGGAAGGGTCGTCGGGTTGTCGCGATGTCCTTCACGGGCCGTCCGGAGACGGAGGCGATACTCGCGACGTCGAGAACTTCTTCGATGCGCAGTGCGGGCAATAGCCCCGGCAGGCGTTGAGCAAGCATGCTCTTGCCCGCGCCGGGTGGGCCGATCATGAGCATGTTGTGGCCGCCGGCCGCAGCGATCATGAGTGCTCGTTTAGCGACCGGCTGCCCGCGCACATCGGCAAGATCCGGCTCGATGCCCGTTGCCGGCACGGGCTCCGAAGCAGCCACGCGTCGCAGCTGCTCGTGACCGTCGAGATGTGCGATGACGTCAGCGAGGCAGCGCGCCGAATAGATAATGGCATTCCCTACCAGTGACGCTTCCGTCGCATTGGCGTGCGGGACCACGACCGACCGTCCTGCGTCGCGGGCAGCGAGGACCGCCGGGAGTGCACCCTGGACGCGGCGCAGTTCGCCGTTTAGCGCCAGCTCGCCGAGAAATTCGATCTCGTCGGTCTGCCAGCCAGGGTTTCTCTCGGCCTTGAGCAGCCCGAGTGCTATCGCAAGATCGAAACGGCCGCCTTCTTTGGGTATATCGGCCGGCCCGAGGTGCGCGGTGACTCGGCTCGGTGGTACGGGCATGCCGAGCGTTTGCAGCGCGGCACGCACACGATCTCGACTCTCACGTACCGCGGCAGCGGGGAGCCCCGAGATCGTGAATGTCGGCAGACCGCCCGACAGATGCACCTCGACCGTGACCGCGAAAGCTTCCATGCCACGCTGGCCACGGCTGTGTAATCGCGCGAGCGCCACAGCTCAAGACGCCGCGGCGGACGCTGCCCGGTCGGAAATCTCAGTCGGTGCCGTTCTCTTGGAGCGCCGCGAGTTTTGCTTCGAGTGCCTCGAGCTTCTCGCGGGTGCGCTGCAGTACGGCCACCTGTACGTCGAATTCCTCACGGGTCACGAGGTCCATCTTCTCGAGCCCGGTCGTGAGAAGCGATTTAAAGTTGCGCTCGAGATCGTCGCCCATCGCCTTCAGGCTCTGCGGCACGGCTTCGGCCAGCCGGCGGGCTAAATCGTCGATTCCGGGGCGGTCGTTACGCTCGGTCATTGCATCACCCGGCGTACCCCGGTGGCGAGGCACGCATCCCGTAATTCGGTACAGAAACCCGAAGAATGATACCCGACTGTGGGTTTCTCGCGTGACTTAACTTAATCTAGTGAATAATGCGCGAAGAAAGGGCGAACTCAGTCACGGGAGGGCCCCGGGAGGCGGTGCTAGACTGATCCCATGATTGCAGCGAGACCAAAGAGACTGCCGAAGGCAGCCCTGCTGTACCTGATGGCGATGACATCGTGCTTGTCGGCGGCGGAGGTCTATCGCTATGTGGACGTGAACGGCAACGTGATCTACAGCGACCGCCCGCTCGCCGAGAATTCACAGACTGTGGTTATCGATACCTCGGCGCCCACGCCGCCTCCGACGCTGACGCCGCCTGAACCTGCAGATCCGGCAACCGCTGCCAACCCGGCGGATCAACCCGCAGCGGTCGAATCCGGGCGAGCCGACGCCGCAGCGCCCGACCTGGCCGCTCAGCGCGAGGAAAACTGCGCCATCGCGCAGGAGCGAAACGAACGTTATTCGATCGCGCGCCGGATCTATCGCGGCTCTGAGGAGGATCGCGAATATCTGACCGACGCGGAACTCGACGAAATTCGCGCTCAGGCCGCTGCCGATGTCGAAGAGTGGTGTAACTAGCCTGGATACAGGTGACGTGAGCGCCGGACGAGCGGCGCACGAACGCCGCAGCACCGGCGCGCGTTCAGCCGACAGCCCGGCCGTACAGAACATCACTTTCGATCCGGCGCCAGCCGATGACTTCTTTCTGCCGGATTTCTGCGCACCTAGAATGGTGCTCGCGATCGTGCTCGCGCTGGAGCTTTTTGCGCTGATGTTCGCGCTCGCGCGTCCGGGCGGCGCCGGCTTTCTCACCGAACTCGCGAGTATTTCGCTGTTCATGCAATGGATCGGACTCACGGGTGCCGCTGCCCTCTGCTACACCCGGCCGTGGCTCGCTCGCTTGTCCGTACCGGCTGCCGTGCTGGTTGCTTTCGTTCTGCTGACGGTCAACGTCGTCGTGCTCTCGGAGGCGACTTTCTACCTCGGTCGAAATCTGGCGGAGCGTGGTCTCGCTGGAAGCCTGTTCCCCGATTCGCACTGGACGTTCCTGCTGCGCAATGTCGGCATTACGGCGATAGCGTCGGCGATGCTGCTACGCTATTTTTTCGTTGCTCACCAGTGGAGTCTGCATGTCCGCGCTGAAGCACGCTCCCGAATTCACGCTCTGCAGGCGCGCATACGTCCGCACTTTTTTTTCAACAGCATGAATACGATCGCGTCGCTTACGCGCAGCAACCCCGGTCAGGCGGAAGAAGCAGTGGCCGATCTCGCGGATTTGTTTCGGGCGACAATGAGAAATTCGGACGAACCCTCGCGCATGAGCGAAGAACTCGAGTTGTGCAAAACCTACCAGCGAATAGAACAGCTTCGCCTCGGCGACCGCCTCGCGGTCGAGTGGCACATCGATGACGCGCTGATGAGCGCTATCGTTCCGAGCCTGACGATTCAGCCACTGCTGGAAAACGCGATACATCACGGCATCGAACCGCTTGATACCGGAGGTACGGTCGTGATCTCGGGAATGCTTGGCGGAGGGGACGTCCGGATCACGGTTACGAACCCGGTCACCGATGCAACGGGGCGCTACATTCGCCCGGGCAACCGCCTGGCGCTCGACAACATTCGCGAGCGCTTTAGTCTGTCTTACGGTCCCCGCGGGGTCGTCGAGGTAAACGAGGAGGAGGGGCGCTACATCGTCACGTTGCGTTTTCCATACCAAACTTGAGTAGAGCCGAAATCACGGTGCTGATCGTGGACGACGAGCGACACGCTCGCGAGCGCCTTGATCGTCTTGTCGGGGAATTGCCGGACGCCCTCGTCCTCGCCCAATGCGGGACCGGTCTCGAAGCGCTGCGTACTGTCGAAGAGCTTCAACCGGCGGTCGTGCTTCTGGATATCCGAATGCCGGGCATGAGTGGAATCGAGACTGCCCGTCATCTCGCGACCTTCCCCGCGCCACCCGCCGTAATCTTCACGACCGCGTACGACGAGTATGCGATGGAGGCGTTCGATGCGCAGGCTGTCGGCTATCTCCTGAAGCCGGTTCGAAAAGAGCGGCTCGAAAAAGCCCTGCGCCAGGCGAGTCGTCTTACGACCACGCAGCTCGACGATGTTGCGGAGCCCGAGAGCGAGGATTCGCGAAGACAGCACGTTGCCGTACGCTCGCGTAACGAACTCAAGCTCATCCCGATAAAGGATGTCTTGTACTTTCGCGCTGACCAGAAATACGTTTGCGTTCATCATGTCGATGGCGAGGACTTGATCGACGGTTCGCTGACGGAGCTCGCGGACGAATTCGCGCCTGATTTCGCTCGCATTCATCGCAGCTATCTCGTCGCCATAGGCCATCTCGAAGCGCTCGAACGAGACGCTGCGGGACGACATTCCGTCAGGGTCAGGGGCCAGGAGGAGTTGCTGCCCGTCGGCCGGCGCCAGGTCAGCGATCTCAAGCGGCTAATTACGTCGCGGTAACGAGTCGCACTTGGCTTACGACCGAAGCCGTGTGGTAAAAAGAGCTACCCAGGCAACCCGCAGTCATTGATTCATGAGCAAGCCCGAAACGCCGGACGACGGCGGGCAGTCCGCCACAGCAACTGAGGCTGCAGCAGCTTCGGACCTGACCGAACCGCAGAGCGAACCGCAGAGCGCGAAGCCAGCAGCGCGCTCAGGCGCTCGCGGCGCGTATGTTTTCAGCGGTCTTGCATTGGTTATTGCCATCGTAGCGACGGCCGCCGCGGCGTTCCTCTGGTGGCAGTACCGCGTGTTTTCTGTCGACATCGACCAGGCCGGTGCAGATACCGTGATCTCGATACGGGATGTCAGGGCGACAATCCAGGCGCTTCAGAGCGAGCTCGCAGAAGTAGCGGCGGCGAATACGGAGATGCGCGGCGCGACCGCGAGCCTCGGCGAACGCCTCAATGCGATACCGGGAAGATTGCTGGAGATCGAAGAACGTCTGAATGCCACTCAGGGCGTGTCGGTCGACGCCAGGCGACGCTGGCTTCGCGCAGAAGCCGAGTATTACCTGACGGTCGCGAATGCGGAGCTCAATCTCGCGGGCCGCTGGGACAATGCCGAAAGTGCGCTCGTGTTGGCCGACCAGAAACTGCTGGAGCTGGCGAACCCGGGCCTGGCGGGTGTCCGCGAGCGCATTTCGGAGGAGCTTTCCGCGTTGCGCTCCGTCAGTCTCCCGGACGTCGAAGGTCACAGCTTCAGCCTCAGTCGACTGGCCGAGGCAGGGCGGGATCTGCCGATGCGCGCTGCGGCGCCGGGTGTGTATTCATCGGACGGTGAGGCGCCAGGTGAGGAGACAACCGGTCTGGCGCGCGTCTGGGAGAGCCTCAGGAACGCCGTCGCGGGAATGGTCCGTGTCGAGCGTCGCGAAAATCCGATCGATCGTAATCTGTCCGCCGAGGAGCAGGCGTTTGTCCGGCAGCAGCTCGAACTGGAGCTCGGTCTCGCGCGGGTCGCACTTGTCAGTGGTCAGGCCGGACTCTTTGGCCAGAGTCTGACCGAAGCCGGCGCGCTTCTGGAGCGGCACTTCGACACGACGTTGGTCGCGGTCGAAAGCTCGCTGGCGTTGCTCAACGAAATGGCCGATCTCGAGATTGCGCCGGAACGCCCCGACATCAGCGGTTCGTTGACGCTACTGCGCTCGCTGGCAGATAGAGACAACTGATGCGCATCGGTCTATGGGGAATTGCGGCCGTTTTTCTGGGCGCGTTTACCGCTCACTTCATCCTTAGAGATCGCGGCTATGTATTGATCAATTTCGCCGGATACATCGTCGAAATGTCGGTCCCCGCGCTCATCGTGTTTCTCGTTCTCGCCTACGCCGGCATTCGTGCACTCGTCGGTTTGTGGCGCGCACCACGCCGCCTCGGCGAGGCGATTGCAGATGGTCAGCTCAAACGTTCGGGTGTGAAGCTCACGCGCGGATTGATTCACATCGCCGAGGGCGACTGGTCGAAGGGTGAGCGCTTGTTGACCAAGGGGCTCAAAGGAACGGACGCACCGCTCATCAACTACCTGATGGCGGCGCGTGCTGCGCAGCTGCAGGGATCCGATGAGCGCCGCGACGATTGGCTGAAGCTCGCTTACGAAGAATTGCCAAACGCAGAGACGGCCGTGCTGCTCACCCAGGCTGAACTGCAGCTCGATCATGACGAATACGAGCGTGCACTGGCCACGCTGAACCGGATTCAGGAATCGCATCCGAATCACCCGGTTGCCCTCGGCTTGCTTGCCAGAACTCACCGGGCGCTCGAGGACTGGGACCGGCTTATTGAGCTGCTGCCAAAACTGGGCTCCGCAAAGATCGATGCCGACGAGATGGAGTGTCTGACAGCCGAAGCGATGGCGGTATTTAACGCGCGCAGCGATCTTACGTTCGAAGAACTGGAAAAACTCTGGTCGAACCTGCCTTCCCGATTGCGCAGCTCGTCGCGCCTGATCGCCCTTCGTTCACTGGCGCTCAGTGCCCTGGGACGCGGTGATCTGGCGGCTAAAGAACTGCGAAGCGCTTTAAAGAAGGATTGGCATGAGGATCTCATCATCGCGTTCGGAAAAATCGAGACGAAAGATCCGGCGAAGCAGCTCAAACGGGCCGAGAAATGGCTCAAGGTGCATTCGGAAGATGGCGCACTGCTACTGACCGCAGCTCGTTTGTGCATGGCAGTCGAACTTTGGGGCAAGGCGCGTAGTTATCTCGAATCGAGTCTCGCGATGTCACCGCGCACCGATGCCTATGCGCTCTACGGTCGCCTGCTCAAGCAGCTGGGCGAAGACGAAAGCGCCGCCCTCGCGTTTCGCTCCGGACTCGCGCTCGTCACGGGCGCCGTCAATGAAGTACCGGCGCTGGACGCGCCGGTGCGTCCAGCTATGGGCGAAGACGAAACCGCGGAGACGTCTACGATTGCGGCCGAGAACGGCGGGAGTCCAGCCAATCGATGATCGGTTGCCACTGCTCCCAGTCAGGCCAAGCCAGATAAGGCGGTAATTCATGGACGCCAAGTCCGCGCTGGTACGCGCGGATGTAGTTCTGCGCTTCTCGCAACGTGCCGACATAAGGCACCTTGAGCTTGTCGAGATAGGCATCGAGTTCGTCGAAAATCAGCGTATTTTCCTTGATTCGGTTCGCGACGACTCCGATCTTCGCCTGCCGGGAAGAAACTTTGCCACGATCCAGTAGCTCGGCGATGAATTTGGTGGCGGCTTTCATGTCGATCGGCGATGGCAGCACCGGGACGATAATCGTTTCGGCGTGTCTGACGAGTTCCGTCAGCTCCTTACCGTGCGAGCGCGCCGGCGCATCGATAATGACGTAGTCGGCTGAGCGCGATACATGGCGCAGTCCTTCATCGAATCCGGACAAGCCCGCTATCGGTGCGGCCGACTCCGGCCGTTCCTCGAGCCAGCCGAGCGAGGACCCTTGCGGATCGTAGTCGGCGAGCGCGACCGCGTGGCCTTCGGACGCATAATAAGCCGCAAGATTGGTCGCTACGGTGCTTTTACCGCAGCCACCCTTGGCGTTAGTGACCAGGATGTGTCTCATAGAGTTTCTCCCGGGTATTGCTTTCCAGCTTGTCGCTCGAAACGCGTCACCCGTTTTACCGATTAAAAGTAGCCAGCATTATGGCAAATGTCCAATCGGGCATCGTCAGGGCGACCGCGCGAATCTCTTCGCGTCAGTCCAGGCCGAGTTCGTCCCATATCGTGTCGACGCGCCGCACAACCTCGTCGCGCATGGTAATCGGTCTTCCCCACTCGCGATCGGTCTCGCCGGGCCACTTGCTCGTGGCGTCGATACCGACCTTGGAGCCAAGACCCGCGACCGGCGACGCGAAATCGAGGTAGTCGATGGGTGTCTGCTCCACGAGCTGCATGTCGCGAACCGGGTCTACCCGGGTGCTCATCGCCCAGATCACGTCCGGCCAGTTACGCGCATCGATGTCCTCGTCCACGATGATGACGAACTTCGTGTACATGAACTGACGCAGGTATGACCAGACCCCGAACATGATCCTGCGCGCGTGTCCCGCGTATTGCTTGCGAATGCTGACGACGGCGACGCGATACGAGCACGCTTCACTCGGCAGATAGAAGTCGACGATTTCCGGGAACTGCGTCTTCAGAATCGGCACGAACACATCATTGAGCGCCAGGCCGAGCACCGACGGTTCGTCAGGCGGTCGCCCCGTGTAGGTCGTGTGATAGATCGGGTCACGGCGGTGCGTGATCTTGTTGACCGTCATGACGGGGAACGACTCGGTCTCGTTGTAGTAGCCGGTATGGTCGCCGAACGGGCCTTCTATGGCGCTGTCGTCGGGTCGGATTTCGCCCTCCAGCGTGATCTCGGCGTTAGCAGGTACCGACAGCGACGAATCGAGGCAGGTCGTCAGCTGCGTTCGTGAGCCTCTGAGCAATCCCGCGAAGGCGTACTCGGAGATCGTATCGGGTATTGGTGTGACCGCTGCCAGCAGCGTGGCGGGGTCGGCGCCGATTGTGACCGCAACGGGAAACGGCTCGTCCGGATGCTTCGTTCGCCAGGCTGCATAGTCCGTCGCCCCACCGCGATGTGCGAGCCAGCGCAGGATCACACGATTGCGGCCGATCACCTGCTGGCGATAAACACCGAGGTTCTGGCGCTCCGACAGCGGCCCGCGAGTCGTCGTCAGCCCCCAGGTGATGAGCGGGCCGGCATCGTCCGGCCAGCAGGTCTGAATCGGCCACGTACCGAGGTCTACGTCATCGCCGTTGAGAACGATTTCCTGACAGGGACCGGAACGCGTCGTTCGCGGAGCCATCTTCAGTATCTCCCGGACAAGAGGCAGCTTCTGCCAGGCATCGCCAATTCCCTTCGGTGCCTCAGGCGCCCTGAGCGTGGCAAGCAGCTCGCCGAGCCTGCGGAAGCCATCGGGCACGGTCGTTCCGAGCGCCGTCGCAATGCGTTCCCTGGTGCCGAACAGGTTTGCCAGAACCGGGACTCTGGAGTTCCTGGGCCGAGTGAACAGCAACGCGGGTCCGTGCCGGGCGAGGGTGCGCCGCGAGACCTCGGTCATCTCGAGTTCCGTATCCACGGCGACGTCGATACGTTTGAGGTCGCCTTCGGCTTCGAGGGCGCTCAGGAAGCTCCTCAGGTCGTCAAATCGAGCTTTGGGTCTGGGCCAGGGTGAATCCACTATAATCTCGTCGCGGCTCGGATATTCAGCTTCGCGCGTCGCGAGGCGCCTAACCGGGGCCGATCAACTTAACCTTCCGAGAGCGCTATTTCCAGCACGATGAAACTCGAATTCGCCAAGATGCACGGGGCCGGCAACGACGTCGTCGTGATGCGCTGGCCTGCCGCGATAGCGGTTCCCGGCAGCGATCAGTTGCGTGCCTGGGGCGATCGACGCCTGGGGATAGGCTACGATCAGCTCATGCTCATCGAAACGGATTACTCCGGCCCGGCTGACGCGGCCTATCGTGTTTTCAACGCGGACGGTGGAGAGGTCGAGCAATGCGGCAATGGCGTTCGCTGCGTCGCCAGATTTCTTGCGGACGTCAGCGGTGCGGAGGAACTGCGGCTTGACAGCCGCGGCGGGATTGTCGCGGCTCGAATTCTCGACGACGGGAGAGTCACGGTGAATCTCGGCGTTCCGGCGTTCGCGCCGGCGGACCTGCCCTTCGCCGTACAGCGGGAACAGTCCAGTTACATGCTCAACCTCGGCGGTCAGCGAATAGAGTTCGGCGCCGTCTCTCTCGGTAATCCGCACGCCGTCATTCTGACCGATTCCGTTGACGACGCTCCGGTCGGTATACTGGGCGCGGAGTTTCAGGATTCGAGCGCATTTCCGCGAGGGGTTAACGTCGGGTTCATGGAGATCGATGGCGCGACCGCGATCAGGCTGCGCGTATTCGAGCGCGGTGTCGGAGAAACGCTGGCTTGCGGGACGGGTGCCGCTGCCGCAGTTGCCATCGGTCGCGACCGCGGGCTTCTCGATGCGCGCGTCGGGGTCAGTCTCCCGGGCGGCGAGCTCGAAGTGAGCTGGGAGGGTCGCGGTGAGCCGCTTTGGCTGGCCGGGCCCGCAACGAAAGTATTTGAGGGACGAATCGAATATGAGCCAACAGAAGACTGAGGCTTTAGTTGAGGAAACTTTCTCCGACGGTGATGTCGTCGATTATCTGCAGCAACATCCTGATTTCTTCGACCGCAACCCGAGCCTTCTGATGCATCTGGAAGTAACCCACGAGACGGGCGGATCCGCCGTCTCGTTGATAGAACGCCAGATTTCGCTACTGCGGCAACGCTCGGACGATCTCGAGCGCCAGCTCAAAGACCTCGTTGCTGTCGCCAAGATCAACGATGCGCTGGTCACAAAGATTCACAAGCTCGCGCTGGGTCTCATGACGACGACGGAGATTGCGGAACGGGTCGAGCTGCTCGAAGTCTGTTTGAGAGAAGAGTTCCGGGCGGAGCGAGCCGCTCTCGTGTTGTTCGCTCCGCTTCCCGGCGGCGTGGCATCGGGTGAAGGATTCCTCAAGATCGTCGAGCGCGGCGACAGCGGCCTCAAGCCGTTCGCGAGTTTCCTCAAATCCGCGCGACCGCGATGCGGAATCATCCGGGATCGACAAAAAGCATTCCTGTTCGAGGACAACGCCGGCGAGATCAGCTCCGCTGCGCAAATCCCGCTGGGTGCGCGCGCCGAGCACGGCTTTCTCGTGATTGGCAGCAGCGATCCCGACTACTTCAATCCCGGCAAAGGCATGGATTTTCTCGCTCGGCTCGGCGAACTTGTAGCCGGCGCACTCGTCGGTCCGGGCAACTCGGCAACCGCGGCCGGTACCGGGTAGTGAAAACGGACGAATACCTGGCACGCTATCTCCGCCATCTCAAAGACGAGCGTCGACTCTCCCCGCATACCCTTAGCGCCTACGAGCGCGACGTCCGCGCTTTGCTGGAGTATCTGGAGCGAAGCTCGCTCGGCGTTGCCGCGCTCGATTCCTACGCGTTGCGACAGTTTGCCGCGGAAGCCCATCGCAAGGGCCTGGGCTCGCGCAGCATCGCGCGGCGGTTGTCGGCAGTGCGGCGATTTCTGCACTTTCTTGTCGCCGAGGACGTGCTCTCGGCCAATCCCGGCAAAGAAGTCCAGGCACCCAAGGCCAGGCGGCGCTTGCCGAAAACGATGGATGCGGATCAGGTTGCGAGCCTGCTCGCCCTCGAGGGAGACGACACTTTTACGGTACGCGACCGTGCGATACTCGAGCTGCTCTATTCGTCCGGGCTGCGGCTCGCGGAACTAGTCGGGCTCGATATCACGGACCTCGACCTCGCCGACCTGACCGTAAGAGTGACGGGAAAGGGCAACAAGACGCGCGTGATTCCGGTCGGGAAGGTTGCCGCGGACGCGCTGCGGGCGTGGCTTGCGATTCGTTCACAACTTGCGTCCGAGGGCGAGACCGGGTTGTTCGTGTCAAAGCGTGGAACACGCCTGTCGGGCCGCTCGGTACAAACACGCCTCAAGCAATGGGTGAAACGGCAGGGATCCGGGATCTCTGTTCACCCGCACGTTCTCAGACATTCCTTCGCGTCTCACATGCTCGAATCGAGCGGTGACCTGCGTGCCGTTCAGGAACTCCTGGGTCACGCGAGCATTTCGACAACGCAGGTTTATACGCACCTTGATTTTCAGCATCTCGCCCACATATACGATGCAGCGCATCCTCGGGCGAAGCGCCGGAAAGACTGATCTCGGGCATTCCTGCCCGCTTCGATATGGACAGATTCCACGGGACAACGATCGTTTGTGTACGTCGTAACGGCAAGGTCGCTGTCGGCGGCGACGGGCAGGTCACGCTTGGCGACAAGATCATGAAGGGCAATGCGCGCAAAGTGCGGCAGTTGCATGACGGTAAGGTCCTGGCCGGCTTTGCGGGCGGTACGGCAGATGCGTTCACCTTGTTCGAGTACTTCGAAAAGAAGCTCGAGCAGTACGGCAATCTGACACGCGCCGCGATCGAGCTCGCCAAAGACTGGCGAACGGATCGCATGCTCAGGCGTCTCGAAGCGCTTCTTGTGGTCGCGGATCAGGAAAAATCCTTGCTGATCTCCGGGACGGGAGACGTCATCGAGCCGGAGAATGACCTTCTCGCTATCGGTTCGGGTGGCGCCTACGCGCAGGCTGCGGCACAGGCCTTACTCGAAAATACCGAACTCGATGCGCGCACGGTCGTCGAAAAAGCGCTGGCCATCGCCGGCGAGATCTGCATCTACACGAACCGTCACATAACGATCGAGGAACTCGGCGCATAGATCGCGTTTGGCCAACTTCATGTCGATGACACCCAGGGAAATCGTCCAGGAGCTGGACAAGCATATCGTCGGCCAGGTCGAGGCCAAGCGAGCGGTCGCGATTGCGCTTCGAAACCGCTGGCGAAGAGCGCAGGTGGGCGATCCGCTGGGCAGTGAGATTACTCCCAAGAATATTCTCATGATCGGTCCCACGGGCGTCGGCAAGACCGAGATCGCGCGCCGTTTGGCGCGGCTCGCGAAAGCACCGTTCATGAAGGTCGAGGCGACGAAGTTCACCGAGGTCGGTTACGTCGGTCGGGAAGTCGACTCCATTATTCGTGATCTCGCTGACATGGCAGTGAAGATGATTCGCGAGGACGAGCTGGCGAAAGTCAGTCATCGGGCGGCGGACGCGGCTGAGGATCGACTGCTCGACGCGCTGCTGCCGGGCTCGCAGGAGATCGGCGACAGCAACGAAACACGGCAACGGTTCCGAAAGATGCTGCGTGAAGGCGATCTCGATGATCGCGAGGTCGAGATCGATGTCGCGTCGCCGATTGTCGGCGTCGAGATCATGGCGCCACCCGGCATGGAGGAAATGACGAGCCAGTTGCAAAACATGTTCCAGAACGTGTCCAGCGGTCGACGCAACAAACGTAAACTGAAAGTCGATGCCGCATTAAAACTGCTCGCGGACGAGGAAGCGAGCAAGATGATCAACGACGAAGACATCAAGCACAGAGCGCTCCACGCGGTAGAGCAGGATGGTATCGTTTTCATTGACGAGATCGACAAAGTCGCGCGCCGCGCCGAAACCATGGGTGCGGATGTCTCCCGTGAGGGCGTACAGCGTGATCTGTTGCCGCTGGTCGAAGGCTGTACGGTCAGCACGCGCTATGGAATGGTGCGGACCGACCACATCCTGTTCATTGCATCGGGAGCGTTTAGCGTTGCGAAGCCGTCGGATCTGATCCCCGAGCTGCAGGGCCGTTTCCCCATCCGTGTCGAGCTCGCCGCACTGACATCCGCGGATTTCATTCGAATTCTCACGGAGCCCGATGCGTCGCTGACCGAGCAATATACAGCGCTGATGGGAACCGAGAATGTAGAGCTCAAATTCAATCAGGACGGGATCGAGCGAATCGCGGAGGTTGCCTTCCACGTCAATGAGCGCACCGAGAACATCGGGGCACGGCGTCTGCATACGGTCATGGAGCGATTACTCGAAGTCATCTCCTTCGATGCCGCGGACAAGGGTGGTCAATCATTGGTCGTCGACGCAGCTTATGTCGATGAGCATCTCGGTGAACTCGTCCGCGACGAGGATCTGACTCGCTACATCCTGTAGATGGCAAACGGCCCTCACCCCGTCGAGATCCGCCTGCAGAAGCGCACGCGAGTTCTTTCGGTAGGTTTCGACGACGGAAGTGAGTTTCAATTGTCCGCGGAGTATCTGCGCGTGTTCTCTCCGTCAGCCGAAGTACAGGGTCACGGCGGCGGTGAGAGCTTGCTCGTCGACGGCAAGAAAAACGTGGCGATCGACCGAATCGAACCCGTAGGCCGCTACGCAATTCGTCTGGTATTCGATGACAGCCACGATACGGGCCTTTACACGTGGCCTATACTCTACGATCTGGGTTCCAGGTTCGAGATCAACTGGCAGCGATACCTGGCCCGTCTCGAAGAGGCGGGACTGAGTCGCGACCCGGCGGATGCCAATGACGGATCGAGAGAATAACGAGAATAACGACGGTCTGACCGACTTCGGATTCGAATCCATTCCGCGTGCGGACAAGAAGCAGCGCGTGCGCGGCGTGTTCGATTCTGTCGCCGAGCGCTACGATCTCATGAACGACCTCATGTCGGCCGGTGTGCACCGGTTGTGGAAGCGAATCGCGATCGCACGAAGCGGGCTCCGGCCCGGCAACGTCGCGCTCGACATCGCCGCGGGTAGCGGTGATCTGAGCGCCGGCTTCGCCAGGCAGGTCGGTCCCTCCGGCAGGGTTTTCGTCACCGATATCAACGCGCGCATGCTCGCGGTAGGGAGAGACCGCCTGACCGATGCCGGTATCGTGGGTACCGTCGAGTACCTGCGCGCTGACGCTGAGCAGCTGCCGTTCAGGTCTCGCAGCTTCGATTGCGTGAGTATCGGCTTCGGTCTGCGCAATGTGACCGACAAGGCCGCGGCTCTCTCCTCGATGCGACGAGTTCTGAAACCGGGTGGTAAAGTGCTCGTGCTCGAATTCTCCCACCCTCATCTCGGCCCGCTCGAGCCGCTATACGATTTTTACAGCTTGACGATTCTGCCGAAGCTCGGTGAGCTGGTTCTCGAGGACGGGGACAGTTATCGCTACCTCGCCGAATCCATTCGCAAGCATCCCGACCAGGAAGCGCTCAAAGCGCTGATGGTCGAGCAGGGCTTCGAACGCTGTGAATACCTGAATCTCTCCGGCGGAATCGTTGCGTTGCATACCGGTTATCGGATCTAGGTTCAGGCTGGTGACGACGCGACTTCTCTCACTGCTCGAGCAGATCCTGAACGGTCACGTACGCGAGTCGACCGCGGCTCTCGACAAGCTGAAGGGTCTGGCAGGCAAGCGGTTGAGCGTAGATCTCGTTGGTCCGGGTCTGAGTTGCACGCTGGTCGCCACTGACGAGAGGCTCGCCCTGGAAAACGGTGCCGACGGGACTGCGGATGCACAGCTGCGGGGGACGCCGCTCGCTTTACTGGGAGCGTTCCGAAGCGATGGGCTCGACAGCTTCGGTACGGGTCGACTCACGATGTCGGGCGACGCGCAGGTCGCAGAGGAATTTACGTCGATACTGCGCCTGGCGCGGCCCGATCTGGAAGAACAACTGTCGCATTTTACGGGCGACATTCTCGCGCACGAAGTCGGCAATGCGTTCCGCAGCGTGGGCGGCTGGGGCGAGCAAGCGCTGTCGGCGCTACTCACGAACACGTCGGAGTTTCTCCAGGAGGAGAGCCGCGCGCTGCCGGCGCGTGTTGAAGTCGAGCGGTTTTTTTCCGATGTGGAGAACTTGCGGGACTCCGCGGATCGAGTTTCGCAGAAGATCGAGCACTATCTCGCGTCCGGGCAGCGGGCCTGACCAGGATGTCCGGCATTCGATTGATGCTTCGGTTGCTCGCAATCCAGCGGGTGCTCATCAAGTACGGCCTCGACGAATTCGTCTGGGCCACACATCTGCTGCGTCCGGTTGGTTGGCTGCGTCGAATGCTGCCGAGATCCGCGTCCAGCAACAAACCACTGGGCATAAGGATACGGCTGGCCCTCGAGGAGCTGGGTCCGATCTTCGTGAAATTCGGGCAAGCGGTTTCGACACGTGGCGACTTGCTGCCGCTGGAAGTGGCACTCGAACTCAGCAAGCTCCAGGACCAGGTACCGCCTTTCGACTCGGGCATCGCCGTAGAGCTACTCGAGACAGCCTTCGGCTCGCGCGTCGATGAGATTTTTGCGGCTTTCGAGCGGGAGCCGCTCGCTGCAGCATCCGTCGCACAAGTTCATTCTGCGAAGCTCGCGACCGGCGAGTCGGTCGTTGTAAAGATTTTAAGGCCGGGTGTCCGCGACGCTATCGACCGCGATCTCGAAGTGCTCTACGCAGTAGCCAGGCTGGCGGAGCGTTACTGGGACGAGGGCCCGCGCCTCAAGCCGGTCGAAGTCGTCGGTGAATTCGAGAAGACACTGGGGCGTGAGCTCGATTTGTTGCGAGAAGCGGCTAATGCAGCCCAGCTGCGACGTAACTTCGAGGGTTCCGAACAGCTGTACGTCCCGGAAATCTATTGGGATTACTGCCGGTCGAACGTTTTAACGATGGAGCGCGTCTCCGGCGTTCCGATCAGCGATATAGAAACGTTGAAGGCGCGCGGAACGAACATCGTTCGTTTGGCGGAAAATGGCGTCGAGATTTTTTTTCGCCAGGTGTTCGACCACAATTTTTTCCACGCGGACATGCACCCCGGCAATATTTTTGTCGATATTGAGGATCCGGACAATCCTCGTTATGTAGCGGTCGATTTCGGAATCGTCGGCAGTCTCAGCACGCGCGATCAGCACTATCTGGCCGGTAACTTTCTCGCTTTCTTCAAACGCGATTATCGCCGGGTAGCAAAGCTGCATGTCGATTCCGGCTGGGTCCCGGCCGACACTCGCGTCGACGAGCTCGAGGCGGCCGTGCGCGCGGTTTGCGAACCGATTTTCAATAAGCCGCTGAAGGACATCTCCTTCGGTCTCGTTTTACTGCGTCTGTTCGAGACCGCGCGTCAGTTCCATATGGAGGTCCAGCCGCAACTTGTTCTATTGCAGAAGACGCTGCTGAATATCGAAGGGCTCGGGCGGCAGCTGTATCCGGAGCTCGATCTCTGGAAGACGGCGAAGCCGTTTCTCGAGGAGTGGATGCGCAAGCGCACGAATCCGATCACCCATATCGAGGAGCTTCTAAAGAGCTGGCCGGAGATCAGCGAGGATCTGCTGTTACTGCCAGAGATAGCGCACCGTGTCCTGCGCCGCCTTGTGGACGAAGATGCCGCGAATGCGAAAGGGTCGCACGGTTCGGCAGTGAGAACCGGCCGGCGGCATCCCGTAGCCGCCACGACAGTCGCCGGGCCGACACTCCTGATAGCGGCGGTCCTTTGGCTGGGGCTCGACGTCGCGCCCGCCTGGCCCGGCTGGGTCGCGGCGGTGACCGGGCTGGTCGCGACTATCTGGCCGCGCTAGTCCGGCTCTCCGACACTCGAATCGTCCCCGAGTCTCGTCATTGTCTCCACGATCTTGTTCAGTGCGAGATCGAGCCGCCCGGCGTCGGTGCCTCGAACGACGAGATTGGCGCCGAAACGGCCATCCCGGGCAAACGGATAACTGCCGATCTCGATGTCGGGGAACTCATCAGCGATGATCTCCAGGGGCCCCGCGATATCCCCCTCGCGCATGAACACGTCGACATTTCGCGAGTAGATCGGCGGTCCACTGTCGAATTCGTCGGCGAGCGTCTCGAACATCGCGCGAGCGATGCTCGGTATTCCCGCGAGCACATAGACGTTCTCGACGCAGAACCCCGGCGCATTGCTCCTGGGATTCTCGATCAGCGTCGAGCCTTCGGGCAACCGCGCCATTTTCAGGCGCGCTTCGTTGAGTTCGAAGGAGCCGCGCTTCAGGCATTCGACGGCACGCTGGTCGAGAATGAGCTCGCGGCCGAAAGCCGTGGCGATACACTTTGCCGTAATGTCGTCGTGCGTGGGTCCTATCCCACCGGTTGTAAAGACGTAGGTATACCGCGCGCGGCATTCGTTGACGGTCGCTACGATGACGTCTGCGTCGTCGGGAAGAACACGCGCTTCCGCCAGTTTGACGCCGAGCCTGGACAGTTCGGTTCCGAGATACTGAAGATTGGCGTCCTGCGTCTTGCCGGACAGAATTTCGTTGCCGATCAGCAGCACGCAGGCCGTAGAATCCGTGGCGGTATTTTTTTCGATGTTTTCGTTAGTCACTCGCTTCCTCGTAGCGACATCGTCGCCATCAGTGGATAGTGGTCGGAGCCGATTGCCGGCCCGCGTATGAATTCGTCGATCACGATCTCGTCGGTCACTACGTAATGATCTATGAGAATTCCGAGCGAGGGCAAGAACGTTGGCCAGCTAATCGTCGATCTCGTCGCTCTGGCGGGAGTGTACAGGCCATGCTCGTCGAGCCAGGCGGAAAATATTGGCGAGTAAATCGTGGTATTGAAGTCGCCAACGACAATCGTGGGGCCGGGTTCCGCGCCGATCCAGCGACCGAGTTCCGCGAGCTGGAGGTCCCTCGCCCTCGACCATCGGGCCGACGTGGGCGGGCGCAAATGCGTGCCGATGATTCGCAGCCGCTGGCCTGATAGGTCGATGTGCGCGGAGACGGCCGGTGTACCGAGTAGATCGCGGATTGCCGCGTCGTGGAGCGGCAATCTGGAGATTAGACCAATACCGAAGTTGTCGCTCTGCGGCTGCTCGAGCCGGTAGGGGTAGGTCTCGTCGAGGCCCGCCAGCGCACTCAGCCACGAGTCATCGATCTCAACCAGCACGGCGAGATCCGGCGATTCCGCCACGATCAGGTCGAGCACCTCGGCGTAGGCTGAATTAGCGGCGTTGACGTTGACATTCAGGATCGAAAAAGTCGCGCGCAATCCCGTTGTTGATTCAGCGGTGGTCCGCGCGGCTTCGACTGCAATGGCGTTCAGCAGAAAAAACGGCAGCATTGCCACGACACCGCGCCAGCGCCCGCGGATCGCGAATACGGCTATGGCCAGTAGCGACAGTGCAAGATATTGAATGCGAAAATGCGAGAACAGATCGAATAGCCACCACGAGTGGCCCAGAAGCGCGACTATGCTCGTGACGATGACGGCGCCGGCGAAAACCGAAGACAAGCGATCGAAGCAGGACACGAATAGCCGTTCCGCAGTCCGTCAATCCGGCGCGGTCGCTTTACCGCAGTTCCAGCATGCGCCGAATTGCGGCTCGTTGAGTTCCTTGCATGAGCCACAGCGCCATTCCGGCAAATCGGGCAGCGGCTTCTCGAGTTCGGCGAGTAGCTCTTTGGCGCGGTCCAGATTGCGGTCCGACACGACCCAGAGCTCGGGAAGGCACTCGAGAAACGGGATCTCGCCGAGCGCTCCGGACAGCTGCGCGTTCTTGATCACGCAAGCGATTCCCGCCTGCTCCAGAACGTTGTTCAGGTGCGTGATGTACGCCAGCGATTCGTTAGTGGTCAGTCGTTTCATCGTGGCCTCGCGCATGACACGCCGTTCGCGGATGGCGTGCCTATGGTCGCAACGATTCGAGGAATTCCCGGGGGCTTCTGCCGGCTTCCAGGGCCTCCAGAAGCGCCGAGCCGACAATCACGCCATCGGCATGCTCGGCTATCCGCCGGACCTGCTCTTGCTCACGCACGCCGAATCCTGCACAAACCGGCAAGGATGATGCGCTTTTTACGGCTGCCAGGTAGTCCGAGACATCGTTCGGCAAGCCCTCGCTGGACCCCGTGATGCCCGTCCGCGTCACCGCATAGACGAAACCCTCGCTTACACTGCAGAGCTTCGCGAGGCGCTCTTTCGGCGTCGCTGGCGTTACGAGTTGAACGAGCGCCAGTCCTTTCGCGTCGAGCGCCTGCTTGAGCGGGCCGCTCTCTTCATATGGCAGGTCGGGGACGATGAACCCGCTGACGCCCGTTTCGAGTGCGCGTTCGGCGAGATCTTCGAAGCCGAAAGCATAGAGCGGGTTCAGGTAACTCATGAGCAGCACCGGTGCAGGCAGCTCGAAGTCTCGACCTGCGAGTTGATCGAAGATCCAACCGAGGCTCACGCCGTTCTCGAGCGCAACCTGGCTCGATCGTTGAACTGTTACGCCATCCGCCATGGGGTCCGTGAACGGAACGCCGATCTCGACCGCATCTGCGGCGCTGCAGACTTCTTTGAGTACGTCGAGAAAGGTGTCGCGGTCCGGATACCCGGCAGTGAAAAACGCGACGAGCGAAGGTCGGCCTTCGAGCTTCAGGGCGTCGCTCAACTGATCACGCGGCAGCATCGACGCTCCCCTTGCTGCGGTTTACCGGATAGTCGGCGAGAATCGGCATGTCCTTGTCGCCGCGTCCGGACATGCCGACAAGGATGCGCTTGCCGCGATTCGCGGCGGCCCACTGCTTCGCGCCGGCGAGGGCATGCGCGGACTCTAGCGCAGGCAGGATGCCCTCGAGTGAACAGCATTCGTCGAGCGCTGCCAGCGCTTCGTCATCGCTGGCCGTGACGTATTCGACGCGGCCAACGAGTTGCAGGAGCGCATGCTCCGGTCCGACGCCGGGATAGTCGAGCCCGGCCGACACGGAGTGCGTTTCCTGAATCTGGCCGTCATCATCGTAGAGCAGCATGGTGTGTGTGCCATGGAGGACCCCCGGCCTGCCGCTTGCGAGCGTGGCCGAGTTCTGTCCGAGCTCGACACCGCGCCCGCCCGCCTCGACGCCAAACAGCGCCGTGCTCCGATCTGCCAGAAAGCCGTGAAACAGCCCGATGGCGTTGGAACCTCCACCGACGCAGGCGAACGCCGCATCCGGAAGCCCGGTGCGCTCGAGCAGTTGCGTGCGCGCTTCGCGGCCGATCACCGCTTGCAGTTCGCGAACGAGATAGGGGTAGGGATGCGGGCCAATCGCGGAGCCGAGCAGATAATAGTTTCCCTTCGGATCGGAAACCCAATCGCGGATGGCCTCATCGATGGCCGATCTCAGCGTCCGGTCTCCCGATGTGACGGGTACGACCTCAGCGCCGAGACGATGCATACGATCGACGTTCGGCGCCTGCCGCGCGACGTCAATCTCTCCCATATAGACGGTACAAGGCAGTCCCACTCTCGCGCAGGCAGCGGCGGACGCGACGCCGTGCTGACCAGCGCCGGTTTCGGCGACGATGCGCTGCGCGCCGAGCGCTTTCGCGAGCAGCGCCTGCCCGATCGTGTTGTTGATCTTGTGAGCACCCGTATGCGCGAGGTCTTCGCGCTTGAACCAGACCTCGGCGCCCCAGCGATCCGAAAGTCGCGGCGCGTGCGTCAGCGCCGTCGGCCGACCCACCCAGCTTTTCAACTCGCTCTGTAACTCTTGCTGGAACTGCGCGTCGGGAAGGTAGCGGTGTACGCCAGCCGTCAGGCGGTCGATGGCGGGCATCAGCGTCTCCGGGACATAGCGTCCGCCGAACGGACCGAACCGGCCTTCGTCGTCAGGCAGGCTGCCGTTGAGGAGCGATTCGAACAACGCTTCGTGGTCTTCGTTCGTCATTGCATTGTCTCCGTCGCGCGCGCGCGCGCGATGAATTCTCTGATCTTGTCAGGGTCCTTGCGACCGGGTGCATTCTCGACGCCACTCGAGACGTCAACGCCCCATGGTGCAACCGCCGTGATTGCTGCCTCTACGTTCCCGGGATTGAGTCCGCCGGCCAGTATCAGCTCACTCCCTGCGGCAACGCGAGCCGCTTCACGCCAGTCGGCAAGTTCGCCGCGGCCGCTCTCGATGCCCTCGTAGAGCAGCCTCCCGGACGCACCGTCAGCTGTAATCTGCCCGCTGCGGAAAACGGGTAGCGGCTCGCAGCTGGACGGGATGTCGAGTTGCGCCAGGTCTTCCGCGTCCGTCTGCAGCCAGTCCGGCGAGAAGCCGTCGCGGACGGCTTCCCATTCCGCCACGCTCGGATGCCGCATGACCGCGACCCGGACGACATTGTCCGGCACATCGGCGCAGAGTGCCGATGCTGTTTCCGGGCTGATGCGCCGCGGCGATTTGGCGAACACGAAACCGATCGCGTCGGCTCCCGCCATCACCGCCGTCAGCGTCGCGTCCGCTGTCGTCAATCCGCAGATCTTTATGAACACGAACGTGTCTCCGTGCGTTGAGCGACGCCCGCGGCGGCAAGTCGCTTCACCTGCTCGACCGGATCACGCGCCTGCATCAGCGCCGACCCGACGAGCGCGACTTCATAGCCGAGGCTTGCGATGGCACGAATGTCTTCTTCGCTGGAGACGCCGCTTTCCGCTACCGCCTTGAGACCCGCAGGCAAATGCGGCGCCAGCGCGGCGAAGCGACCGAAGTTCACATCCAGAGTCCTGAGGTCCCGGCAGTTCACGCCGCAGAGTACGGGCGCGCATTCGGGCGCCCTTGCGGGACCGCTGAGCTTCGCAATGCGCTCGAGATCGTTGCCATCGAAAGCTTCGAGCAATACGAACAGCCCGCAGTCGGCGGCGGCCGTCAACAAGCTTTCGACTTCGTCGTCGGAGAGCATCGTTGCGATGACGAGAACACCACCGGCGCCAGCAGCTTTCGCCTCGAGGACCTGATACGGATCGACGAGGAAGTCCTTGCGCATGGCCGGGATACGGTGAGGCAGCAGCAATGCCGCGGCTTCTTCGAGATGCGCCAGTTCGCCTTCGAACTCATCGGGCTCGGTTAGCACCGATATCGCCGCAGCACCGCCGCGCGCATAGGCGTTGAGTTGCGCGCTACGATCGAAGCCGGTCTTCGCCAGCGTGCCGGCAGCGGGTGATCGGAGTTTGAGCTCGGCGATGAGGTCGAAGTCGCCGAGCTGGATAGCCGGCGTGTCGCTGACTGCAAGCGCTCGCTCGCGCAATGCGTTTTCGGATTCACGCGCGCGGGCGGCCTTCGCGCGTTCCCGGCTGGCGCGTGCCATGCGGCCGAGAAAGGAGCCGTCGTTCACGCGCCGAGGCTCTTGCCGAATGCGCGCATGCGGCGGAGAAAATCGGAGCCGGCGCCGCTGGACAATGCATCGCGCGCCCTGTCGACGGCCTTTTGCGAGTCGGCTTCGGCGCCCGAGACTTCGAGCGCGAGCGCGGCGCCCAGCGCGAGGGCCTCGCGATGCGCAAGCGTATCTTTGCCACCCAGCGCGGCTTCCAGGCGCGCACTGTTCTCTGCGGCTTCGCCGCCCTCGAGGTCGGCGGCAGTGCAGCGGGCAATCCCGAGATCAGCCGGATCCCTGACACCGCGCTGAACGACGCCCGGACGCACGTCGAAGCACAGGAATGGCCCCACCGGTGTCGCCTCGTCCCACGCGGGCGTGCCATGGATGACGAAACTGCGTTCGGCGTTCATGCCTGACAGCGTTTGCGCCATGAGTTCGGCCATCTCCTCGCTGAACGCGCCAATCACGTTGAACGGTGGCGAGGCAGGGTTCGCGAGCGGTCCGAGAATATTGAATACGGTGCGAACACCGAGCGCGCCGCGTACGGGACCGATATTCTTCATCGCCGGGTGATAGTGCGGTGCGAAGAGGAAGGTGAAACCGAGCTGCTCCAGCGCCGTGCCTGCCTGGACTTCGTTCAGCGGTACCGGCAATCCCAGGGCCTCGAGCACGTCGGCGCTTCCCGATCGGCTGGAGATCGAGCGATTGCCATGCTTGACGACTTCGAGTCCGCAGGCAGCAGCCAGCAACGCGCTACCGGTCGACAGATTGAGACTGCCGGAGCCGTCGCCGCCCGTCCCCACGATGTCGACGTAGGCGCCGCCCGCGGGGATGTCGGGATGCCGGGCGAGCTCACGCATTGCCTGCGCGAAGCCACGGATTTCGCTCGACGCTTCTCCCTTGGCGCGCAACGCGATCAACAGTCCGCCGGATACGGCGGCCGGCAGCTCGTTATCCGCCATCGATCGCAGCAGCCATGACGCTTCGGCCTCACTCAGGTTTTCGCCAGCCAGGACTCGTTCGAGAAATTCAACGGCGTTAGCGGTCATCGTTCAGCCCCCGTTCGAGCGAATGTTGGCTCGGTCAGGATAGAGAAAGTTCTCGAGTAACGCGGGCCCCTCGGGCGTCAGCACGCTCTCGGGATGGAACTGCACACCCTCGATCGGCAGCGACTTGTGTCGCACGCCCATGATCTCAGTAACGTCCGTCGTGGCCGTGATCTGCAACTCCTCCGGAACGCTTTGGCGACTTGCGGCGAGCGAGTGGTAGCGTCCCACCTCGAGCGGATTCGTCAGGCCCTGATAGATCGTGTGGCCGTCGTGCTCGACCAGGGATGTCTTGCCGTGCATCAGAACGCCCGCCGCGACGATCTCGCCACCGAAATGCTGGACGATACTCTGGTGACCGAGACACACGCCGAGTATCGGCAGCTTGTCCGCGAAAGCACTGATCATCGCGATTGATCGACCGGCATCTTCGGGCCTGCCGGGACCCGGCGAAATGACGAGATGCGTCGGCTTCAGGCCAATCGCGTCGCCGACATCGATCGCATCGTTTCGGTGGACGAGAACCTCGGCCTCGAGTATCAGAAATGCCTGTACGAGGTTGTAGGTGAACGAATCGTAGTTGTCGATCAGCAGGACGCGCGCGCTCATAGCCCTTCCTCCGCGATCTCGAGTGCGCGCCGCAAGATTGCGCTCTTCGCCAGTACCTCTTCATATTCACGCCCGGGATCCGAGTCCGCGACGATGCCGGCGCCCGCCTGGAAGCTGTATTCGCTGCCGTTGAACACCATCGTGCGAATCGTTATTGCCTGATCCATGTTGCCGTTCTTCGAGAAATAGCCAACCGTTCCGCCGTACAAGCCTCTGGCGATGGGTTCGAGGCCGGCGATAAGCTCCATCGCGCGCACCTTTGGGGCACCGACCAACGTGCCGGCCGGAAAAGTCGCCGCGAACAAGTCGGCGGCGTCCTTGTCGGGAACCGTCTCTCCCAGTACCCCGCTTACAATGTGCATGACATGGCTGTAGCGCTCGATTTTCTGGTACGGATCCACGTGCACCGATCCGGCAGCGGCGACGCGTCCGAGGTCGTTGCGCGCGAGATCCACGAGCATGACGTGCTCGGCGATCTCCTTGGGGTCCGCCAGCAATTCCTGCTCGAGCGCCAGATCTTCCTGTTCAGTATTGCCGCGCGGGCGAGTACCCGCGATAGGGCATAACGATGCCTGACGACCTTCCAGTCGAACGAGCGCCTCAGGCGAAGATCCCGCTACGGTCAGGTCACCTATCGTCAGGAAGTACAGGTAGGGAGATGGATTAAGGAGCCGCAATGCACGATAGCACTGGAACGGATCCAGATCGGTTGTGCCGCTGAACCGCACGGACAGCACGATCTGGTAAATGTCGCCCGCCGTGATGTGCTGCTTGGCCATGTCCACCGCTGCCATGAACTCTTCGCGGCTCAGGCTGCCTTCGGCCTCGGAGAAGCGTCCGCCGCGCGGCGAATTGTCGATGCCGCTCCGCAACGTTGCGACGATATTGCTGCGAAGCGCGCGGCGTTCGGCTTCGCTGCCGGAATGCAGAAGCGCGACGCGGCGCGTCAGATGATCGAAGATCAGCAGTGATTCAGGTGCAACATAGGCTGCCTGAGGCAGTCCATCGAGTTCGGCGTGATTTTGTGGAAGCTTTTCGAAATAGCGGACCACATCGTATCCCGAAGCACCGACCAGGCCGCCGGTAAACGGAATTCCGGCGATGGCAGGTTCGAGGTTGGGACTTTGAGCGAGCGCTTCGCGTAGGGTCTCGAGCCATTGCGATCCGTCTGCGGGCCGCGGCCGGCTTTCGCCGTTGACGCGGAGGCCGTCGGAGAAGAGCTCGAGGCGCAGGCGTTCGCCGAGCCCGAGGAAGGAATACCGCGCGAGGCGCTCGCCGCCCTCGACGCTCTCGAGCAGGAAACACGGCCTGAATGGCTCGAGCTTGAGAAACGCAGAGACCGGCGTGTCGAGGTCGGCTGCGATATCGAACGGTGCTTGCATGGTCACAGAATCTCGTAGTTTCAGGTACAAAAAAACCCATCTCCGTCTCTGCGGAGATGGGTTTGCCTTGTTCGAGCTGGACTCGGTTTTCTAGGCGCGCGCTACCCTCTCCGCCGGGGACACGCGCCACCAGCGGTCGGAACGGGAAATCGTGCTCGCAGATCGGTCCATGGGCGGAAAGTATGTCCCCGCGGGCTTACGGGGGTCAAGTTGGCGCCGGCCGCCAGGCCTCACAAGCCGTACATGATCGGCAGAACAATCGAGAAGCCGAGCCACATCAGGAGCGCGAGCGGGATGCCGGCGCGCATGAAATCGGTGAATTTGTAGCCGCCCGCAGACAACAGCAATAAATTCGTCTGATAGCCGTAGGGCGTGGCATAGCTCATGTTGGCGCCAAAAATTACCGCAAGTACGAACGGTTCCGGCGACACGCCGAGTTCGTTCGCCATCTGAATCGCGATAGGCGTCCCGATGATGCCCGCTGCGGCATTGGATACGACGTTCGTCAGCACCATCATCACGAATATCAGCGCGCTGAGAATGTAGGGTGTCGGTAGTACCTCGACGCCCTGCACGAAAGCCTGGGCGAGATAGAGCGCACCGCCGGTTGCCGTCATCGCGAGTCCGAGCGCGAGACTTGCCACGATAATCATGATGACCTGCGGAGATAGCGCGCCGGCCGTGTCCTCCCATGTCAGGCAGCGCGTCGCGAGCATGAGGCCGACGCCGACTACGGAGCTCACCGAAATCGGTATCAATCCGGTAGCTGCCGCGAGGACTACGATAATCATGATAATCAGGGCACGGTCGGAACGATGCGTTCGCGGCAGATCGGTCGTCCCATCGAGAACCAGGGCGTTGCCCGAGCGCTTCAGCCTCTCGAGCTGCGTATCGGCGCCTTGTACGAGGACGACATCTCCCGCACGCAATTGGGTCGCGCCGATGTTGCCGGAAATTTCTTCCACATCCGGCTCGCGGGCTCGGTGCAGCGCCAGCGGCAGGAGACCGGTGCGTTGTGCGAACTTGGTGCCGGTCAGACTTGCACGGTGAAGTAGCGACCCGCGTGTGACCACGATCTCGGCAAGGTGTTGCAGATCCTTGAGTATCGGAGTTTCGCCGGTGATGTCCGCGACGCCCGTGTCGCTGTGCAGCGTTGCGCCGAGCTGTTTCTCGAACTGTTTGAGCCGGTCCGGAGTATCCCGTACGGCGAGCCGGTCCCCGGCCTGAATTCTGACGGATGGCAGTTTCGTGACGACCAAACCGTCGCCGCGTTCGATTCGATCGACGCGCATCTCGTTGTCCGTCAGCGCAAGCGTCTCTGCGAACGTCATGCCACAAGCGAAGCTCGCGTCATTTATATGGAACAACGCGTCGAACACGCGCGGTGAACGGTCTGCGAGCGGCGGCTTTCGTTCCGGAATTAACCGCGGCGCAACGATCCAGAGGTATACCAATCCGACGCTGCCGACGATAAAGACGGGAAAAGTAAACGCGAACATGTCGAACGGCTCGAGTCCCTGTTCCTCCGCGATACCGACGACCAGCAAATTGGTAGAGGTACCAATCGTCGTCGCCATACCGCCGAGAAGCGTCGCGAACCCGACGGGCATGAGGATGGACGATGGGGCGAGCTTGTTCCTGACAGCGACGCCGATAAGCATCGGCAGTAGCATGACGACGATCGGAGTGTTGTTGACGAATGCACTGAGCGCAGCGGCTATGAATAGCGTCATGATGCTTGCCAGCATCGGTCTGGCGGTCCAGGCTTTCGCAAGCGTTAAAGCGAGGGGCTGCAGGGCGCCGGTTCCCTCCAGGCCCTTGCCCATAATCATGAGCGCGCAGATCGTGATCAACGCTTCATTGCCGAAGCCGGCAAGAAACGATGTCGGAATGAGCCGCTGTCCTTCCACCGCGTACGGAAACAGCTGAAAGCTCAGCATCAGTATTACCAGGATCGCGAGTCCGGACGCCTCGAGGGGCAGCCGGTCGCGCGTGAACAGGTACAACGCGAACGGCGTCAGCAGCAGGACGAATATTCCGTGGGCGTCCGGTAGGCTGGGCACAGATTACTTCTTGGATTATGGCCGGTCTCCCTAATACCATGCCTTAAGACCCTTCGCCAGCGAATAACCCCGACGATGTCCGACGACAAAGAACCCAGACCCGCGTTCGCGCTCGAGAATCGTCTCGGTGTCTACCGGTACAGCCGGCGCGCGCTCGAACTCGTCTGGAGCACCCACAAGGGTCTGACGATTGCGCTCGCGCTGCTCACACTGGTGGCCGGGCTGCTTCCGGCCGGCGTTGCTTATGTCGGAAAACTCATCATCGACGCTGTAGTCGCGGCCATTGCCGTCGCACAGGACGGCGGTCAGGCCCCGTATACGGACGTGCTGCTCTTTGTCGGACTGGAGGGACTGCTCGTTGCGGGGGTCGCGGCCGTTCAGCGCGGAATCGGTTTCTGTCAGTCGCTGCTCAGGGTGCTATTGAGCCAGCGAGTGAACACGCTGATTCTCGAGAAGGCGTTGACGCTCGAGCTCGCGCAGTTCGAGGACTCCGAGTTTTACGACAAGCTCAATCGGGCGCGTCAGGAGGCTTCGAGCCGGCCGCTTGCGCTGGTCAACAAAACCTTCGGATTGGCTCAGCATGGAATTTCGCTCGCGAGCTATGCGGCGTTGCTGTTGCAATTCTCGCCCTGGGCCGTGGTCATCCTCCTGCTCGCCGGCGTCCCGGCGTTCGTCGCCGAAACGCATTTTTCCAGTGAGAGATTCCGTTTCTTCAGGCATCGCTCGCCCGACCGCCGCAGGCTTCTGTACCTCGAGATGGTGCTCGCTCGAGAGGATCATGCGAAGGAAGTTCAGCTTTTTCAGCTTGGCCCTGAGTTACTGAAGCGCTATCGAAATATCTTCCGCGATATTTTCGACGAAGAGCGCGGCCTGACAATTCGGCGCGATAGCTGGGGCCTGGTTCTCGGGCTGCTGACGAATCTCGCGTTCTATGGCGCGTATGCATGGATCGCCGTGGCGACAATTCAGGGGACGATTACACTCGGTGAGATGACGATGTACCTGCTCGTGTTCAAGCAAGGGCAATCTTCGGTGTCATCGATGCTGAGTGCGATCGGCGGTATGTACGAGGACAATCTGTATCTATCGAATCTCTACGAATATCTCGAGCAACCGGTGCCCAGGAGAAACCGTACGGCGCTGGCTGGGCCCGAGCCGGCCGCGGGACTGAAATTCGATCGCGTCACGTTCACCTATCCGGGCGCGAACCGCCCGGCTCTGAGGGAAATCGATCTCGAGATCGAGCCCGGCCAGAGCGTCGGCATCGTCGGTCGCAACGGATCAGGGAAAACGACGCTGATCAAGCTGCTGGCTGGACTGTATACGCCGGATTCCGGTCGAATCCTCTATCAGGGTCTGGATCTCGAAGCCTGGGACGCTGACGCGCTGCGCAGTTCTATTGGCGTTATCTTTCAGGACTTCACGCGCTACCAGCTCAAGGTGGGCGAAAATATCGGCGTCGGTGACGCAGACAATCTCTGGAACGAGTCGCGCTGGGCCGCCGCCGCGGACATGGGTCGTGCAACGGAGTTCATCGATCGCCTCCCCGAGCAGTATGCGACCCAGCTGGGCCGTTGGTTCAACCGTGGCCAGGAGTTGTCAGTCGGGCAGTGGCAGCGTATTGCGCTGGCGCGCGCGTTCATGCGCTCGAGCGCGAAAATTCTCGTCCTCGATGAACCGACGGCGTCCATGGATTCGGAGACCGAAGCGGAGATCTTCGAGCACTTTCGCTCGCTGACCGCGGACAAGATCGCAATCTTGATCTCGCACCGCTTCTCCACGGTCAGGCGCGCGGACGTTATCGTGGTTATGGATCAGGGCTCGATCATAGAGCGCGGCAGCCACGACGAGCTCGTCGCACTGCGCGGCCGTTATGCCGAGCTGTTCGAGCTGCAGGCGCGCGCCTACCGGTAGCATCCCGCGAGCGTTGCTGGGGTACAATCCGACTCCCTCGAGGCACACCCTCCATGTCAACTTCCACATCAGAGACCGTCGCCCGCTCCAACATCTACTTCGCAGAGAAAGACAGAGCGCTGCGCGAAGATGTCCATCGGCTCGGCGAACTCGTCGGCGAGCTGGTCCGCGATCAGGGCGGGGAAGCACTCTTCGATCTGGTAGAGGCCGCAAGGCGCGCATCGATTGCGAAGCGCGAGGGGGACGCTGACACGCACCAGGAGCTGCACGAGCTGCTGTCTGCGCTGAGCCCGCGAACGGCGCGCGACTTCATTCGCGCGTTCTCAACATACTTCCAGATGGTCAACATGGCGGAGAAAGTGCATCGGATCCGCCGGCGAAGAGCCTATCTGCGCGACGATCAGACAGCGCAACCTCGAGGCTTCGAGGACACGCTCGGCAAGCTCAGGGACGCAGGTGTCGACGCGGCAGCGATAGAGGATGCTTTGAGCACGATTTCCGTCGAGCCGGTCTTTACTGCACATCCGACGGAGGCGACGCGGCGTACGCTGTTGCGCAAGCAGCAGAACATCGCGCGGCATCTCGTCGAGATGCTCGATCCATATATGACGCCGCAGGAAGAGCAGGCGACGCTCGGACGCATCCGCATGGAGATGACGACCGGTTGGCAGACCGAGGAACATCCCGGCACACAAGTCAGAGTCAGCGACGAAGCGGAGCACGTGCTGTTCTTCCTGACCGACGTGCTCTACCGAATGATCCCGCCATTCTACGAAGGGCTGGAGGACGCGATCGAGGCGGTTTATCCCGAGCGCGGAGGCCGCGTACATGCCGCGACGATGATCCGGTTCGGTTCCTGGGTCGGCGGCGACATGGACGGGAATCCGAACGTAACGGCCAAGAGTCTTCGAGAGTCTTTGTCGCGGCAACGAACACTGGTTTTGGACCTCTACCACAAGGAATGCATTGCGCTCGCGACTCAGCTTAGCCAAAGCGCGAGCCGCGTCGAAGTCGACGACGAAATTCTGATCCGCAGCAAACGTTATGCGGGACATTTCCCGCGAGCGGCGTCATCGGTTCACGCGCGCCATCGCGAAATGCCTTACCGGGTGTTTCTGCGGCTCGTCGCGGCTCGTCTGCAGGCTACGTTCAATGACGATGCGTTTCCGTACGAGTCGCCTGACGAATTCATGCGTGATATCGAACTCGTCGCCGACAGTCTGCGTGCGAACAAGGGGCACAATGCGGGACTCTTCGCCGTCTATCGTCTGCTTCGGCGTATCGATACCTTCGGGTTTCACATCGCAACGTTGGATATTCGGCAGAATGCGCTCGTGCACCGGCGTGTCGTTGGCGAGGGCCTCGGCGAGGAGGACTGGCTCGAACAGACTCCCGAAGCAAGAACGGTGCGGCTCAAGGAGGCGCTCAATCGTCGCGAGTCGCCAGCGGCGAAACTCTCGTCCGAGGGCCGGCGCACGCTCGCGGTGTTCCAGGCGATCGCGCACTGCCGGCGAAAATACGGCGCGAATGCGATCGGCCCGTATATCGTCAGCATGGCGCATGGTCCCGATGATGTTCTGTCGGTGCTGTTGCTGGCGAAATGGGGTGATCTCGGACCGAAAGGCGCTACCGTTCCGCTCGATGTCGTGCCACTTTTCGAGACAGTTGAGGATCTCGAGAACGCGGCGTCGATCATGACGGGATTGCTCGCGGACGGGAGTTATCGAGCGCATCTCGAGAAACGCGATTCGAACCAGATGGTCATGGTCGGCTATTCCGACAGCAACAAGGATGGCGGACTCGCATCCGCTCGCTGGACGTTGCGCCGTGCGCAAGAAGAACTTGTTGAGGCGATGAAAGAGATGGGCGTGCGGCTCAAGATCTTTCATGGTCGTGGCGGAACGGTAAGCCGCGGCGGAGGTCGCTTGCATGACGCGGTTCTTGCCGCACCGGCCGGAGCGATCGCCGGTCACCTGCGGATGACCGAGCAGGGCGAGGTGATCAATGCGAAGTATGGGCTTAGAGCTATCGCGATGCGGTCGCTCGAACAGACCGTCAGCTCGGTGTTGCTCAGATCGGCGAGCTCGGCAAAAGTCGAGAAGGACGAGCCTGACTGGCGAGCGATGATGGAACAGATCTCGAGCAGCAGCCGCGACGCGTACAAGGACCTGATCTACGACCGGCCCTCGTTTTGGGATTACTTCCGGCTCTCAACCCCTATCGATGTGATCGAGCGACTCGGTATTGGTTCGCGGCCGTCTTATCGAGCCGATACTGCCAATATTCAGGATGTAAGAGCGATCCCCTGGGTGTTCGCGTGGACCCAGACGCGCCTTCTGTTGCCGGGCTGGTTCGGAGTCGGCTCGGGTCTTCGGCATGCGATCTCGGAGTTCGGCGAGGAAGCGCTCGGTGAGATGTTCCGGAAATGGAGGTTCTTTCGGGTTCTCATCAAGGACGTCGAGGTCGTGTTGGCGAAGTCGGATATAGAGATCGCGGAGCGTTACTCGCGGCTTGCGGGCACGCTGCACGATGAAATATTCCCGACAGTGCGCGCGGAGTACGATTGCTGTAAGGAGATCATCCTGAAGCTCCGCCGGCAGAAGCGCCTGCTCGAGAACGAAGGCACGCTCCGTCGCGCTATTCGCCTGCGCAATCCTTATGTCGATCCCATGAGCTTGCTGCAGATCGATCTGCTCAAGCGCTGGCGCGAAAGCGGTAGCGAGGATGACGAAGTCCTGCGGGCTCTGATGGTCAGCATCAACGGAATCGCGCACGGCATGCAGAATACCGGCTGATTTCGTATTTCAGCTTTTGCCTGCCCGTTTGCGGGGTGGCTTCAGCCAGCGAATGACGTGTTCTTCGAGATCCTCGGTCTCGACGTCTTTTTCGGGAACGCATCGACCGTGTACCGAGATCCCCGCCCTGTGAACGCTGTCCGTATTGCCGGAAACCAGCGGATGCCAGTCCGCGAGGCTGCGTCCCTCGGCGAGGCGGCGATAAGCACAGGTGCCCGGCATCCAGGTGAGGTCGTCCAGATTGGCCGGCTTGAGCACCACGCAGTCGGGCACATGCTCGAGGCGTGCCGTGTAGTTCGTGCAGCGGCAGGTTGCCGTGTCCAGTAGCCTGCACGCGACGTCCGTGTAATAGACGAGCCCGGTATCCTCGTCTTCGAGCTTGTGAAGGCAGCAGCGACCGCAACCGTCGCAGAGCGACTCCCACTCCTCCTGCGACAACTCCGCGAGCGTTTTGCGCTCCCAGAACGGTGCGTCCGCGTTCTTCTGTCCGTGTCTGGGGCGCTTCGGCATGAAGGCATAGTGTAAGCTTTGGCGCCGTGAGGGAACGGATGAAAGCGGTTTTTCTCGATTACGGAACACTCGGGCCGGGTGTCGACACGAGTCGTCTCGACGATCTGGCAGAGGTCGCTTACTTCGAATATTCGCCGGCACGGGAGATTCCGGTTCGCCTCAACGGCGCGGCGATCGGCATCGTCAACAAGGCGCGAATCGGCGCCGAGACCATGGATGTTAACCCCGGTCTCAAACTCGTCGTGCTGGCCGCGACCGGTAGCGATAACGTCGATCTGGTTGCGGCAGAGGAGCGTGGAATCGGCGTCTCCAACATTCGCAACTACTGCACACCAGCCGTTGTACAGCACGCGTTCGCGCTGATACTCGCGCTTACGCGGCAGCTCTTCGGCTACCAGTCGATCGTCGACGCGGGCGCCTGGCAGCGAAGCAATACTTTTGCGTTATTCGACTATCCGATCCGCGATCTCACGGGCAAGATTCTCGGCATTGTTGGCTACGGCTCTCTCGGTCGCGGCGTTGCCGATATCGGCCGCGCGATCGGTATGGAAGTGAAGATAGCCGCTCGCCCCGGAACGGATGGTTCGGATGCCGCCGAAACTCGAGTGCCTTTGGCGGCACTGGTCCGTGAAGCTGACGTACTGAGTCTGCATTGTCCGCTGACAGACGCGACGCGTCACCTGATCGGCGCAGAGCAGCTAAAGGCGATGAAGCGAGACGCGATACTCATCAATACGGCCAGAGGGGCTCTGATCGATAGCGCCGCGCTTGTGGATGCGCTGCGGAGCGGTGAAATCGGCGGCGCCGGAATCGATGTTTTGGCGAAGGAGCCGCCGCCGGACGATGAACCGCTGCTCGCTGCGGACATACCGAATCTTATTCTTACCCCGCATATCGCCTGGACGTCGGCCGAGTCCCGGCAACGGACGCTCGACCAGGTCGCGGAAAATGTCGCGGACTATCTTGCTGGCGGCGATCTCAGGCGGCTGGTCTGAACCGACCTCGTTTAACCGTTCGTCGATAGCACTTCGGCTTTGAATGCCGGGAAGCGACCGGTCCTTGCGAAAAACGTACATCGGAACCCGCCTTCAACGAGCGCTATGGCGAACAGGCCGAAATCCTTCATGCGTTCCCGGTTGACATAACGCGGGCACTCGCCCGAGTGACAGCGTGTAGAATCAGCTGCAAGAAGAATGAACTCATTACCGATCTCGAAATGCCTGATACTCGTCGCCCTTATTCTGGGGGCGCCGGCTCTCGCTGATGTTGAGTTCACGAGTCAACCCCCCACGAGTGCCTCGGTTGGTCGAGCCTATTCCTACAAGATGACGGCAGCGGACCTTGACGAGGACGACGAGGACGACGAGGACGGACAATGTCTGATCTGGTCGCCGGATATTCCGCCCGGGCAGCAGCCCCCCGCCCGCGACTGCGACGACTACGACGTGCCCCCCGGGCAGCGGCCGTCATCCGGGCAATGTCGAATCTGGTATCCCGATATCTCACCTGGACAGCAGCCGCCCGCGTTCGATTGTGACGAGTACGACGACGATGAGGATGATGGAGAGGACATCATGTTCATCGCGCGCGCATTACCCCGCTGGCTCGAGTTCGACGGCGAGGACACGATCTTCGGAACGCCGGGCCAGGAGGATGCTGGCGTTCACCGCGTTCGGCTCCGCGCCAGACTCGAGGATGACCAGGACGATCAAGACTTCTCGGTGAACGTCGCGGCAGCGCCGAGCGCCCCGCCGCCAGAGGGTGCAGATCTCGCAGCGGCCATTGTTGTGACTCCGGGATCGGCCTCGGTCGGTGACCCGGTCAGCTGGCGAGTGACGGCGCGGAACCTGGCAGATGCCGACGTCGCGAATATCTTGCTGGAAACGGCATTTTTCGGCGACGCGTCGGTCAGCATTGACGATGTTGACGACGCATCCTGCTCTGTCGAACCGCGCGGCAGTCTGACGGCAGTCGCATGCCGGTGGTCGCCCCTGGCGAGCGGTTCGTCGAGGTCGGCGCTGGTGCTCGGCCGCGCAACCAGCATCGGCGACATACTCGCCGTCGCTAGTATTTCGATCGTGGACGAAGTCCCGATCGACCGAAATTCCGACAACGACGATGCGGCCGTGGTGCTGCGAGTTTCCGACGAAAGTCAGGGCGGAGTTTCGGGTGACGATTCCCCGGTGCTGAGTTTGATCGGCCTCGCGGCGATAACGGTCGTTTTCGGAGAAACCTACGAGGACCCTGGCGCAACGGCCATGGACACCGCCGACGGTAATTTGACTACGGCGATTAACGTCGACAATCCCGTCGATACGAACGTGATAGGTCGATACAGCGTGACTTACGATGTCGCCGACAGCGCCGGAAACGTGAGTACAGTGACGCGGATGGTCGAGGTCGTTCCGCGACAGGGCGTCGGCGGCGGAGGGGGCGGCGCGGCCGGCCTAGCGCTGATGCTGCTCGCTTTGTGCGGTATTTATACCCGTCGCAGGCTTCGCCTGCTGCACTAATCCCGAGAGCCGCCGCGAAGTCCCTGCTTTACCGCTAACGGTCGCTCAGGCCGGGTCGAGAAGCCTCCCGGCCGCCAGTTCAAAGATGAGATCACAGCGATCGGCGGCAGCCATGTCGTGAGTTACCAGCACGAGAGTGGTTTTCGCCGCTGCGTTGAGATCGAACAGCAGGTTGAGAATAAGCTCGCCGGTCTTGTTGTCGAGATTGCCGGTCGGCTCGTCCGCGAAAAGCAAAGCCGGCTCAGTCACGAAAGCACGCGCTATCGCGACACGCTGCTTCTCGCCGCCGGAAAGTTGCCGCGGATAGTGATGCAGCCGATGATCGAGTCCTACCTGCTTGAGCGCTGCCTGCGCGCGCTCCGCCTCATGGTCGACGCCGCTGAGTTCCAGCGGAAGCAATACGTTCTCGAGCGCCGTCAGCGACGGCAAAAGATGAAAAGATTGAAATATAAATCCGACCTGACGGTTGCGGAGACTGGCGCGGCCGTCCTCGTCGAGCGCCGTCAGCTCTTCGGCGCCCAGCCAGACCTGGCCGGACGTTGGCTCGTCGAGTCCGGCGAGCAGCGCCAGCAGTGTCGATTTCCCGGCCCCGGACGGTCCAACCACTGCGGCTGTCTGGCCTCGCTTTACGCTGAGGCTGACATCATTCAGGATGGTCAGCTCGCCCTCGGGACTGGTAACCTTTTTGGTCAATGAGCGGGCGGTTAATAACGAATCTGTATCTGCCATGTCAGTAAGAAGCGTAGTCAGAGCTCACCATGTCGCCGTAGTCTTGACTGCGGCGCTCGTTGCTTTAGCCGGGGCCCCATCGGTTCGGTCTGCGGAGCAGACCATCGTCGTTGTCGGTGACTCCCTGAGCAGCGGCTACGGAATGCGTCTGGAGCAATCCTGGGTTGCCAAGCTGGAAGCCCGTCTCACGACGGAAGGTTACGGATATGAGGTGGTCAATGCCAGTATCTCCGGCGACACGTCGTCTGGCGGCCTTGCCCGCTTGCCGCAGATTCTCGAATCACTCCAGCCCGCGATCGTCATCATCGAGCTTGGCGGTAACGATGGTTTGCGCGGTCAGCCGGTCAGTAATCTGCGCAGCAATCTGGCCGCGATGATCGAGTTGGCGCAGGCAAGCGGCGCCGTTGCGATACTGACGGGTATCCAGATTCCGCCGAACTATGGCCTGGCGTACACGCGCTCGTTCGCTGCTATCTATACGGAACTCGCGGCCGAGTACGACGTTCCGCTTGTCAGTTTCCTGATGGATGACGTAGCGCTGAACGACGAGCTCATGCAGGGTGACGGGATACACCCGAACGAGCGCGGCAACGACGTGATGCTCGAAAATGTCTGGGCAGTGCTCGAGGAACGGCTCTGATCGCCCTGCTTGCGAGCTGGTATGAATAAACGCTGGCTCGAAGCCTATCCTCCCGGTGTCCCGTCCGAGATAGATCCTGACCAGTATCAGTCGTTGGTTGAATTACTGGAAGCGAGTTTCGAGCGCAACTCGGCTCATCCGGCGTTCGCCAATTTCGGAGCCGTAGTCACTTTCGCCGATGTCGAGCGGCAAAGCCGGGACTTTGCAGCGTTCCTGCAATCCCTGTCATCGTTGCAGCACGGCGACCGGGTTGCCGTCATGATGCCGAATCTCCTGCAGTATCCAATCGCTGTTTTCGGCATCCTCAGAGCCGGGCTCGTCGTCGTCAACGTGAATCCGCTATACACCGCCAGAGAGCTAAAACACCAGCTCCACGACAGCGGTGCAAAAGCGCTCATCGTGCTCGAGAACTTCGCGTCTACGGCGGCGAAAGCGCTCGATGGCGCGCAGGTCGAGACGGTCATAGTGACCAGGCTCGGCGATCATCTTCCGCCGCTCAAGCGAGTGTTGACGAACTTCGTCGTCAAATTCATCAAGAGAATGGTGCCGAACTGGAGAATCGATGGGACAGTCGACTATCGTGACGCACTGGAGGCCGGACGCAGCGCGAGCCGCGAGCCCGTCACGATACGGTCGAGCGACATGGCGTTCCTGCAGTACACCGGTGGAACGACCGGCGTGGCGAAGGGTGCCGTACTGACTCACCGAAACATGGTAAGCAACGTGCTGCAGTCTGCGGCATGGACGCGGCCGGTGATCGACGGTCCCGGTGATCTGATCGTAACGCCGCTGCCCCTGTATCACATTTTTTCGCTGACTGTGAATCTGTTCAATTTTGTCGAGCTTGGTGCGAAGAATCTGTTGATCACGAATCCTCGCGATATACGCGGGTTCGTCAAAGAGATTAAGAACTCCCGCTTTTCATTCATCACGGGCGTCAATACCCTGTTTGTCGCATTACTGCAGCATCGCGAGTTCGCGCAAGTCGATTTCAGTCGTCTAAAAGGCGCTATGGGTGGTGGCATGGCTGTACAGCGCGCCGTCTCCGACGACTGGGAGGCAGTAACCGGAATGCCCATCATCCAGGGCTACGGGCTGACGGAGGCGTCGCCTGTCATTTGCGGGAATCCGTTGACGGCGACCGAGTTCAACGGTTCCGTTGGCTTACCCTTTCCGTCGACCGAAGTCGCAATATTCGACGAGAACGCCAACGAGCTCGCCTGCAACGAAATTGGCGAGATATGCGTGCGCGGTCCGCAGGTGATGCAGGGCTACTGGCAACGCCCCGAGGATACCGGGAAGACAATGTTCGGCGACGGCTGGCTCAGGACCGGTGATGTCGGCCGGATGGACGAGCAGGGCTTCGTCTATATCGAGGACCGCCTGAAAGACCTGATCATCGTCTCCGGCTTCAATGTCTATCCGAGCGAAATTGAAGACGTTGCCGTGTCTCATCCCGGCGTACTCGAGGCCGCCGCGATCGGCGTCCCGGACGAGAGGACGGGAGAAGCCGTGAAACTGTTCGTCGTCAGAAAGGATCCGTCGCTGACAGCGGAACAGCTCGAGCGCTTCTGCCGCGAAAATTTGACAGCCTACAAGATTCCCGATCACATCGAATTTCGTGACGAGCTGCCGAAGTCGAACGTGGGCAAGGTGCTGAAACGCGAACTCCGCGACGGATAGCACAGACGAAGACGGACCCGGTCCGTCTTCGTTTTCAGAGCGGGAGGAAACCCCAGGCGAGGTAGATCGCGACGCCGACCAGCCCGCCGACGATCGTGCCGTTGATGCGGATGAATTGCAGATCGCGACCGATATAGAGTTCGATGCGCTCGGATGTCGCTGTCGCATCCCAACTGTCGATCGTATCGGAGACGATCTCGCTCAACGGCTGACGGTAGGTCTCGACGAGATAGGTAACGAGCTCGCGCAACCAGCCGTTCAGGGTGTCGGCTATCTCGGTATCCTGCTTGAGGCGGTTGCCGATGAGGCTCAGTTCACGCTCCAGCCCGATTCGTATCGGTGACTCGGCATCGTCGAGAGCGTCGCTCAGGTTTCCACGAACGACTCGCCAGAGATCGTCGAAATAGGCTTTGACGGCCGGATGGCCCAGGAACTCGCTGCTAAGAACCTCTCCGCGCTCAATCGTAACCGGATCGTTTTCGAGTGCTTCCCGAAGAGCCAGCAGTCGACGATTAAAGTCCTCGCGCGCCGCGTGCGTCGGATCGTCGCCAATTTCGTCGAGTATGCGTTGCAGCTCGCCGACCAGCTGCGAAAAAATTTCTTCGTCGACGAAACGCGGCAGCCACCATGGACTGCGGTCCTTGATGCGCTCGCGGATCTTCTCTTCGTTAGCGGCGAGCTGGCTTCGGCCGACTTCTACGAGATGGTTCACAAGGGCCTGCGCGTGATTGCCGGTAGTGAACACTTCGAGAATTACGCCGAATCCGGCGCTGACGGACGCCTGATCCAGTGCACGTTTCAAACTGCTCTGCAGCGATTGCCGCAGCTCGGCGCTATCGACGGCGTCGAGCAGCCAGTTCAGTGCCCGCCCGAGATCGCGGCTAACGAGGCGCGCATTATCCCGTCGCGCGAGCCATCCACCGAGACGTGCCGCGAGATCGGCTTCAGCGAGTCGCGGCAGAACCGCGTCGCGGGTAAGAAAGTGATCGCGAATAAATCGCGCGAGCGCCTCACCGATGTCTTTCTTGCGCGTAGGAACGATCGCCGTGTGCGGGATCGGCAGACCGAGAGGCCGTCGGAACAGTGCCGTGACCGCGAACCAGTCGGCGAGTGCGCCAATCATTCCGGCCTCCGAGAATGCAACGACGACCGCGAGCCACGGGTAGGCTGGCAGCAGCAGGCTCGTAATGACGAAAAGAATTGCGACGGTGACGAGCAGGCCCGTCGCGAACCATTGCATGTGACGAAGTCGCCTTTTCAAGGCGGCCTCGGCAGTCGTCATAGCAGGGCGGCCGCGATTTCCGCTTGCATCGACTCAGCCGTTTCGCGAGGATTCGCCGCGTTTCGGATCGGCCGCCCGACAACGATGTAATCCGCGCCATTCTGGAACGCTCTGGCCGGTGTGACGATGCGTTTCTGATCATCCACCGATGTGGAATCAGCCGGACGAATTCCGGGACTCACGATCAGGAGCTTCGGCCCGACTCGTTCGCGTATCGCAGCGGCTTCGAGGCCCGAAGAAATCACGCCGTCACAACCCGCCTCCAGAGCCTGCTCGGCGCGCATCAGCACGAGTTCCTTGACGTCGATCGTGATGCCCATCTGCGCAAGGTCGTTCTGATCGAGGCTCGTGAGCACGGTGACGGCAAGGAGTTCGAGCTCTGGGCCCTTTTCCGAAGCGGCCGCTTCCATGATCGCACGGTCGCCATGGATCGTGAGAAAGCTGGCGCCCCAGCGGCTGATCTGCCGAACGGCCGACGAAACGGTTGCCGGGACGTCATAGAACTTCAGATCGGCGAACACGCGCTTGTCCTGCTCGAGAAGCCATGCCAGAAGATCGAAATAGTCGCCGGAGCCGGCTAGTTCCAGCCCGATCTTGTAGAACTCGACCGAATCACCGAGTTCTCCAACGAGCGATTTGGCAGTGGCGGCGTCGGGAACGTCCAGCGCAACGATCAGGCGTTGACGAACCGGAATAGACGAGGCGCTTCGTAAGGATGCTGCAGACACGCGCGCATTCTAGCAGAGCGCTCGGGCAGCGCCGTCAACCTTTCCGCTACAAGCCGGCATGTGCCTGCATTGCGAATCGGTCCGTCATGCCGGCGATATAGTCGGCAACAACGCGGGCGCCATCCTCCTTGCCGCCGCTCTCATGCGAATCGCGCGCGCGCTTCGCGTACTCATCGGGCATGCGCTCGTAGTCGCTCATATAGACATCGAAAAGCCGGGTAACGATGTCTCGTGCCTGGGCCGTCATTTCAGCGACGCGTGGGTGCCGATAGAGATGATCGCGAAGAAATTGTTTGAGCTCAGTCCTCGCGGTGGCGAAGTCGTCGCTAAAGCCGATAAGGGGTCCAGCCGCGGAACGTACGCCGTCGATATCTTGCGGCGCCGCAGCCTCGATTCGGCGGCGGCTGGTATCGATCAGGTCGGTCACGAACTCGCCAATCAGCGCGCGGACAACTTCATGCGTTTCCTGTCGCCGATTCATTCCCGGATTCCGCTTGCGTATGGCGTCGAGCTGGAGCGCGACAATAGGAAGCTCTGCGAGCTGGTCCAGCTCGATGAGCCTGGAACGCAGGCCATCGTCAATGTCGTGATTGTTGTAGGCGATTTCGTCCGCAACGTTTGCCAGCTGCGCTTCCAGGCCTGGCTGCGTGCGATTCAGGAAGCGCTCGCCCAACTCGCCGAGTTGGCGAGCGTTCGCGACCGAACAGTGTTTGAGTATTCCTTCGCGCGTCTCGAATGTGAGATTCAATCCGTCGAAGTCCGCATGGCTTTGTTCGAGCTTGTCGATGACGCGCAGCGACTGGAGGTTGTGCTCGAAGCCACCGTACTCCCGCATGCAGGCGTTCAACGCATCCTGCCCCGCATGCCCGAACGGCGTATGCCCGAGGTCGTGCGCGAGGCTTATGGCCTCGACGAGATCCTCGTTGAGACGCATTGCTCGCGCGACCGTCCGCGCGATCTGTGCAACCTCGAGGGAGTGCGTCAGACGCGTACGGTAGAGGTCACCTTCGTGATTAACAAAGACCTGAGTCTTGTAGACGAGGCGGCGAAACGCGGCGGAGTGAATGATGCGGTCGCGATCGCGCTGAAACTCGCTGCGGTAGGCGGGGGGATCTTCGGCATGGCGGCGGCCCCTGGAATTGGCCGGACTGGCGGCGTAGGGAGCAAGATCGCCATCCATACGGCTCACGCTGCGAGTTGGGTCTCGATGACACCCTTCAGCAGTGACTCGTCCGGTGCGGGTTCGATCACGCCCTCACCGATGTGCCGAAGCAAGACGAGCTTCAGACCGCTGGCGCTCGCTTTCTTGTCCATGCGCATGCGCTCCAGCAAGCGCTCGACGGACACGTCTGTCGCCCGAACCGGCAGCCGAGCTCGCGCGAGCAACGCCTCGATGCGGTCGCAATCGCCATCATCGAGCCAACCGAGCCGCGCTGACGTTCGCGCCGCGAGACCGATACCGATGGCTACGGCTTCTCCGTGCAGCCATTTTCCGTAGCCGCTGAGATTCTCGAGCGCGTGGCCGAACGTGTGGCCGAGGTTCAGCAGCGCGCGCCGGCCGCGCTCGCGTTCGTCCTCGGCGACAATGGCGGCCTTGAGTTCGCAATTTCTGCGCACGACGAAGCCGAGCGCTGCAGCGTCCAGTGCCATGACCGCATCCACGTTCGCCTCGAGCCATTCGAAAAAATCACGGTCGAGAATCAGACTGTGCTTGATGACTTCGGCCAATCCGGCTGAGAACTCCCGGGACGGCAGCGACTTCAGGGTACCGGTATCGGCGATCACGCAGGTCGGCTGATAAAAGGCGCCGATCATGTTCTTGCCATCGGGATGGTTGACCGCGGTCTTGCCGCCGACCGAAGAATCAACCTGGGCCAGCAGGGTCGTAGGCATTTGCACATAGTCGATACCGCGCTGGTAACAAGCCGCAGCGAACCCGCCGATATCGCCGATAACGCCGCCGCCGAGCGCGATCAGACAGGCGTCGCGATGAAAGCCGTGCTGCATCAGCGCGTCGATAATGGTGGCGAAAGTTGCCAGTGTTTTTCGGTCTTCACCGTCCGGCAGAACCAGCGAGTGCCGTTCTTCCGCGCCGATCGCCTTTTCCAGCGTTTCGAGGTAAAGCGGTGCGACGATCTCGTTCGTGACGATCAGAACCTGCCTGGCGGAAACCATCTCCCCCAGCATGCCGGAATCGCCCAGCAATCCAGGTCCGATCAGAATCGGGTAACTACGATCTCCGAGCGAGACGTGCAGCTTTTCCATTGGCGCAGACGGACGGTTTGGGTATGAGGGACAGGGTCGCAGGCAGGCGCCGGATTTTCAACGGCTGCTAGCCGCCTTTTTGAGAATCTTTCGCACGTTCGATACTACGGCTCTAACGTGTCGACCGCCCGTCTCAATGGAGAACGTCGCCAGCTCGTCATAGAGCGGGCCGCGTTCTGTGGCGAGTCGCTCGAGGGTCTCGCGCGGGTTCCCGCCGAACAACAGCGGTCGATTCTTCGCGTGCTGAGTTCGTTCCAGCTGGCGGTCAACGCTGGTACGCAGGTAGACGATGGTGCCGTTCGCGGCCAGGTTGCGGCGGTTTTCCTCATCGAGGATCGCACCACCGCCGGTCGCGAGCACGATGCCGTCGAGTTTCGTCAGGCTGGCGATGCATTCGCGCTCGCGATTTCGGAAACTCGCCTCGCCTTCCTTCTCGAAGATATAGGCGATATCGACTCCCGTGGCCTGCTCGATCTCGGTGTCGCTGTCGAAGAACTCCATACCGAGTTCCTTCGCGAGCTGTCGTCCGACTGCGGTCTTTCCGGAGCCCATGGGACCGATGAGATAGATATTGTTGGTGTTCTGCACAGCAATCGCAGTCTAGCAGCCACGGCCCGCGGATAGCCCAATAGAAAAGGCCAGCGTAAAGCTGGCCTTTCCGTACCTGGAGCGAGCTGCCTACTGTGTATCAGCGCAGGTGTTGCTTTGCCCGAACGGGCTCACAAGTCCGGGAGGGGCGACATTCTGATTGTTGAAGTCGCTGGCCGCGCCCGTCAGCGTGACGTTCAGAGCCTCGGCGAACTCGGTTCCGCCGACATCCGCCACCGTCGCCTGCAGGATCGTGTCGAGGTAGTAGGCATACTCCTGCGGATAGAAAAGGTCCGCGAAGCCGAAGCCGTTAGCATCGGTCGTAAGCGTTCCGCCGCCCGTGACCTGCGCGGAAATGGAAGCGATGTTGCCAGCCTCGATTCTTCCGCTTGCGTTGAAGTCCTCGGCAGGCTGCAGGATGCCGTCGCGATTCACGTCCTCGTCGGCGCAACTCGCGGTGATCGTCGTCGACCAGGACGAGGCGCCAAGCGCGAACACCCGGAAGCCCTTGTGATAGGTCCGTGACAGTACCGACACCTGAACCGTCGCGTCGGCGACGCCGTTGCCCTGCGCGTCAGTTACCTGAACGACATAGGGTACGCGGTACTGAGCCGGGTTCGGTTCGAATATCTCGTTGCCGGTACCGATGCTGAGAAACAGTTCCCGCTCGGCTACCGTGAGCCGGACGAAGTCGGTTACAGCGGTGCCCTGTACAGTCGCGTCGATGCGAACGCCCTCGGTCGCACTTGTCGCCGTGCTGGCCGTATAGAACGTCTGCGCGCGGCCGACGCTGTCGGTGACGGCTTGTCCGACCGACAAGCTACCGCCGGTTACATCCGTCAGCGAAAAGTCGACAACCTGGTTCTTGACGAGATTGCCCGAGGCGTCTCGGACGGTCGCGGTGATAGCGCTCTGCTCGGTCGTGCCGATGTTCAACGGACTTGCCTGCAGCTCGAGCGTGGAGGGTACGGTGGCAACGAACTCGACGATAAGCTGCGTAGTCGTGCCATCGGTATTGGTAGCTGTGATCACGGCAGGGCCGGCATTCGTCGCGCTGATGTTAACGGTCGCGTCTCCGGCTACGGTGTTGGTGACGTTCGGTGCAACCGTGCCGCGCGTCGTCGAGAAACTGACCGGCTGGCCGTTAACCGGGGTTGCACCCACTTGCCAGTTCACGGTGACAGACTGATTGGTATTCAGCGGAATTTCGGGAGTTGGACTCGGCGCGGGCGCAGTAAAAGCGAACGCGTCGGCGGACATGGTGACCGCCAGTGGTGCCGAAGTCGCCCCGAGCGCTGCTGCCGACAGCGAGTCGGTGCCGGGATTGTTGGCCGAGAGCGTGAACGAACCCTGACCGTTTAGTCCGGTCGTCAACGGCGTCGCGTTGATGGTATTACTCAGCGATGAGGTGATAGTGACTGATGCGCCACTGATCGGATTTCCACCAGCATCGGACACGACGACGTCATAGGTATTGGACTGGCCGACGGGCAGGCTCGGCGATCCGAGGATCTCTACGGTCGTACCGACAACGGATACGTTAATCGTGGCGGTGACGCCTGCGGCCGTCGCGGTGACTGTGATCGTGCGGTTCGTGGGATTGCCGCCCGGCGTCAGGGCCGCCGTCAGCGTGCCGTCGGAGCCCGTAACCGCGGGCTGAGTGATGACGAGACTGCCTGAGTCGGCGGAGAACGAAATCGGGACGTCCTCCATGACGTTGTTGGCTTCGTCGAGAACGAGCGCCGTAATCGTCGCCGTCTCGGAGCCATCGGAGTTGATACCCGGGTCGGAGGTCAACAACGACAGTGTTGCGATGATCACCTCGGCAGCGCCAGGGCCAGTTAGCGTCGCCGGATCGACGGTGAGTGTATTATTGCTGCCGCTACAGCCGACGATAAATCCTATCGCGGCCGTCGCAATGAGTAGCTTGAGCTTTCGCATTTCCCTGGTCCTCTAAAATCCCGTTCGTGCCTTTCGGGTGAAATCCGTTTCGCGCGATGACCTAGTACAGGTTGGCGCCCTCTCTAAGTATCTTCGGCGTAACGAAGATCAGCAGCTCGGCCTGATTACTGACCGTGACCGTTGATCGGAACAGATAGCCCACCCCGGGAATGTCTCCCAGCACCGGCACCTTATTGACAGTTTCTCTTTCTTCCGTCTCGAAGATGCCGCCCAGGACGACGGTCTCACCGTCATCGACGAGTACCTGCGTGATGACCGAGCGCGTATCGATGCTCGGTACGAAGCCGCCCGTCGCACTTGCGACAAGCTCGCCCACGGAGTCTTTCGTGACGATCAGATCCATGATGATGCGGTCGTCAGGCGTTACCTGCGGCGTCACCGTCAGGCTCAGAACGGCATCTCTGAACTGGGTCGTGGTTGCGCCACTCGACGACGATTCCTGATACGGGATCTGTACACCCTGAGTGATCCGGCCTTCCCGCTGGTTGGCAGTAATGATTCGCGGAGTCGAGATGATCTGACCATCGCCTTCGGCCTGCAGCGCGGACAGCTCCAGGTCGATAAGAAAGTCCGACTCGAGTATCGCCAGCGCAAACTGACCCGCAGGCGTCGCAACCGGCAGGTTGATGTTGTAGCGCTGATCGATCGCCGGCGTCGTCACCGGGAAAGCGTTACCGTTGTTATTAATATTAGCGATCGCCGACTGCGTAATTGTGTCCGAGCCGCTGCTCGTTCCGGTAAAGGACAGCAGTTCGCTTCCGCCGCGGTCATCGACCATCGTGGCGCCGAGGCGAACGCCGAGGTCACGGCTGTAGTCGTCGTTAACGATGACAATTCTCGATTCGATGAGAACTTGCGCGACCGGCACGTCCAGCGTCGTAACGAGTCGCCGGATGTTCTCCAGCCTTTCCGTCGTGTCCTGGACGAGTAAGGTATTGGTACGCTCATCGATAGTGACGCTGCCGCGATCGGAAATCAGCGGATTGGATCCGCCGCCGCTGATGAGTTCGGCCAGGTCGGCCGCTTTCGCATAGTTAACCTGGATGAATTCGGACCGTAGCGGCTCGAGCGTCTGCAATTCCTGAATAGCTTCCAGCTCGGCACGCTCGCGCGCGGCGATTTCTTCAGCGGGTGCGACGATGATGACGCTGCCGTTGCGCCGCATATCGAGACCCTTGGTCGTTAGAAGAATATCCAGAGCCTGATCCCAGGGCACATTCTGCAGGCGCAAGGTCACATTACCCTGCACCGTGTCGCTGACGACGATATTGAGCTCGCTCGTGTCGGCCAGCAGCTGCAGAACGGCACGTGTCTCGATGTCCTGAAAGTTCAGTGTCAGGCGTTCGCCCGTGTACTCACGATCCTCGTTGAACATGCCGATCGAATCGGTTTCCGATTCAACCGGCACCTGGAACTCGAGCGTGAAGAGGTTATCCGTCTGGTAAGCGACCTGCTCATAGGGCGGGGTCGCGGCGATGACCAGCCGGGTGTCGCCGTCAACGCGCAGCGCGTCGACCGTCGAGACCGGCGTCGCGAAGTCGGTCACGTCGAGGCGGCGCAGCAGTTCGTCGGGAAGTGCGGTGTCGATAAAGTCTACGACGATGCGTCCTGCTTCTTCACGCACGTCGACGGTCGTTCGCGGATTGCCGAGCTGTACAGCAACTTGCCCGGCGCCATTGCTGCCGCGACGGAAGTCAATATTGGTAATGCCGTCGCCAGAAGCCGAGCCGAACGCGCTGGAGCCCGGGGCCTGCGGTACGGGCTGCGCCGCAAACGATGGCGGTGGCGCGGCGCCGGCTTGCTGGCCGAGGGTCACATAGACACTGTCACCGACGGTCCTCGTTTCGTACGGAACCATGGTGTTCATATTGAGCACGATGCGCGTGCGGCCGTTCGCTTCCGCGGCGAGTACCGTGGCAAGAGGCCCCAGGTTCACGTCCTGGCGGCGCGAGTCGAGACCGATGACCGTATCGGGAAGATCCAGAGCGATCCTTGCGGGGTTATCGATCGTGAAACTCAGCGGCTCCGGTGCAGCCCCACTCAGGCGAAAGCGGAGCTCGAGAGCCTGGCCCGGGAGAGATTGAACGTCGATGGCTTCGAGCTGGCGTGAAATTTCATCCTGCGCTCGCAGCGGAAAAGACGCGCATAGGGCTATGGCGATCCACGCCGTTTTCACCACTCCTCGGTGAAGTCTCTGCGAGACATACCCTTTTTGTTGGGGCGCTGTCGTGTACATAAGGTTTACTCCCTTTATCCCCTGTGACATCAGTCGCTCAGACCGATGGCCGCAGGCCTCTCCAGATATCCGCCGATTCCGTCGGAGATAATTTCGACCAGTTCGATTTCGGACTCCGAAATCGATGTAACTCTTCCGTAGTTCTGTCCCATGTGATGGCCGATCGTGACGCGATAGATCAGCCCGTCCGAGGTCTGGACGAGACCGAAGGCTCCGTCGGCTCCCGCCATCGTTCCGACCATGCGCAGCGTATCGAGCGGGAACTGCTCGAGAAATTCGCGTGGCCGATTGGGATCCGGACCCTGAATCGCATCCGGGTTATTGCTGGCGCGAGTCTGCGGTGTCTCCGGCATGAATGGTGAGCGCCGCTCGCCGGCCTCGTAGGTAAAACTTGGAGCGGGTACAACCTGCGGCAATGGCGCGATGATTCCGCCCGGGCGCGCCTTGACCTCGTCAATATAGGCACGAAGATCGTTCATGTCGGCGCTACACGCGCTCACGGAGAAGGCGATTGCGACGATGGCGATCGAGCGCCATAGGGTTGTCGTTCGGATGTCCATTATCCCCCCGTCGGCTCCTCGTCGAGATAGCGGTAGGTCTTTGCCGTCACGTCGAGAATGAGTTCGTCATAGGTATCCGGGTTCACGGGCCGGATCTGGATGTCGTGCAGCGTCACGATACGCGGCAGCGCTGCGATGCCGCTGACGAAGTTCCCGAGCTCGTGAAAACTGCCCGAGAGCCGAATCCGGATCGGTAGCTCGGCGTAGAATTCGCGCCGCACTTCGCCCATCGGTTGGAAAAGCTGCTCTTCGAGTCCGGCACCGAGGCCGGTCTGGGAAATGTCAACGAGAAGATTCGGCACTTCGGTTCTGCCCGGCAGCTGCCGAAGCATGGCGCCGAATGAGCGCTCGATCTCGGCGAGCTGCGCGCGATAAGCGTCGAAGTTTGCAGCCTTCGTTTGGCGCTCCTCGAATGTGGCGCGCAGTTCCTGCTCTTCGAGTTCCGCGCGCTCGAGAATCGGCATCTCTGCCTGGACGACGAAGTACCAGACGCCGAGAGCGGAGACGGCGACGAATACGACCAGGACGGAAATCGCTCTGACGAGAAAAGGCCATCGACCGGGATCGCTCGTATCCAGTGATCGAAGTTCTTCGATGATGTTCATTCGATCGTCAACCCCTCTTCCGGATCGTTAAGCGAAACCTGCTGGGCAAACACGGTAAATTCCGCGTTTCGCGAAGCGCCATCTTCGACGGTCTCCACGACGTCCAGGCCCGGATCGCGGAGCCACTCGGAGGAATCTATGTTGCGCATCAGCGCCGAGACACGCGTACTGGATTGCGCCGACCCCGAAATTTCGATACGGGCGTCCGTCTGCGTGATCTCGGTCAGAAAAACCCCTTCAGGCAGGGCGTCGACGACTTCATCGAAAAGATGGACGACCTCCGGTCGCGAACGCTGCAGCTGCTCGATGATGTCCATGCGGGCAAGCAGACGTTCTTTCTGATTTTCGAGCCCGAGGATCTCGTCGATCTGACGGTCGAGTTCAGTGATCTCGGCTTTCAGAACGTTATTGCGTGCCTCCTGGTTCTGAGTCCATTGCTGCACGGTCAGCTTGCTCACGATCGTAATGAACGCCGCAACGAGTACCGCGCCACCGATTGCGAGCAGAAAATCTTTCTTGCGTTTCTGGCGTAGTTCCTCACGCCAGGGTAGGAGATTGATTCTGGGCATGTCAGTCGAAACTCCTCAACGCCAAACCGCAGGCCGTAAGGAGTGCGGTTGCGTCACTGCGTACACCCTGTGCTTTGGCTTTAGTCGACAGCTTCATTTGTCCGAGCGGGTCGCCGATCTCGGTTGGAATGCCCACGCGGCTGCCAATGACCTCGGCAACGCCCGGAATGTTTGCGCAACCACCACACACGAGAATCTGATCCGGTTGCTCGCGATCGCTTCCCGATGCCAGGAAGAACTGCAGCGAGCGACTTACCTGCTGCGACATATCGTCGATGAACGCGTCGAGAACTTCGGGTTGATAATTGCTTGGCAGGCCACCTTCTTTCTTTGCTCGCCCGGCGTCTTCTACCGAGAGCCCGTATGTCCGCATGATTTCCTCCGTGAGCTGTTGCCCGCCGAATGCGAAATCACGCGTATAGATGACCTTTAGATCTTTGAGCACGCTGAACGTCGTCGAGCTTGCGCCGAAGTCGACAATAGCGATGAATTTGCCTTCGCCGAGCTCGACCATCTGATGTGCCAGCAGCTGACAGGCGTTCTCGACCGCAAACGCTTCGACGTCTACAACGCGGGCGGCCATTCCCGCGGCATCGACTGCGACCTGACGCTGATCGACGTTCTCGGTACGTGTCGCGACCAGCAGCACATCCAGCATGTCCGGGTCGCGTTCACTTTCGCCGATTACTTCGTAGTCAAAGCTGACTTCTTCCATCGGGAAAGGGATGTACTGGTCTGCCTGCAGCTCTACCTGGCCTTCGAGATCGGCATCGGCCAGATTGCTGGGCATCTGAATCACCTTGGTAATGACCGCCTCGCCACTGATGGCGAACGCGACATCCTTGACCTTCGTTCCGGAGCGTTTGACCGCTCGACGGATCGCCTCGCCAACGGCCTCGGCATCAACGATTGCTTTCTCGCTGATTGCGTTCGGCGGGGTCGGCTCGGCGGCATAGGACTCGACCCGATAATCGCTTCCCGCGCGATTCAACTCGATGAGTTTGATCGACGAGGTCGTGATATCGAGTCCGACCAGAACCTTGTTTGCCCGCTTGCCAAGCACCGATTTTCCTTTCCAACTCCGTAGGTTGGGATAGAATCCTAATATTCTGTCAAATTTGTCAATTTAACTATATATCAGGCAAGAGATACAGC
>JAHEKF010000050.1 GCA_024638465.1 Rhodospirillaceae bacterium | reverse complement strand
CGGATATCGGGGGTTACTACCAGTACGGTGACGGTCGTCGCCAACCCATCTCGCCGTGGCATCGTTTTTAAAATAACCTGAGCGGCAGCAAGAAGCTGCTATAAGGTGCGACATGAGGCGGCGATTCGCGACGTTAATCCTGCTGGCAGCCACTTCGCCATTATCCGCGCAGTGGCTGACGCTCTCTACGCCTGACATACCTCGCACGGATGATGGCGAACCCGATCTGTCCGCACCGGCGCCGCGCACGGCCGAAGGTCTCCCCGATCTGACCGGCTTGTGGGTTCCCGCCGAATTCGACGGTAGCCTGTTCGATCCGACAGCGGTCCACGAGTGGGCGCAGGCCGCGGTGACTGAGGCAGAGAACAATTTTTACGCGAATAATCCGCGCTTCCATTGTTTGCCGAGCGGGCCTGCCTATCTCACGGCAGGCAGAACCGCGAGCGGGCTAAGGCGAATCGTGCAGAGTCCGAGTGTCATCGCGTTCCTTTATTCAGACCTTATTTACCGGCAGATCTTTATGGACGGCCGGGAACTCGAGCCCGATCCGCTCCCCGCGTGGATGGGCTACTCCGTCGGTCGCTGGGACGGCGACACGCTGGTCGTGGAGAGCAACGGTTACAACGACAAGACCTGGCTGAATCGCCGCGGCTTACCGCATACCGAGCAGCTGCGCATGACGGAGCGCTACCATCGGTCCGACTTCGGGCATATGACCATGGAGCTCACCTTCGAAGATCCCGGCACCTTCGATTCGCCGCTCGAAGCGGAAATTACCATGGAATACGTCGCCGACAGCGAACTGCTGGAAGTCGTCTGCAACGAGGCGTCCGAAGGGCGAAGCAACTGGGGTGGCGAAGTTTCGGATGCGGAGGAAGTTGCGGTCGACGTCGCGCCGGAGATTCTTGCCAGCTACGAAGGGACCTACAGTGGGCACTGGCAGTCGCGACCGATAACGATAGAGGTAATGCTGGTCGACGGCGAGTTGGTAATGGACAGATCCGGCGCCGAGAACGATCAGAGGAACGGCGACAAGAGATTGCGTCTCATTCCGCGCTCCGAAACAACTTTCGAATGCAGCTGCGGATGGGCCTATAGCTTTCGAGTCGGGGACGAGGGCGTCGCGACCGAAGTCGACGAGATCCACGTTTCGGGGAACTATACGTTGCGACGCCAGCAGTGACGATTTCTGACCGATGAGCCGTTTCGTCTGCAGGTAGTCGTCCTGGACCTTTTACAAGCAAAGCCGAAACACGACTATATTGGCGAAGCGGCTGTCATGAACGTTCTTACTTCGATAGCGCGTTCCATTAACACTGACGGCTGCCAGCCGGAAGAACGCTTTTTCAAGAGGTGGATTAACTGACGCGAGCATTAGAAAAGTACACAAGCAGATCACGTTTTTAGGGGGAAGTATCGTGACTAATAAATTCTTAGCAGTCGTCGCAATCAGCACGCTTTGTTGTTGGATGCAAGTACGGGCACAGGTCCACGATCCTCGGGCGCTTGACTCAAATCCATTGACAGCGACAGAGCGGATCGCGCCGATATTAGAGGGGCTCGGTGATCACAGCCTGCCGGTCACAACTGACAGCGCGCAGTCTCAGTACTTTTTCGATCAGGGATTGCGGCTGACCTATGGTTTCAACCATTCTGAGGCCTTGCGTGCGTTCAAAGAGGCGATTCGTCTCGATTCTACTAACGCGATGGCCTATTGGGGGTGGGCGTTAACGCTTGGCCCGAACATCAATCTACCGATGCAGCCTGATGTAGTCGCTCAAGCTTACGAGGCGATTACTCAGTCTGTCGCGCTGAAAGCTAACAGTTCACCACGCGAACAGGCGTACATCGATGCGCTCGCCGTGCGCTACACGGACGATCCGGAAGCGGACCGAGGGCCGTTAGATGCGGCGTATGCGGAAGCAATGGCAGAGTTGCACGAGCGCTACCCGGACGATCCCGATGCGGCGACTTTGTATGCGGCATCGTTGATGAACTTAAGTCCGTGGGACTACTGGCGGGGAGACGGTTCTCCGCAACCTAATACCCGTACGGTGATCGATGTGCTGGAAACCGTGATCGCCAATTATCCGAAGCACACCGGCGCGCGCCATTACTACATTCACGCTATGGAGAAGGAACAGGCGTTGTTGGCCGAGCAGGCAGCCGACGAACTTGCAAATCTCGCGCCGGGCGCAGGACACCTCGTGCATATGCCTGCGCATATTTATATGCGAATCGGCCGCTACGAAGACTCCTACGCAGCTAACGAACTCGCTTCGCGCGCAGACGAAGGCTATATCGCGCAGTGCCAGGCCCAAGGAATCTATCCGTTGGGATACTACCCTCATAACGTGCATTTCCTGGTTTGGTCCGCGATGTACCAGGGTCGCCAGGCTGCGGCGCTGGCTGCTGCGCGAAAGGTCTACGACGCGATCCCGTCCGACCTGGATGGCGATGCCACGCGACAATTTGAGCAATTCATTAGTCAGCCACTTGTCGCGATGGTGCGCTTCGGTGACTGGGAGGGCGTTCTGGCCGAGCCGCAGCCGCCACAGGACGCAAAATATTGGACGGGTATATGGCACTATGCCAGGGGTCTCGCGAGAGCGAACATGGGCGAGCCGCGCCGCGCCCGACGCGAACTAGCCACGCTCACTGATCTTGCTGGCGAACAGGGAATGGATGAGTACATCACCTTCCTGAGTGATGCACGTAGTCTCCTGAATATCGCCGTCGAGGTTCTCGCGGGAGAGATTGCAGCCAACCGAAATCGACACGAGGAGGCCATTTCACATCTTGAACGAGCCGTGCGATTGCAGGAGGGTCTGGTCTATTCTGAGCCTCCGGAATGGTACTTTCCGTCTCGACATTACCTCGGTGCGGCGTTGCTCGATGCGGGGCGGCCGGCTGAAGCTGAAGTCGTTTATTGGGCAGACCTGCGCGAGCACCCTGAAAACGGTTATTCGCTCTTCGGCTTGAGCGCTGCTTTAAGAGCGCAGGGCAAGGATGTCCTTGCGGCTGAGGCAGCATCACGATTTGAGACGGCCTGGGCCAAAGCCGACGTGCAGCTTACAAGCTCGAGGTTCTAGAAATGAAGATGCACTTTAGAACTGCGAAAAAGCCTGAATCCGCAGTCCGCTGAAGCTCAATAAGGAGAATTGCCATGGCTAGAATCTTGTTCGTTCCAGGAATGGCCTTGTTCACACTGATACTGGCCGCCCCAACGTTCGCCCACCACAGATGGCCGGTTGATCGTTCCGAACTCGTGACAGTCAGTGGGACCGTGGTCGATTTCGTATGGGAAAACCCGCATCCGATCATCACGCTCGAAGTTCAGAACCAGGACGGCGTGACCGAGGAGTGGCGGATCGGCGGTCCCGCACTCAACCGGATGGAGGCCAATGGCTGGAATGGCGCGACGGTGAATCCGGGCGACGAGATTACCGGCATTGGCTATCAGTTCAGCGATGGTCAGAAGATCGTCAGGCTGGAGCGGGTGATGCTCGCAGACGGTACGGAGATACGCGTCTACGCTCGCTAGAAGCGCATCTTCGCTAAAACAATTCAATTCACAGAGACCTCTGGAGAGCTCTTATGGCTGAAGTTCACAAGATCATGAACGTCCCGGGATTCATCAGTGTCGCGACCGCGCTGCTTTTTTGCGCTCAGGTAAGTTCGCAGGAGCTGTCCTACAGGCAAACCGGAACGTGGGCGCAGCTCCCCGAAGGTTTCGAGTGGGGCCAGGTGATTGCGGTCGACGTTGACGCCGACGGAAACGTCTATGCGTTCCAGCGTTGTTCCTCCACGACATGCGTCGATCGTGACGAGCCGCCGCTTCTCAAGTTCGACTCATCGGGGGAACACCTGATGAGCTGGGGTTCCGGAATGCTGATATGGCCACACGGGCTGGATATCGATGCAGAAGGAAACATCTGGATTACCGACGGCCGGCCGGACGGCGGCCGCGGTGAGCAGGTGCTGAAGATTGCTCCGGATGGAGAAGTGTTGATGGCCATCGGCACGGCGGGCGTTGCTGGTGACGGACCCTACACTTTCAACGGCGTCTCGGATGTCGAAGTGGCCGACAACGGGAATATTTTCGTCGCGGACGGCCACAACAATAATCGCATCGTTAAATATTCGCCTGATGGCGAGTTCATGATGGAGTGGGGCAGGGCCGGATCAGCGCCGGGAGAATTCAACCAGCCTCATTCCCTGGCGATGGATTCCGAGGGGCGTCTGTTCGTTGCCGATAGAGAGAATCTCAGGTTGCAGATTTTCGATCAGGACGGAAAATTTATCGATGCCTGGACGCAATTCGGTCGCATCAGCGGGATCGCGATCGGTCCTGATGACACGCTCTACCTCGCGGCTCAGAATGACGCGTATCCGGATTTCGAAACCGGGATTTATGTCGTCAGTGCGAAAGATGGAACGGTCAAAGCAATCATCGGCGATGTCTACACCGAGAGTGTCGTTGCGGATGGCAAGGGTGCCGTCTACACGGGGATACGTGGACGTACGGGAGAGCCTCAGGTCAGCGTCGATGCGCTGCAACGCTTCGAACCCCGGTAGGGATACAAGCTGCGCTGGAAGAAGATGTGTTGCGCTCGACCCGGCGCGTTCCCTGGGACGCTGGTCGCCTATACCGGCGGGCACATGAGCAAATTGCGAACCGTGCCTGTGTAGCGCATTGGATTCCCGGTTAATATGTCGGGCTGATGTTGACACAGACGACTGATCGAAGCTGACATGAAGCCCGCAAAAGATCATCCATGGCGATTCGGGATCGGTTTTACCGGGCCTTTGCGATATTCGACGCCTGACGGATCCTCTCCGTCTCCGGTTCGAACTCTGAGCGCTGCGGAAATCGATGAGCTTGGCTACGAACTCATCATACCGACCGCGGAGATCATGGAGGCTCGGCGCATGTGTCAGCGGCATCATCCCGACAAAGGTGGCGATTCCCGTACGTTCCAGTACTGGAAGGAGCGCCTGGACCGGCTCCGCAGACGCAGGTAAGCCGCCAGCGGGAAATTCCCGCTCCTTAGCCAAATAAACCGTCCGTTGGCGTTAAACTGCAGCCTGATGAATGGCGCGGGTGGCTGAGTTGATTCGAGAACTGCCGAAAAACTTCCCGTTGATTCTTATCGCGGGAGTACTTGCGGTCTTGTCGGCCCCCGTTGCCGCCCAGGAATCCGCGCGCCACAACGTGCTGGTCATTATCGTAGACGATCTTCGGCCGGAACTCGCGGCGTATGGTGATCAGGTGGCGATCACGCCTAACATCGACCGTCTCGCCGCAACCGGTGCCCTTTTCGAGAATGCGTTTACGGCGGTGCCCGTCTGCGGTGCTTCGCGCGCGGCGCTGTTCTCGGGAAGAAGACCTACCACGGCGAGATTTCTCAACTTCAATTCCCGTCTCGATGCCGATCTCCCGAACGCGGCGACTCTGCCGGGCTATTTCCGTGAGCACGGCTACCACACGGTCAGTAACGGAAAAGTATTCGATGCTACCGCGGATTCCGCAGCGTCCTGGAGCGAGCCCGCCTGGAATCCTGACGGCGATTGGACCAGCGCTTTAGCGCGCAACGCACGCAGGGATGACCTGCAACGCGCGTATCTGGAAAATCCACAGGGTGTCATCGGGCCGGCATTCGAACGACTGGATGTCGCCGATACCGATTACCCCGATGGCAAGGTTGCGGAGAAAACAATCGACGACCTGAAGCGTTTGGGTCATCAGGGCTCACCGTTCTTGCTCGTAGTCGGTTTCCGGAAACCGCACCTGCCGTTTACGGCGCCGGAACGATACTGGTCGCTATACGATCCGGCGCAGTTTACGTTGCCGGCTACTTACTACGAGACACCCGACGGCGCGCCGTCCCAGCCGATCCATAACTCCGACGAGCTTCGCGGTTATGCAGGCATCCCGCAGCAAGGGCCACTGGAGGAAGCCCAGGCGCTGAATCTCATTCACGCTTATCACGCAGCGGTCAGTTACGCTGATGCGCAGGTCGGAAAAGTGCTCGATGCGCTGCGGGAATTGGGTCTGGAAGACGAAACCATTGTGGTTTTATTGGGCGATCACGGCTGGAGTCTCGGCGAGCATACGATGTGGAACAAGCACACACTGTTCGATCTCGCCTTGCGGACGCCACTCATTATTCGCGCTCCCGGGCGGACTGGTAGTCGCAACGCTGCGGTCGTGAGCCTGCTCGACCTGTTTCCGACGCTCACAGATCTCACCGGGCTCCCAGCTTTCGAATCTCTCGATGGCGTGAGCCTCGAGCCGATGTTGGGGAACTCGCAGATTAGCGTCAGGACCGCGGCGATCAGCCGCTGGTTCGATGGGGCTTCGATTCGCACGAACCGGTTTCGCTACACCGATTGGCGCGACGAAGCCGGAAGCGAAGTAGCGCGAATGCTCTTCGATCTTAGCGTCGATCCGGATGAGACGAGGAACGTGGCGGAAGATGCTCGCTACAATGACATCGTCGCAGAACTCAGTTCCCTGATTACAGAGGACGACAGTGACCATGCATGGTCGCCTCTGGTGCGAGAGCACGTTCGAGCCAGGGATGGCGTAACTGCTTCGAGCGAGTAGTCAGCCTGAGCGGCAAGGAGTAGACGGGTAGTGCTGAATTGAAGAGGTAACGGCGTGCTTGGCGGAGGTGGAAACTTGAACAAGATCGACCTCGATCCGGCATCGCGAATTGCCATTACGGCGTGCGCAATTTCGGCTTTTAAGATTACCTCGGTGTTGTATTGGGTTTTCGCAACTATAGGCCGATCGATCCGCCACCTCGGGCAGACTTGGCGGTAGAATCTAGGGCAGAACGCTGATCGCATTGGGGGATCATTGTGATGATATTTCGAAATTCGTTGGGTGCGGCGATAGCCGGGTCGCTGCTTCTGGCATTGCCTGCTTCGGCACACCACTCACACGCGAATTACGTCGAGTCCGAATGGATCTCTCTCGAGGGTACTGTGAGAGAAATTCACTGGATGAATCCGCATAGCTGGATCTATCTCGATGTGACCAACGACGACGGCGAGGTCCTGGCATGGGCATTGGAAGGCGCAAGCGTCACGACGCTCAGACGGGACGGCTGGACTCAGGACAGTATTGAGGCCGGCGACACGATCTCGTTGCGGTGCCACCCGCTCAAGGATGGCGCAAGAGGTTGCCTGCTCGGCTACATTCAGATGGACGACGGTTCAGAGAAAGAATTCGACTAGCTTGCCGGAGCCCACGTCTTTCGGGAGAGAAATCATGCGTCTAATCGAGAAGATCAAATTACTGGCATTGGTTCTGATGTTTCCAGGGTTCTTGTACGCACAAGGCTGGGTCAAATTCGTCAGCGAAGATGACCAGTTCATCGTCAACTTTCCCCGCGAACCCGATGTCGCCCGGGTCGATTACGAAACCGAATCGGGCGCGATCGTCCCGTCGCGCATTTATGCCGTAGAAGACGGCGACAGCCGCTATTCGGTAACCGTTATCGACTATACCGTGGCGGAAGAAGCGCATGTCGCACGCTGCCGTCGGATGGAAGTGGAGCTCGATCGGGTAAGCCCTAATCAATGCAGAGGCAGCGGTCACTTACGTGATATCGATGGGTCGATTGCCTACGAGGCGTGGAAAATTCGTAGCCGAAATAACGGCGAGATTACTTATGATGCCTTCGGGAGAGTTGACGGAATTCCGGGCCACCAGATCCAGATTCTGCATCCCGATGAATCCCGGTCTTTTATCGGGCTTTACATGCTGGATCGCCGCCTTTATGTGCTCGAAGGAACGGTGCCCGGTCACTACCCGCCCCCGGGGCATTTCCAGCAATCCCTGGGCATGCTCGACGAGATGGGCAGGCGCGTCCGCTACGAGGGCGACGCTGAAGGAAACTATTCTCGTATTCAGGCGCGCTATGAATACATCGGCGACGAAGATCCGATCACGGGAGAACCGATGTCCGCTTTCTCGGAAGCCAATGCGGGTCGAATGATCGAGTCTAGCGAAAGGACCGGAACGTGGTTGCCCGAAGCGTCGTCGCAGGTATTCGAGTTGCGTACCTATACAGCGGAGCAGGGAAAACTGCCGAATCTGCTGGCGCTGTTCCGCGATCACGTGACGTCGCTGCTGGAGAAACACGGAATGGCCCACGTCGGCTACTGGGTGCCACAGGATTCGCCTGCGGCCTCGAATACGCTGATCTACATCGTCTCGCATGCCAGCAGGGACGCGGCGCAGGCAAGCTGGGAAGCTTTCCGCGCGGATCCCGAGTGGCAGCGGGTAGCGGAGGAATCATCGCAGGACGGGCGAATCGTCGCCGGTATCGAGTCGGTGTTTATCGAAGCGACGGATTTTTCTCCGGCGCTGATGCAGAGATAACAGCGCGCTTCCGACGTTAGCCGAACGGCGAGTCCGCCGGCTGTTTGCGGGATGCCCTTATAGAGCGATGGTGGTCGGGTCGCTACGCTACGCGGCAGACTACAGTGAAGCGGAGAAAATCAATGACGAATAACGAAGGCGGCGTTGACCGGGTAGTTCGGGTTGTCGTGGGCTTGGGGCTGATAAGCCTCGCGTTCGTCGGCCCGCAAACGCCCTGGGGCTGGATCGGTCTCATACCGCTCATCACGGGAGTCGTCGGTTGGTGCCCGGCTTATTCGATATTCGGGCTGAAAACCTGTCGTCCCAAGACCAACTAGACCAGCCATCCGAAGGCGACTAATCGGCCGGGCAGGTCTCCGGCCAGTGCGGCCTATAATCGGCTATGCCTCGATTAGCCGTGAACGGCAGCGATCTCTACTTCCGCGACGAAGGTCGCGGGGAGCCCATAATATTCGGTCACAGCTCCGCCGGATCAGGCGGACAGTGGCGCAGTGCGATAGAGCGACTCGCATCTGACTATCGATGTCTAGCTCCTGACCACCTCGGCTATGGTCGGACTACGCCGTATTCCGGCAAAGGATCCCTGCTCGAGCAGGAAGTCGCGCTGATCGACGCGCTTCTGAACCTCGTGGATGAGCCTTGTCACTTTGTCGGTCACTCATTCGGCGGTGCTCTGTTGACGCGAGCTGCCGTTCTACAACCCGATCGCGTCAAGAGCCTCACGGTCATCGAGCCGATCCTGTTCCATCTGCTCGAGTCTTACGGCAGACACGCGGAGTTCGCGGAGATTAAGGCGATTTCAGCTAGAGCCGTCGAGTTCGTTCGCCGCGGGGATTCGGAACAAGCCGCGCGAGGGTTTATCGACTATTGGTCTGGTCCCGGCGCGTTCGACACGATGCCGGCGGAACGGCAAACCGCGACGGTGAATGTCATGGCAAAGGTTGGTTTCGAGTGGGAGATTGCGTTCAGTCCGGCCGGTGCATCGGCTAGCGAACTTGCGACTCTGGCTTGCCCTTTGCAGCTCATCGGAGGCTCCGATACGAAGGTTCCCACGGCCGCCGTTTTGCAGATTCTGCGGGAGATCTGGCCAGCGGCCGGCTACTCGAAGATCTCGGGTGCCGGACATATGGCGCCGATCACACATGCGGACGAAGTCAACGCGATCATCGCTGGGTTTCTTGCGTCGAGCTAGCAGCCGGACAGGCCGGCGATCCAGCTTTGGATCAGCGCGGTGCCGGTATTGTCGATGAGATTGGACGCCAGCGGCGGCATCCCGTGAACGTCGCGGCGATTCATTCTTTCTGCGAGGATCGATCTGGCAGGGTCGCCCGGCGCGACCAATCGAGCGTTGCCGATGCCGAGATCGCCTTGCTGAGGTGAGATATCGCAACTGTTGGTGGCCGGCAGCGGTGTATCGAAACGCAGATCCAGGTCACTCGGCGCGGTTCCGCCGGAGCGGTGACAGTTCGCGCAGTTCGAATGCAGATAGGCCCGCGCACGATCTTCCTGCGATTCGCCCGCGTCCGAGGGATCGGTTAGCATCGAAAGCAGTCCGGGGTCGCCGAGCGGTGTCGAGAACATCCCGATCGCATCGAGTGTCAGTAACTGGTTTGCGGTACGGCCGGTAACCGGGTAAGTGAAATCGGCGTTCAGCTGACCGGTTTCGAGTCCGAGGCTGTAGCCCGCTGCTGCAGTGTGACAGACAAGACAGTCCGTTCCGCTCGGGAAGATCCAGTCCTGTCCCGAGACCTGCGAGACCTTGCCACCCTGAACCAGAGTCGCGTCGGTCTGCAGCGAATCCCACTCGTAACTGTAGCCGGCCCAGTCGCCGTCGGGGTGGCGCATGAACAGCCGTGTCTCGACGAGCTCGCCGCCGAGGCGGAAGTGCTTCATCAGCACCGTACCGCTCGGGAACTGAAAGTCACCCGCGGCATCGACCGTAATCGTCGTCCCGTCAGGAACGGCGAGCCATCGTTCCTTCGTGGCGCCGTCCGACCAGAAGGGCGCTCGAACGGAGTACGGGATGAGACCGTCTGCCGGCTGGCTCGCATCCGCCATGCTCACGCAGCCGGTACTCGACAGGAGCGGCGCAACCGGAGGCGATCCGCCGCTGCCGCTGCCCTCGACGAGTTTTCTGATACGCCCTCCGAAGTCGATAACATAGAGTTCGCCGTTGTTTGCTTCGCCGAATCCGGGAACGTTGAATCCCAGGGAGTCGTCGAGTACTTCCAGGTCGTAACCGCCCTGACCGTTGTCTGCGAGCGCCCAGAGCTTTGAGCTGACGTAGTCCGCGAAGACGAATCGCCCGATAAGCGCCGGGATTTCGGTGCCCCGGTAGACGTACCCGCCAGAGATGGACGAGCCTTCGCCGTGATCGTATTGAGCGACCGGATCCACGAGGCCGGTCTCTGCGGCGCAACTGGCTGCGGGCGAACTGAACGGATTGGCGCCCTCGCGGCAATCCCAACCGTAATTGCCGCCGCGCTCGATGCGATTAACTTCTTCCCGAGCGTTCTGGCCGACATCACCCAGCCAGATTTCGCCGGTGTTCCGGTCGAAGCTCCAGCGCCAGGGATTTCGCAGTCCCCAGGCATAAATCTCAGGGCATTCTTGTCCGGAAACGCCCGGGTCCGACGGGCAGAGCGGGTTCCCTGCGAACGGATTATCCGGTGGGATACCGTACGGGGCGGCGCCATCGACATCGATCCGCAACATTGCCCCGAGCAGATTCGTCGGGTCCTGCGCCCGGTCGAGCGGATCGCCCCCGCCTCCGCCATCGCCGAAGCCGATGTATAGATAGCCGTCCGGACCGAACGCAAGATGCCCACCGTTATGGTTTCCGGCGTCCTGGTTGAGCCGCAGGATAACGACCTGCGTCGAAGGATCCAGCGTCGAACCACCATCGAGACTCGTAAATCTCGACACGACTGAAACGAGCGGAGATCCGGGTTCCGTATACGACAGGAATACTTGCCTGTTGGCCGCAAAGTCAGGATGAAACGCCATGCCCAGCAGCCCGGATTCGTTGGGTGGCGGAGGATCGACGGAGGTTCTCAGATCGATAAACGTCTGAAAACTCGATACGAGCGGATCATTGGAGAAGACACGAACGCGGCCTGTCTGTTCGACCACAAACCAGCGACTCGAATCGTCAGGAGCCTGCAATAGCGCAACAGGTCGAGCGAACGCGGGAAGATCGGGGAACGAGTTCTCGGTCGTCACGCTGGCGCCTCCCGCGCCGCTCTTGTCAGGAGCGAGGCAGGTCAGATTGGACGGGCGCTGGTCCAGACCGGCCATCGGCGGCGCCGGATCGTCGCTTTCGTCATCGTCGCCGGCGTTCTCACAGCCGGCGTCGTCCAGGTCGATCGCACCGTCCATGTCGTTGTCTATTCCGTCAGCGCATTGCGCAACTGGTGGCGTCGGAGGAGGCGAGGGTGGTGGATCGTCGTTTTCGTCATCATCGCCGGCGTTCTCACAGCCGGCGTCGTCCAGGTCGATCGCGCCGTCCATGTCGTTGTCGATGCCGTCGGCGCACTGCGTGGGCGGAGGTGGAGGCGGTGCTGTGGTCGGCGCCGAGGTCGGCGAATTTGCGCTGCCGGATGAGCTGCCGCCACATCCGGCCAGACTCGCGATGAGCAAAGCGAGCAGTGGCCGCCACAGCATCTCCGTCATACGCGTCATTTGCGGCGCTCCTCGCCTCGTCGGATTTTCATGCTGACACGCAAAGCTTGCAGATAAAAGCGGCGCGGTTTTTATGTAAAGGATTTATCGCACAGAGCAGCTGCTCGGGAATGACGGTTGTCGATCCGGCGTTCTCCCGGCGGTCTGAGACCGTCCGCAGCATGGGCGAGTTGTAAGCTTTTGTACATATTAAAGGCGGTATACTGATGGCCACCTTAACGGGCCCCGAGAGCCCCCAAAAGCACGATCAGTGGAGGGTGTAATGGCTCGATCAGCTCTCATCGCCGTTGCCGCGTTTAGCCTGGTGGGATTCTCAGCCCGGGCTCAGGACACGCTGGATATCTACTGGATCGATGCGGAAGGCGGAGCCGCGACGTTAATCGTTACACCGGAGGGCGAATCGGTCCTCATGGATGCAGGCTACAAATTACCGGATGACGCTCATGCAAAGCGTGTCGTCGCCGCGATGGAGGACGCCGGTATCGATAGCCTCGACTACTTTATCGCCTCGCATTTCCACGGCGATCATGTCGGTGGCGTCGAGGCGTTGGCGTCTATGGTAACGATCGGCGAATTCGTAGCGCATGGCGAAAGCGTCGAGCAGACCTCTGAACGCGGTCAGCCGGCATGGGAAGCCTATCTTGCGGGGGCAGCGCTGGCCGAGCGACGGGCGCCAACGCCGGTGCGGCCGGGGGACATTCTTCCGCTCAGCGGCGTCGACTTCACGATCGTGTCATCGAATCTGGAAGTGCCGTTTCGTTCGCTGGATCCTCAGGGTCCCAACGCACTTTGTGTGAACGCGGATCCCGGACCCGAAGATAAGGGCGAGAATGCCCGCAGCGTCGGCTACATCGTCAGGTTGGGTGACTTCGAGTTTCTGAATCTCGGCGATTTGACCGTGGCGGGCCAGCATGCGCTTGCCTGCCCCGAGAACCTGATCGGGGTCGTCGATCTCATGCAGGTTCCTCACCACGGCAGCGGTATTGCGCCGCAGTTGCTGTCAGCACTTATGCCGACCGCGACCGTGTCGAGCACGGGCGCACGCAAGGGCGGGAGCGCGGAGGGCTTCGAGGTTGTTGCTGGCATACCGGGTATCGAAGGTATCTGGGCGCTGCATCGGGCGATGGGCGCCGACGATGAGCACAACGCAAGCGAACGGATGATCGCGAATCCGTCGGAAGAAAACGATCAGGGCTTCTGGATAAAGGCCGAAGTGCAGCCCGACGGCTCGAGCTTCACGATTATCAACGGCCGCAACCAGTACAGCGAAACCTATACCGCGAAGTAGTGCGCAACGGTTCCGTGGCGACAACGGTGCGCGATGCGGCTAACGGGTCCGGGCTGAGGAAAACTCGATGACGAAGATCGAACGTTTGGTGCCGCAGTTGCTGATTGCGACCCTGCTGCTCTGGTCGGCAAGTCTGTTGGCCGAACCACCGCGGCTGGTTGTCGTGGTGGCGATCGATCAGATGCGGGCCGACTATCTGGATATCTTCGCCGACGATTATAAAGGCGGCTTCGCACGACTGCGCGAGAGTGGCGCGGTTTTCACCGACGCTCACCAGGATCATGCAATCACGTCCACATCACCGGGGCACACGTCGATCGCGACGGGAGTATTTCCGTCCCGCCACGGTCTGGTCGCGAATGAGTTCTTTCATCACGGCGAGAATCGTGAGGTAGGCGCGGTCGCGGATGAATCGACGAAGCTGGTCGGCGCCGATGCCGACGAGGGCAGCTCTCCGTTTCGCCTCCTGCGATCGAGCCTGAGCGACTGGCTCAAATCCGAGCATCCGGACAGCAAAGCCATGAGTGTGTCGATCAAGGATCGCTCCGCCATACTTTTGGGCGGGAAGTCTTCAGACGCGGCTTATTGGCTCGACCTGCGCACTGGCCGCTTCGTCAGTTCGGAGCATTACCTGACGGAGTTGCCGGAATGGGTCGAGGCGTTCAATGCGTCGGACGCACTGTCCCAGTATCACGGGACGAACTGGTCGCGTGTTGCAGCCGATTCGACTTATAACGATCTGCCCTGGCCTGAACTGGCGGGCCGCGATCCCGCTCAGTACGCATCGCTGCCACGCGCGCTCGGTGAGAGCGGCGAACCCCTGAATCGCCGCTTCTTCCTGCGCCTGCGCGGCTCACCGTTCGCGGATCTCGAGACGCTCAACTTTGCACGCGAGATGCTCGAGAACGAAGCGCTCGGAATGGATGATGTGCCCGACATACTTTACGTGGGGCTTTCTGCGACCGATTACATCGGACATCGCATCGGTCCGCACTCGGACGAAATCCACGATCAGTTCCTGCGACTCGACAGCTATCTCGGCGACTTCCTCCATTTCCTCGATGAGCGTATCGGCGCTGAGAACTACGTTCTGGCAATCAGCGCCGACCACGGTGCGGCGCTGGTACCGGAAATTTCACGCGACATCGGCCTCGACGCCGGACGCGTGCATCCGGATACACTGATCGACTTCATCAGGCCCGTCGTCGAGCAAGCGGTTGCGGCCGGCGACATCCCGTCGATGCCCGAGCTCGATTTCGCGACCGGGCCGTTCTTCGTATTCGACGGCGACCGTCCGGGATTATCCGAACTCGCCGCGCTGCGCATTAGTGTTGCTGAAAAATTAATGACCCATCCGGCGGTGGCGGGCGCGTACAGTTACGATGCCTTGCTGGCCGGGGATATCGAAGATCCCGAATTCCAGGAACTTTTCGCGCGCAGTTTTCATCCGGAGCGTGCGCCCGACGTGACGGTCCGGCTACGCGAGAATTACATTCTGCGTGAGTCGCAAACAGGTACGAGCCACGGCTCGCCGTATCGCTACGATACGCACGTTCCAATCGTGTTCCTCGGTGCCGGTATTGCGGCCGGGCGATATTCGGATCGAATTCGCACGGTCGATATCGCACCGACGCTAGCGGCGCTGCTGGAAATCTCCGCGCCTGACGATCTCGATGGCCGGGATCTCTCATCGTTGATATCGGCCGCGTCGAGGTAGTCGCGGTGAGCGTGTTTTGTGCATTGGGGAACTGGCAAACAGATCGGGCTGCAGCGGCGGCTCTTGGTACCGCAATGGCGATGACTCATCCACGTTAGCGCCGACGCCGCTCGCGCCGTTCAGCTGGGAAGGCTTCTGGATCTGGCGTCCGGGCGAGGAAGTGGGACGCTACGAATACACTGTTGAGTGAACGACCGAAACGCACATTAAAGACGAGATACGAAGATGGCAAACGACGACAAGAGTGATGGATTAAATCGACGTGGTTTCCTTGCCGGCGCGACGGCCGCGGGACTCGCGGCGGTTCCACTTTCGAAAACGACAAATGTCGATGCTCAGGAATCGAATCGCGCCTCCGCGCCGCTGCCCAACTCCATGGACGCCGCGATGGAGCACGAGATACCGGGCGGTTATACCGGGGAGCAGGCAAAGAACTACTTCGTTCATCACCCGGGTTCGGACTTCATGGTCGACGTGCTTGCTGCGCTGGATCTCGACTACGTCGCATTGAATCCCGGTTCGGCGTTTCGCGGTTTCCACGAGTCGATCCTGAACTACGGCGGCAATCGCAAACCCGAGATCCTGACCTGCGTACACGAGGAGCATGCCGCGGCCATTGCTCACGGCTACGCCAAAGTCGCGAAGAAGCCGATGGCAATCGCCTGTCACGGCACGGTCGGCATCCAGCACGCCGCGATGGCCGTCTACAATGCTTATGCCGATCGCGTGCCGATGTTCATCCTGGCCGCGGATCATGGCGGCATCGAGGACAGAACGTCTCAGGTACTCTGGACGCACACGGCGCGCGATCCCCTGAGCCCGATCAAGGACTACATCAAGTGGGACGACTACCCGCGGTCGTTGCAGCACTTCGGTGAGTCGGCCGTTCGCGCCTACCGCTATGCATTGACGCCGCCCATGGGGCCGGTCGGCATCATCATGGAGACCGTCCTGCAGGAATCGGATGTTCACGAACACGGTCTGGCGGTTCCGGAAGTGCTCGCCCCGACACTGCCGCTCGGCGATCCCAATGCTATCGAAGAGGCGGCGGACTGGCTGGCCAACGCAGAGTCGCCCGTGATCTACGCGGATCGCTTCGCTCAGGATCAGGAGGGCGTCGATCTGCTCGTCGAGCTTGCGGAGCTGCTGCAGGCGCCCGTCGTCGATCAGAAAGGGCGAATGAATTTTCCAAACGGACATCACCTGAGCCAGACCGCGGGTGTCGTTGGTCAGGCCGATGTGATTCTCGCGCTCGAAGTTCGCGATATCTGGGGGATCGTGAATCGACTCCAGGATGCGCCCGACCACACGCTGACGCGTGCCGCCCCGCCCAACGCGCGCGTCATCAGCCTCGGCACGACCGAGGTGAACTTCGGATCGAACTACCAGGACTTCACGCGCTTTTACGCCGCGGATCTGCCGATCGCCGGCGACGCGCAGTCCAGCGTTCCCTATCTCATCGAAGCGCTTCGAGAGCGAATCAGTAATCGCAGGGCGTCGCAGATTTCGGAGCGCCGGGAGCGCTGGGCGTCCGCTCATGCATCGCGGCGGCAGGCGAGCATCGACGCGGCGCGCTACGCCTGGAACGCGACTCCGATCAGCACCGCCCGGATGAGTCTCGAGCTTTACGATCTCGTCAAGGACAAGGACTGGGCGCTGACGGCTCCCGACAATCTTCACGGCAGCTGGGAGACGCGGCTCTGGAATATCGAGCGCCACTATCAGACCAACGGTACGTCGGGCGCCTACGGACAGGGTTACGGTGCGTCGTCGGCCGTCGGTGCGGCGCTCGGCCATCGCGAGCACGGCCGGCTGCCGATCTGCATCACGGGCGACGGCGACACGATGTACGTTCCGGGCGTGCACTGGACCGCAGCGCATCATCACATCCCCCTGCTGACGGTCGTGCACAACAATCGCGCCTACCACCAGGAAGTGATGCACGTGCAGAAGACAGCGGCGTGGCGTCAGCGTGGTGTCGATAAGGGTGTCGAACCAGGCAACATCATCGACGAGCCGGCAATCGACTTTGCCGCGCTTGCGCGCAGCATGGGCGTGTTCTCGACCGGTCCCGTGGCGAGCCCGAGCGAACTCAGGCCGGCGCTGGCGCAGGCCATCGATGTCGTCGAGCAGGGCGAACCGGCACTCGTCGACGTCGTGAGTCAACCACGATGAAGGGACAGCGTTGCCTTTCCGTGGTGCTATCGATCGCGATCGCCGCCGCCGCGGTCGTCGGGGCCAACGCGCAGGACGACGCCCGGCGAGACGGCCGCGAACTCTATCTGGACTTCGGCTGCCACCAGTGTCACGGCTTCGAAGGCCAGGGCAGCCAGGCTTCGCCGCCGAATCCGCGCATCGCGCCGACACCGTATCCGTTCGAGGCGTTTGCGGCCTTCGTGCGCACTCCGGTCCGGCTCATGCCGCCGTATTCGCCGAACGTCATGTCGGACGAACAGCTTCGCGCGATCTACGACTATGTGGCTGCGATTCCGGAGCCGCCGGGCATCGACGACATCCCGGCACTGCGCGACCTGTAGCCCCCGTTCAGTCTTAGTGCGGTAGCTCTTCGACGACGTAGGAGCCGATGTCGTGAATCTGCTCGGGCGTCAGCGCCGCGCCGAAAGGTGGCATCGCGTTGAGGCCTTCGCGGACCTGCCGCATGACCGCGGCGAGATTGGTCGCGTTGGTCAGCGCGACGCCGCCCGCACCGCCTTCGCCGACATCGCCGTGGCAGAACGTGCACGCGGCATCGTACAGCATCCGGCCATTGGCAAGATCCGCTTCGCGATCGAGGCTTGCTACGAACTCCGGCGCCTCCGTTTCGGGCACGATCTGCTCCATTGCGCCATCGAGCGAGAACAGCCAGACGCTGTCGCCGCGCTGCGATCCCGCGAACAGGTTGCCGGCCGAATAAGCGACGATGTACTGCTGGCCGTCGCGCTCGAACGTACTGACCGGAGAATTCATTCCCGCGCCGGTCTGGAACTCCCACAGCAATGAGCCGTCGCGCGAATCGAGCGCCGTGAGGCGGCCATCGTTGCGGCCGAGGAAAACGAGTCCGCCGCCTGTCGTCAGCGTGCCGCTATAGCAGCGGTCCGATAGTCGTTGTTGCCAGACGAGCTTGTTGGTGTGCATGTCCACTGCGGCAAGCACGCCGGACACGTGGAATGGCACGGTGCCGAACTCGCCGCCGAGGAAGCGTTCGCCTTCCTGCGGTGGCAGCGGCTCGGCTTCGTTGCCGCCGCGGAAGAACGACATGCGGTCAGTCGCGCAGACGTACATGATGCCGGTGTCGGGATCGTAGGAACTGCCGGGCCAGTTCGCGCCGCCGTTGTGGCTCGGCTTGATGACCGCGCCTTCGGTCCAGAACGGCGTGAAGATGCGGCCCTGATTCACGAGCGGCGGGTAGCCTTCCGGTCCGATGTCGACATGCTGCGGCACGAAAGCGTCGCCGATCGGAAACGGCTGCGTGGCCGCCGTCGCCTGGCGAGGCTCCTGTGGAACGGGCCGTTCCTCGATACCGATCAGGGGCTCGCCCGTTTCGCGATCGAGTATGTAGACCCAGCCGGTCTTGCTCGGCTCGGCGGCTGCGCGCCTGATTTCGCCGTCGATCTCGATGTCGAACAGCAGTACCGGGCTCGGCGCGTCATAGTCCCAGATGTCGTGATGAACTTGCTGGAAGTGCCAGCGATATTCGCCCGTGTGGCCGTCGACGGCGACGATCGACGTAGAGAACAGGTTGTCGCCGGGCCGGATATTGCCGTTGAAGTCGGGACCGGGATTGCCGGTCGAGAAATAGACGAGATCCAGCGCCGGATCGACCGCGGGCGTCTGCCAGACCGTGCCGCCGCCATAGCGATAGACGTCGTTGTCCTGCGGCCAGGTGTCGTGGCCGATCTCGCCCGGCCCGGGAATCGTGAAGAACGTCCAGACTAGCGAACCGTCGTCGGCGTCATAGGATTTGACGCGACCGCGCACGCCGAACTCGGCGCCGGCGAAGCCGGTAATCACCATGCCGTCGTAATACAGCGGTGCGCTCGTGATGCTGAAGCCTTCCTGCCAGCGTTCGGCCTGCGTCGACCACTCGACCGCGCCGGTCGTCTGGTCGAGCGCGACCAGCCGGCCGTCCAGCTGGCCGAAGAACACCTTGCCTTCGCCGATCGCGACACCGCGATTGGTCCAGCCGCAGCAGATCGTGTCGATTGCCGGATCGAGATTGGCCTCGTAGCTCCAGAGCAGTTCGCCCGAATCGACGCTGATGGCGAACACATCGTCCGCTCCCGTGATGATGTAGACCACGCCCTCATAGACGATGGGTTGCGCCTCGCCGGAATACTTCGCATCGACTCCCGAGCCGTTGAGGCGTGCCCGCCAGACACCGCGCAACCCCTCGACCGTCTCACGATTGATCTGGTCGAGCGGTGAATAGCGCTGGTTGTAGGCGTTACCGCCGTTGGTAATCCAGTCTTCTGTCGGCTGGCTGACGAGTCGCTCTCCCGAGAATGCGGGAGCGGGTGTGATCTCGGTGACCTGCGCGACCGTTCGCGGCGACCCGCCGGCGAGAGCGAACAGTGTCAGGCAGGCGGCAGTGAGGATTCGGGTGGAAACGCGCACACTCGGGAGCATAGTTGGCCTCGTCGTTTGTCCTGAAAACGGATCGATTTTGCGGCGCTTCTTCGCGGCGCCTCGCCGCTGATGATAAGCCATTTCACGGGCGCGGAGACCGATGTTGCCGGTGCCGTTTTCGGTGCGCAGCCGATGGATTCCGGGCTGCGCGGCGCGAATCGGCCGACGAACGGCCGATTTTTGTGTCGTTCGCGCAACAAAACGCCTAAGTGACTGAATTTTCGCCGGGAAATTGTGGATTTATTGCCAAGAAAAGCTTGCACTACGCGTTTCGATGCACCAGAATTCACGCATCGTATGTTCCGGGGATGGGGACTCCCCGTGGGTGCGAAGGCGATTAACGCGGAGGGGTTCTTCGGCTGGTCGTCGATCAAGGTCCTTCACTGAACTGGGGAAATACTGGAATGAATATGAAACGAGGAATCTCTTTGACCCTCGCGGCTGCGATCGGCAGCACCGGCTTTATCGGTGGCGCGGTCCTGGCGCAGCAGGGCGCAATGCTGGAGGAGGTCGTCGTCACGGCGAGACGCTACGAGGAGAGCATCACCGATGCGCCCGTGGCCGTTAACGTCATGGATGCCGACTATCTCCGAAATCAGGGTGTCGCCCACGTCTATGACATTCTGGAGCTGACACCAGGCGCAACCTGGGGCGAGTTCTCTGCGGCGCAACCGGCATTTACGGTTCGCGGTGTGACGGGTAACAACCTGGGTAACGCCTCGCTCGAGTCTGCTTTCCAGCTCGTCGTCGACGGCATTCCGCAGACGAAGGCGTTCATGATGACGCCGCCGCCCTACGATCTGGCGCGCGTCGAAGTCATGCGCGGCCCGCAGGGCACGACCTTCGGTCGTAATGCCACGCTCGGCATCATGCACTTCGTCACGGCCAGGCCGCAGCGCGAGTTCGACGCTCAGGTCAATACCTCGTTCGGTCAGCGCAGCCTCTTTGGCGTGGACGGCTTCATCACCGGCCCGCTGTCGGATGATGTCTCCATCCGACTCGCGTTCCGGCGTCACGAGCAGGACGGCGATATGGAAAGCGAGACAACGGGCGCAGCCATTGACGCTCAGGAGAACACGGCGATCCGTGCCTCCGTGTTGTTCGAGCCGAGCGACGACTTCTCGGCCTATGTGAAGGCCGAATACGTGATGGACGACGATCTGCCGAACGCTCGGCGTTCCGCGTCCTGTAACACGCCCTGGCTCACGAGCCCGCCGTACATCAACGAGTACACGGGCAACTGTAATCCCTGGCTCATGGATCAGAGCATCGAGCCGCCGGGAGGCTTCTTCATGCGCCGCGACATGGCGTTCCTGACTACGGAGCTGGCCTGGGCGCTCGACAACGACATCACCTTGACGTCGCTGTCGGGTCTTCAGGACGGCCGCCATCATACGGTCATGGACGTTTTCGGCACGCCCGAAGTGCTGCAGGACCAGGAAGTCAGAAACGAGGGTGCAGTCATTTCCACTGAGCTCAGACTCGACAACTCGGCAAGCGGCGATGCGTTCCGCTGGCTCGCAGGCATCTACCTGCAGACCGATACCGAGGACCGCCTCGAGTACAATCGTGGCTTCCCCGAGAGAGGCAATGGCGGCGGCAGAATTACGCCGCAGCCACCCTCGCACTGGATCACCGAATCCACGGCTGACACGACCTCCGTCGGACTTTTCGGCGAGCTGTCGTTCGATCTGTCGGATCGCCTGAATCTCACGGTCGGTGGTCGTTTTACGGACGACAGCCGCGATTACCTGTTCACGAACAAGTGTTCCGGCCGCGCCGGCGCCTGTGGTGGCTTCGGCCAGGTCAGTGCGACGTTCGGCGGCAACCCCGCGTACGATTGCCTGAATCCCGCGAACCGGTTTACCGGATCATTCGGCATTATCGAGTGCGGCACGATCGCGAACCCGATGGGCATCGTCGAGCCTGAGAATCTCAACGACAGCTGGGATAACTTCTCCGGCAAGCTTTCCCTGAGCTACGCGGTCAACGACAACAACAACGTCTACTTCCTGTATTCGGAAGGCTTCAAGGCCGGCGGTTACCAGCATGACGCGCGTAACATCGAGGCGCTGCGTGGCTTCCTCGTCGACAGCGAAGAGTCCGAGAACATCGAGATCGGCTGGAAGGGATCCTACGACCGTGCCCGCTTTGCGATCACGGCGTTCCAGCAGGAGCAGATCAACGCGCAGTCGAGCGCGCTGATTCCGGTTGGCTCGACGTTCACGACGTCTGTCGTGAACTTCGGTGGTGTCGAGACCGACGGCATCGAGCTCGAAGGCACGTTCCTGCTGACCGAGAACTTCCTCGTCGGCGGCAACATCGCCACCTATGACGGCGTACTCGGCCCGGGATCTTTGACGAATGCCGCGTTCGATCCGAACACGGGTCAGGCAGTCGGTATCGACGTATCCGGCGCGGACACGGGTCTGGATGATACCTACGTGGTCTTCGGCGAGTACGACATCAATCTGTCGAATGGTTCGGTCCTCACGCTGCGTGCCGACTTCCAGCATCGCAGCCAGCTGCCGGGCCCGCCGAACCGAGCGAACAACCTGACGCTCGACGGTGACGTGAATGCGTTCACGCGTCCGGAAATCGACAACTACGGCATGAACATCACCTGGACCTCGGCCAGCGAGCGCACGGTGATCAGCCTCTGGGGCCAGAACCTCGGCGACCAGTTCGACTGGAAGAACATCGGTCCTCCGATCGGATTCCACTATGCCGTGCCGGGTGGCATGGGTCCGGGCGAAGCCGGTCGCGGCTTCCACGGCAGGAAGCGATGGGGTGTCGACGCCCGCTTCAATTTCGGAAACTAGGCGCAAGCGCTTCGCGCGCTGCAGAAAGGGGCCCTTCGGGGCCCCTTTTTTTTCGGCAAACGATTGTATTTGCGAAAATACAACAGTTTTTCCCCAATAATCGTGAACTTCTCCGGTAAACTCATGTCCATTACGCAACACCTGGGAGGGTGATGGGGGTGACTTCAGGTTCCGTGTTGGAACCGGTTACTGATTTCGGACATTTTTTTGGCCAACCACTGCGACTCTTGTAAGAGTCAGGGGATAGATAGAATGGATATGAAACGAGGTATATCGATGGCCCTCGCGACCGCGCTCGGCAGCGCCGGGTTCGCCGGGGTAGCCGTCGC
>JAHEKF010000049.1 GCA_024638465.1 Rhodospirillaceae bacterium | reverse complement strand
ACCATACCCGTTCCCCTGTCGTACTGGTCCTGCAGATACGGGAATGATGCAACATTGGCGGCCGTCGCCCGCACGTAAAAATTGTCGGGCCCCTGATCACCGTAGCGATCTGCGCTCCGATTGAAACGGTTCGGATCGAATGTTCCGTCCGCCAATCGATTGCCGGAGGCCTTGTATCCGACATCCTCTCCGTCTGAATTGCCCGATGAAAAGGTCAAACCTACGCTAGTAGATTCTCCGTTGTCCCATACCAGGTTAGCCCGGATACCGCTTCGGTCGTAGCCGCCGCCAGTATCACCGCCGTCGATTACATTCGTCCACATACCATCGAATTCGTCGGTCATGACTGCAACGCGCGCCGCGAACTGGTCGTTAATATCGAAACCTACCGCGCCTTCAAAACGTGTCAGACCGCCGTCTCCCATGCGGAGACGTCCATAGCCATCAGTACCTTCACCCGGTGTTGCCTGCCTGGTATGCCATACGATCGCCCCACCCGTGGTATTGCGACCGTACAGAGTATTTTGCGGACCGCGCAGCACCTCAACACGATCAATATCGAAGACGCCGATGGCCCCAATAAACGGAGACACGGTAGACACGTCGTCGATATAAGTGCCTACAGATTGCTGCCCCGAGAGGTGAACGTTATCGGTTCCTACACCGCGAATCGAAAATCCCGAAATCGCGGCCGAATTCCTGTTCTGACCCAGATTCGCGAAAACCCGATCAAGGTCACTTGCTCGGGTGACGCTGTACGTATCGAATTGCTCCCCCTCCATAGCGCTGATTGAGATCGGCACTTCCTGCAAGGATTGTTCACGTCTCTGCGCGGTTACGACTATTTCTTCGAGCTGAGCGAAGGCGGGCGCGGACGTAACCAGTGCGGCTATTAAAGACGCGCTGGCTACTATTCGTTTACCTACTGACATATCAAGATCCCTATTAATTTTCGGAATAAGCGATTATCGCGTACTGCAGGTCCGCAAGGAAGTCACGACGAAGTCAGTCGAGCTCACAGTTCTCGGAGTAGCCACCTCAGTAGCCGATCGCCATCATCGCTCCTGAACTGCATGTGCACGACGACGCGCATAGTGTCGTCCTCGTGCGAACGACGATACGAAGCTTCACTGCCGGGCTGCCCGGCACACCGCCTGTCGCTACTGTTTACATCCGGCGACTGGCCACGGGCCAGGTGACCGGAATGAGCATCGACTCGCTGATCTCGGAGGTTGACGCAGCACCGGCCTGGGCCATGGTCATCTGGAGCTCTCGCCGCAACAGCTCAATCACCGTTTCGACCCCCTCGGTCCCGAACGACGCCAGCGCCCACGCCTGGGGACGGCCGATACCCACGGCATCGGCGCCGAGCGCGAGCGCCTTGAACATGTCGGTGCCCGACCTGATGCCACTGTCCAGGAACACCTGTATTCGTCCGCGGACGGCGGCAACCACTTCGGGCAAAGCGTCGAGCGACCCACGGCCGCTGGCGTCTTCGTGGGCGGCATGCGTCGACACGATGATACCGTCCACACCGCTCTCGACGGCCAGCTCCGCATCCTCGCCATCGACGATGCCCTTGAGGAACAGCTTCATGTTCGTCATGTCCCGCACGCGCCTGACGTCGTCCCACGTGGAGACGTTATCGCCAGGAAGGCTCCCTAGCGCGCCAATGACGTCGTCCATCGAGTCGGAAAGCGTGATTCGGACTTCTTCGCTGTTGTGACAGGCATTGCAGCGCGCATCGTCTTTCCGCTCGAGATTCGGCACGCCCGCGCGCTGGAGGGCTCGGGCGCCGACCTGGTTGCCGCCGCCGACGGTGTCGACCGTCCAGACGTACGCCGGCGTTCCCATCGCCTCGAGCTGTCTGATGGTCTCGGCGCTGGGCCGGCCGCTGCAGACCCAGACTGGCTCTTCGCGCAGGGCGTTGACCGCCGCCAGGTCCTGCTCCAGCGACAGGGATCCCGACATCATCTCGAGGGTGCGCTTGGCGTTGGCGGCGCGCGCCACGGCGAGGTTCGCCTCCGGGTGGATGGACCGAAGCCGTCCCATCGGACAAAGAAAGAGCGGCGAGTCCCAGGTTCGCCCGAAGATCTCCACCGACTGATCGACCCGGGTGATGCCGAGCAGTCGGCGCGTTCGCACCTGATAGCGCGCGTAGGCATCGCGGTCGGCGATCTGCGTCTCCTCGTTGAAGACGCCTTCGTCGAAAAAGACGAAGTGAGGCTCCAACAGCTTCGCTTGTGCCGCGGTCCGGAAGTCGAAGACATTGAGCGCTTCGCGGACCGTCTCGATGAGGACGGCGTCTCGTTCCTGCGCCTGCAGCGGTGAGACCCAAAGCTCCTCGAACCATTTCGGCGTGAGTCCGGTCGAGGCCAGGACCGGGCTCGCCGCGAGGAATTGCAGAAACGCCCGCCGAGCCGATCGAGTGGTTGGATCGATATCCTGTTTCTGCTGCTTCATGCTCCCCCCTCACTTTTCAGCAAACTACGCTGGAGTACGTGGCACTCTAAATCAAGATTACATGCCGTCACAATAGATGACTTGCGAAGCTTAAACACCACGCCAAGGGGTTGGATCGCATGAGCATGCGCAGCTAGCTGACCTGCCGGATGATGTATCCACCGGAACGCTCATCGAGCTCGAGTTCCAACTGCCCCCTGGCCTGTGCTTCTTCCAATAGCTTGCTGAACGAAGTGAAGCCATAGTAGCCCTCGTTAAAGCCCGGCCGGCGGCGCTTAAGGGCCTGCTTTATCATCGATCCCCAAAGTATCTCTTCTCCGCGCTCGGCGTAGAGCGCGCGTGCCGTTTCCAAAGCGAGGCTGATTCCTTCCTGCTTCTTATCGTCAGGCTTTTTCTTGCTCTTGGCTCGCTTGCCACCTGATGACTTCTTTCGCTCCGGTTCCTCACGCTCTTTTTTCCGAATCAAATCGTCGTAGTAAATGAACTCATCGCAATTACTGATCAGCAGATCGGATGTCGAGTTCTTTACACCGACGCCGATAACCGTTTTGGCGTTCTCGCGAAGCTTGCTGACGAGAGGAGAAAAGTCGGAGTCGCCGCTGATGATCACGAAGGTATCGACGTGGGACTTCGTATAACAGAGATCCAAAGCATCCACGACCATCCGAATGTCGGCAGAGTTCTTGCCGGATTGTCGGACATGCGGAATGTCGATCAGTTCGAAGGCTGCTTCATGCATCGCCGCCTTGAAAGCCTTGTAACGCTCCCAGTCGCAGTAGGCTTTCTTCACGACGATGCTGCCCTTGACCAGGAGGCGTTCCATGATCTCGTTGATATCGAAGCGCGCGTACTTCGCTTCGCGCACGCCTAGCGCGATATTCTCGAAGTCGCAGAAAAGCGCGAGATTGCTGTCTGTTTGGTTCATCATTTCCCGTTGCCGATAGAGGCTCCGAAACAGCGTACTGCCGTCAGTGGCAGGCACGCAAGAAAGCGTCGGCGATCATGCGAAGGGAGCCGGATCGTACAGCGACAGCGAACCGCAGCAGTCATACAAAATCGGACTCTCTTTTCGCTCCAACTGCGAACAGGCGACCGGTACTGGCGCACACCGGGGCAAGGCCTTCGGCTATCCAGTCCACAATTCCCCCGTCGGCGTCGGTTTTATGTCAAACACCGGTTGATCGCGGCCATCGGCCCTGAGACGGTCGATACCCCGCACGCCACGGACCGGCGATGTCGATTACGCTCAGTCTGCAGAACCTCGCTCAATATACCCGGGTCGAACCGGCCAAGGTCGAGCCGCAAGCCGCCCGCAGCAATATCAAGGCCGTGTCGCCGGATATCTCCGCCCTGATCCTTGCGCGATACCAGCTGTTGGGACTGCGCGACGCGATTAACGAAGCCAAGGACGCGGCCGGATCGTCGCGCGTAGGCCGAGCGAACGTTCTGGGCGTCAACTCGACGACCCCTTTGGCTCTCGACAATTCCACGCGCGCAGCCGTGCTCCAGTCGGCCGCGGAGATCAACACGGCACCGACCTCGTTCTCTCCGTTCGGCCCGGATTGGACCGGCTCGGGATCCTCTACGGCGCTGATTACCGTTGGCGGCATCTATGATGGCTCGGGCGGGACCGGGACGCTGCGATTCATCGCTCGCGACACGGGCGTGCGCGGTCTCACTGATCTGCGCATCCGGGTACGCGACACGAACAACAGCAACCTCGCAAATATCACGATCGACGCCAGTGATCCGCTCGAGCAGCAATACAACTTACCCAATGGTCTTAACTTCAGCCTCGGCGCCGGAACGCTGGTAAAAAATGACGAGCTTCTCGTCGATGTCTTCGACTCCATCGGTAGCGCGGTCATTCCAGCTAACCCGTTTAACGGCACGCGCAACTCGACGCCGAACTTCGATCCCGGTCAGAGCGTCGGCGGCGGGACCTTGACGATCAACGGCGTCAACGTCGCTGTCGTCGAAACCGACAGCATCGATTCGATGGTTACTGCTATCAATCAGTCCGGCGCCGGCGTCACTGCGACCTTCGACCAGGCGTCGGAACGGCTCGTGCTTACCCAGGACACCCCCGGGCTTGCCCCGACTGTCGTGATCGACAGCGACGACTCCGGTTTCGCCGACGCAACCAAACTGTCCGGTGCAACAGTGATACCCGGGCGCGATGCGGACATCGATTCGCCCCTGACGGATGTCGCCCAGTTCCAGAGTGTACAAAGCGGGACGATATCAGTGAATCAGACCGCAATCGCAATCGACACTCAGACCGATTCGCTGCGCGACATTCTCGACCGAATCAACGCATCCGAAGCAGGCGTCACGGCAACATACACGGAGCCGCCGCAGCAAGTCCGCTTCGGCAGCGGTAACACGATCGCGCTCGACGACGGAGCAACCGGTTTCTTCTCCTCTCTGAACATCCCTGTCGGCGTCGTCCGCAGCGTCCGGGGAAACGGGCTTTCCTCAGGACAGACCAGCTTCGTCACAGAAACCCTGGATCGGGTGACGCGGCGGCTCAGCGGCTTGCTGTCGACGGCGAAAGGAAGCGCCACGCTCAGCCCCCTGAACGCGGGGCTTCGGGAAATCGTCCGCGATGCGCTCGCTACTCAGGCGAATGCGGTGGGCGGGAGCTTTGGGTTACGTCTGGAGACCGCTGCTCCCGGGGCAAGTCTCGACACCGGCATACTGACGCGAAATCTGCACCGCAATGCATCCTCCACACTCAGGTTTCTGGTCGGTACCGAGGCGTCATCCGGCCTGCTCGATCGACTTGCTGTAAATGTCGATGCGGCACTGGCCGACCTGAACGGCAGGCTGGGAAGCCGGGGCTCGATCGTGGATCGGCTGGCCTAGCCGCAAGACCGAGGCTTATCGGTCGCCAGCGGCTTCGTGATGACCGTCGCTCCAGGAAGTGCGAAGCGCTACTCGACGCGATAGCCTCGCGGGTTGAACTCCTTGCCGTCCTCGACCCTGAAAGACGTTATCCACTCCGCCGCCGGACGACCGTCACGCATGGGGTGGCCGCTGACTCTTACCCTCGTTCCGGGCGCCAGATCGCCCGGACGAACCCCCGCCCGCATCATGTTGCTTGCCGACGAGCCCTCGAAACCCCAGGTTGTAACACTACCGTCGTCGTTCTCCACATCGACTATCAACCAGGCGTGAGGGTTGGAATACTGAAATTCCCGCACGACGCCTTCCAGCGTAACGGTCGTGTCCAGCGCGTACATTCGGTCAGAATGATGCGAGAGCGCGGGCAATGAAAGTACTCCGCAGGCCGCGATCGCAGTGAAACCGATGCTGATTCTCATGATCTTCGACCTCATTCGTCGTCCTCTGTCGTAAAAGAAAAATCCGTAAACTGCGTCGCTCCCTCTTCCGTAATGAACGTCGAGTTGTTCTGATTCTCGCTGCAATTCCAGTACCGGATGCGTAAGCGCTTCTCCGGATCGGTGAGCTTCGTGTAAGTCTGCCGCGTGTACCATGGCTCCAACAGCGATGGCGGATCGTAAACCCAAAGATCCACGTCGATATTTCTGTCATCCACTTGCTGCCAGATTTCGACCGTTTCAATCTGGTCGGAGTGATTCGGGTGCGCACGCTGGTAGATGCCTTCCATGAGCTGATTCGTATGTACGATCAGTCGATGGCCGTCCCAGAATCCGATTGAGTCTCCATTATAAAGTGGGTATCGATCTTCGACCGGCGTGTGCTCGCGTCCATCCGTATAGACGCGACGAATGTCGTTTGCGAGCTCGTTCAAAAACCAGGTCTGGTCCGGTGTAACGACGAATTCGCGCAGATTCGGTTCGGTTATCCACCTTGGGAACCCGGGCGGTTGACAATAGCTCAGCGGGTCATATTCGATGCCCTGTTCGCGAAGCCTCAGGGTTTCCTCGAAGCGCGCCTGATATTCAGGCGTGAGTTTCGCCGTCGTGAGCATGTCGGCCGGCCGATCGGGGTCGAAGTTAAGCCGTCCGCGGCCGCGTGTGTAGATTCCGCTCCACGCCGGCAGGTTGTCCCATTCCAGCCTTTGGCCACCTCCGGCTTCCTCTGTCAGGGCCTCGTACAGAGCTTCGGCGGTCTCGAACTGTCGTCCGAGTTCGGCGCTCGCTTCGCGGTCGAGTCGAGCCGTCTGCCCAAATACGGAAACGGCAACGAACGCCGTCGACAGCAGCAATACGGCCCTGGATGTAGTTTTAGTTCCTGAACTCATCGATTTTCCTCAACGTAAACCTGTTATTCGAACGGACCCGGCAGAAAGGCGATTCTAATCGACGACGGCCTCGAAGTTTATTCTGCGGCGAATCCTTTCGGCTATCCGTAACCCGGCGAGCGATTCAGGACTCAGCGACTCCGATGACGAACAGAACCGCATAGTCCTGCTTGTCACAGCCGTCGACGGGCGGCATCGCAGCCCCGGGAGTCACGGGGAAGTTATTCACGCGCGCATTCGCAGGCGTGCACGAATTAGTGCCGCTCGCCTGCGAATATAGCGCGGAGCGACAGCGCAGGTGCGTAACGTCGTAAATACTGGCGCCATCGGCGAGTTCCCAGCGATGGTGGCCATCGGCGTCCACCGGATGAATCGTCAGGACGGTCGTTACCTCGCGATTTCCGGTAACCAGATACTGTCCGGTTGGCAGCGGAAACTCCGGAGCCTCCATGATCAGACCGTTCTCCTCGAGCCACCACGCCTCGGCGTCGAACTGCCACCTGGCGGGAGCGACACCATCTGCGGCGACCAGCCGATCGAAGCGGTTCAGGCGGACGCCGCGCGGACCGGGATCCTGTCGCCATAGTCCCCAGGCGTTCGCGTTCGTCCCCGACGTCGCATCCGGGTCTCCGAGCGCCGCAATGAACTGGGTACGCACCCGCCGGAATTTCGAATCCGAACCGCTGACGGACTGAGCCACGATCGCCGACGGCATGACCATCGCAGTCGCCAGCGCAGATCCCGCCGCGAGAACAGTGCGGCGACTCACGCGATCGCCGCGCTCCAACGCCGGTGAGCGCGAAAAGACAAAGTTTCTCGATCTTGCCATCATCGGTCCTCCTGCTACTCGTTCTCCGCCTCATAGGCGGTGACCGCCATGTCGAAACGATCCGCCGCCGAGTATTCCTCCGCATAAGCCTGTCCAAGCCAGGCTTCGCCATAATCGTTTGCCGGATCACGAACAATCGTGTGGACGTGGTTGGGACGCTGGGTCAATTCGATAAGAATTCGGTCGCCGTGGACGCGATAATAGAAAGGCGCAGCACGATCGCCGGTCGGCCCGATCCACGCGAACGAAAGATTCTCCCAACCGCTGTCCGTTATGAAGTCCAGCTGCGCTTCGGCCGCATCGAAATCCGCGTTGCGCACATACTCTTCGACGAGCACTCGCAGCAGACGTCGCTGAGCCGGCGTCATGGCGGATGCTTTAAGTCCTGTCTGTTCCGCGAGGCTGTGCCTGCGCCCGACACCCTCGAGCACATCGTTCGGTACCTCACTGCTGACGACGGCAACGCGTCGCTGCTCATCGGTCAGTGACTCCATCAGCTCGACGCCCCTGGTTACTTCGTGCGAAAGCGCCGACCAGCCCGCATGAATTCCTCGCTCCAGCACGAGCGGCGTTGCGCCGAGAAACAGCGGCGTGAATCCCGTACGGCCGCCGGAAACCGTGAAGCTGGCGCCCATGTGGTGCCCCTGCAGGAGCCAGCCCCAGTCCGAGTCGCGTTCCGGGTTACCGAAAATCGCGATCGCATAACTGCCCGAACCGAAGCTTTCCGCCTCTTCCTGGAAATAGGGACGGGCGCCCTCCTCCGGCCCTTCGTGTTCGAGTCTCGCAAGTTCCCGGTCGCCGTGAATTCGATCGAGGCGCATGACACCCGTAATCTTCTGGTAACCCTGACTCGACAGGGAAGCGCGCAGCAATCGATGCGCAGCCTGGCGTTGTGCGTCACTCAGATCGGCGAACAGTAGTCCGGGCCGGTCGTGCACGAATACCGGCGTGTTCGACCAGTTCGTTCGATTGCTTACGCTAAACGCGTATGACGCGGCCTCGCGCTGAGCCGCCGAGAGGCTCGTGAGGAAATCAGCAGCCGCCGACGTCATCTGCCGGGCGCTGACCGAGGCTGGCGGCGGGTCGGCGCGATCCTGCGCGCCGGCGGAAATGGCGGCGATCGTCAATATGGCAACGAGAGCGATCGATCTGGCTTTCTTATGCGTCTGGCTTCGAGATGACATTGGATCCCCCCTTCGGGCCGGCAGTTGGCCAAACGGCGACCAAAGCGACGTGTTTTCGTACAGCCGGATAATGGCTTCAGCCGGCGCCCGATAGCAAGCGTTTAGCGGCCGCATCGAAGGATCGTGGCAAGCAGCGCGTCGGTACCGGCCCGGCTAGTCCTGAGTTCCGCCGGACTCTCGCTTGTAGTTCCGGTCGATGTACCAGCTCATGTACTCGAGCATCGTGACGGGTTCGAAAGCAGCTGGCTGCTCGTCGGTTACACATGTCTCGAGCGGTACGGCCAGCGTCTCCGCATTGGGATTGAAAAACATTGCCATCGAATAGCGATCCTGCTCAGGCGAAACGACGCGATGCGGCGTCGCGAGAAATCTTCCGTTAGACCAGCGATTCAGGAACTCTCCCGTGTTGACGAGTATGCCGTTATTCAATGGCCTGGCGGCGAGCCACTCACCGCTGGGCCGCAGGATCTCGAGACCGGGCACATCGGACAGGGGCAAGAGAGTAATGAAGCCGTGATCGGAGTGCGGCGAGATTCCGAACTGGTTCTCTTCCGGGCTGGCCGCGGGATAGAACGCGTTTCGGGTCCACCACATCGGCTCGGTGAAGTAAGGATCGAAATAATCAGCGGGCAACTCGAGCGCACGGGCATAAAGCGGCAACATTGCGTACCCGAGCTTGGCCATGGCGTCCTGATAAACGAGCATCGCTTCACGAAATCCGGGCAGCGCTTCGGGCCAGCGATTCGGGCCGACGAAACGCAGCCCCTGCTGAATTGCCGGGTCGTCTGCCGGCCTCTCTCTGGCCAGCGTAATCGTCTCGTTGAGGTCCGGCTTCGTATTGACGTTGATCTTCGACGTCACGTACACGGTCGTCCTGGCGGGAATATAGCCGACCGAACGCTGATCGATCCGGAGTTTGAGCTTCTCCTCGAGAGGTAGCGCGAAGAATTCCTCGAGCGCAGCATAAGCCCGCTCGATGGGTTCGGCCGGAACGCCATGATTCTCGACGACGTAGAACCCGATCGTCTGCTGGATCTCTCGCAGCGTCTCCGCCAACCGCTCGCGCGCATCGATATCGCCCGCCAGGTAAGGCCCGAGATCAAGTGTCGGTATTTCTGTCACAGCAGCTGTAGATAGACCGGCCTGGCGTCTCCGCGTACCCGTCTTCCTAGTGCCGCTTCGGGTCGACGCCGATCTGCCGCATGAGCCAGGGCTCGACAACTTCGGCGAGAATTCGCCCGGTCGGCCATTCGGACGACCTGCCCATATGGCCACCCACGGGATTTACCCAGGCATGCTTGGGGTCCCCGTGACGCATCATGAGATAGAGATCCGCGATCGGCTGTTGCGTATCGAGCTCACCATTGACGAGCAGCATCGGCGCGGAGGGCTTGTCGATGAGCCCGCGCTCGACGAGCGACAGGCGCGGGCCATAGCTCAAGAAATCCTCCATCGTCTCGGTGGCGTACACCGCTGCGCGGGCAGGAAACAGATCGAACAGATATTCCTCGCTGAGGATCGCGTGCTCCTGCCACTCGGGTTGATAGTAGCCGTGGACACCGACGCCATGAATCGCCGCTCCCTGAACCCGGTCGCGTTCGAGATAAGCGACTACTGCCGCCCAATAGCCGCTCCAGCTGCGCCCCTGTACGGCGATACGATCGGCATCGACATCGTCCCGAGTCGCGAGATAGTCGAGTGCAGTCGTAAATACGCGTTCCGAACCCACGTCGATCAGAACGGGTGACTGTCCTGTTCCGGGCATGTCCATCGCGAACACGCCCACCCCGTTGGCGACATAACGGTCCGCTCCGGCAATCACGTCTTCTTTTCGGGAATCGAGTCCGTTGATGCCGAGCACGAGAGGAACGGGCGAATCTGAATCCGGAATCCTGAGATAGGCGACGAGCTCGGTGTCTTCGAACGGAATTCGAACTGTCTCCACCGGCGGATCGAGCAACTTGCCGTACTCGTGAAATGCGCGCAGCGCGTTCTCGTATGATTGTCGCTTGCCCGGCGAATGCTTCTCGGTGGGCCAACGACCGACGTTGAAGTTTCTCCAGGCGTTGTAGTAGTGGTCGCGAGCTTCGTCGACAGACCCGGCGCGTTGCGCACGCGACATATAGTCCTCGCCGTTGCTCATCCAGACCTGCGCCCATAGATCCTGATCGAGCGTATCGAAGCTCGCCATCGCGCGCTCCGCGTCTTCGATTCGTACGCCCGTAATCGGGCCAAGATTGTGAGTCGCGCGGCGCAGGGTCTCCTGCTTGAGCTCGTCCAGGGTTCTGGGTCCCCAGCTTTGTCCCGCAGCCGTCATGGAGACGGCCGATAGCACCATCACGCATGCAAAGACCCGCAGTAATGATCGATAAAACATGAAACTCTCCTCGTGTTCGAAACTAGCCCGTGGCCTCGAGAACTCTTCCGCCAACTTCGAGTTCCCTGGCGGCACAAAGAATAAATGCGACGACACAGGGCTCCGTTCCATTGTTGACCCAGTCGTGAATCGTCCCTCGCTGAACGAGTACATCGCCCTGGCGCAGCACGACTTCGCCTTCATCCAGTCGCATCGTAATCTCGCCCGACATGATGACTGCGTAGTCGATAGACTGCGTTCGATGATTTCGCGGCGCAACACCGGGATCGTACTGGACGATTCTGAAAACGGTGCCGTTGTCATCCGAGGTCGCGAGCGTTCTCGCTGCGCCATCAGCGGGATCTGAATTGTCGGCAGGCGACTCTCCCGTCGACCAGATTACGACGGCCTGCATTCCCTCTCGCCGCGAAGATACATCGCCGGAAATCTCGTCGATCGCCACGTAGGAATCGCCATTATCGCGATGGCCCGTCACGACGCGTCTTACCTCGAGCGGCGCACCGGCCGACAGATTCGTCAGACTCGTGCGTTGCGCCTGCGCCGTACCCGCGGCACCGGCGGCAATCGCGGCAAGACCCGCAGATGCCTGTATGAAGTCGCGGCGGTCCACGCGCGGTTTTTCGCTCGGCATGATTTCCCCTCTTTGGTTTTCAGATCTCGTTTTCCGAATTCTAGCAAGATACGCCGTCCCTGGACGTTGCCAGCGCGTGCGGGAGCGCTTTGCCGGCGAATGCGCGTGTGTATAGTGTTATGCGCCACGTAACGTGAACGGAGTCCCGAGTGTCCGAGCCGATGAAACCACGCGATCGCATCGATTACAGCGCGATCGTCGATCGCCCACCACTGCCGTTACCGGACGGCGGTCGCATCGCCGTCTGGACTATTGTCAATGTCGAGCACTGGTCCGTCGACAACCCGATGCCGCGAACCGTGCTGCCGCCGCCGCGCGGCAAACAGCTGCTTCCCGACCTGCCGAACTGGGCGTGGCACGAATATGGAATGCGTGTCGGCTTCTGGCGACTGATCGAAGCGATCGAAAGCGCCGGTCTCCGCGCAACTCTCGCGACGAATGGCGCAGTTTGCACGAGTTATCCGCGGGTCATCGAAGCCGCGCTCGGCGCGGGCTGGGAGATCATGGGTCATGGCTTCAAACAGGGTCCGATGCACGCGCTCGAAGATCAGCGTCAGGCGATCCGCGATACGGTCAACGCCATAAAAGAAATCGCAGGCAAGCCACCGAGAGGCTGGGAAAGTCCCGGCTTGACGGAAACGTTCGAGACTGCCGATCTGCTCGTCGAGGAAGGTATCGAGTACGTCGCGGACTGGGTTCTCGACGACCAGCCCGTGCGGATTCGAACTTCCGCGGGCCCATTAATCTCGGTTCCCTACACCGTTGAACTCAACGACATTCCGATCTCGGCGCTGCAACAGCATCGTTCGGACGAGATCCTTCGGCGAGGGATCGACCATTTCGATCGCCTCTATGCCGAAGGTGCGGAACACACGCGGATCATGGCGATCAGTCTGCACCCGTTTCTGACGGGCGCACCGCATCGCATCAAATATCTGGAACAGCTCTACGACTATGTCGGCTCGAAACCCGGCGTCTGCATGATGACCGGGGAAGAAATCCTGGACTGGTTTCTGGACGTCTCGAAGACCTGAGCCATCCGGACGACATGGGTCCTGGCTCAGCGCCAGGTGACATCCATCGCGAAGAAGTGATCGAAAACCTCGCGCGAGGGGTGATTGGCGGCATTCCCCTCCGGGCTGCGAATATAGAAGTCGAGCTGCTGGGCAGCGGGGTTGATAGCGCCCGCCGGTCCCAGGTCCGGACTCAGCATGACCTGGAGCGTCTCGCGATGACGCATTCCCTGCGTGACCATGAAGTGCAGTTCGTAGTCCTGATAGAGCAACTCACCATTCAACGTAGCGTGCCCGTACCCCCATCCCGCAACGTATAGCAGGCTCTTCGGCCAGTTCGCATCTCCGCAGCCGGAATCGCCGTGCTCGTAAAGAAACGCGGCGATACCGCCGTCCTGGCAGGCCGAGAACTCGTGGAAGCGATCGATCTCCACGACGTAGCGGCCCTCGGGCAGCTGCAATTCGGCACGGAAACTGCCCGTGTTGCGGATCTCGTCGACGTCAAAGCTGATTTCCCCGCCAACGCTCGTTAGATTCGATGCGTCGTCGCCCATGTGATCCCAGGGTGACGGGTCATCGAGCCGGCCGACCTGATAAATCCGCTGACCGGAAATCGAAAATTGCCCGTCGTAAAGCTCGTGCTGCTCGGGGGCGTAGATCGTCATCGCTGCCCCGGGCTGCGATCGCGGCCCGACCGCAGCAGGTTGTTGCCCGCAGGCGCACAGTGCAGCACCGATGCTCATTAACGCCGCACGCCGCAGCGTGTTCGCTCTTCGCTCAGGGCGAATGGCGTCCGCGAAATTCAGAAGCATTGGCGCTATTCTCCCGCCGCGCTCGCCAGAGACGCTGCGGCGCGGTCAACCTTCGCGGCAAAGAAAAAATCACTTTCGGTCAATCCGCTGATCTTGTGAGTCCAGATCTCAACGCGGCACTTGCCCCACGCAATGTAAAGATCGGGATGATGATCTTCGTCATCAGCGATAGCGGCGACAGCGTTTGCGAGTGCCATCGCAGCGTTAAAATTCTTGAAGCGGTATTCGCGCTCCAGGTGCCCGTCCGCATTAAGCGCCCATCCCGCGTCGAGCTGCTGCAGCAACTCCTGCGCCGCATCGTCGGAAAGGGGCGGAACGCCGCCGCGACACGGTATGCAGCGATTATCGGCAAGGCTCATGATGAAGCTCTCTGGATTGTGAGAAAGGCGGCAGAACTCTGCCACGATCCTAGCCGCACGGCCGCGTATTGACAAATGGGGATCGGAAATCGATATGATGAGTCATGGACAATAAGAAGGCCGCGACTTCCGGCGGCAAGCAGCTCACCACACGGGAGAATTCCAGCGACTCCGAGGAGTCCAGCGACGACATCGATACCCTGCGAATCAAGGCGGCCCGCTACCGATCGGCGCTCGAAAGTATCCGCGACCAGAAATTCGAGCCAGCCAACTCACCGCGGCTTACCGACCAGCTCTGGCATTTCGTCAGGTGGTCGAAAGCAACGGCGCGCGAGGCCCTGGGGACACCCGTCGATAAGGACGAAGAATGACGCTGCCGTCGCTGCGAAACTTTTTTCTGACCGCTGTTCTCGTGTGGGCGGGTGCCGTATTCGCGCAGGACGGAACCCGGGTCGTCGTCGTGGCGGGCGCAACCGGCACCCAGGGCGGCGCCGTAGCGCGGGTACTGAACAACCGCGGCTACGCCGTGCGCGGTTTGACCCGGAATCCCGATAGCGACACCGCTCGAGCGCTTCGTGCGCTCGGAATCGAAATGGTTCGTGGCGATTTCGACGATGCCGACTCCCTCGATGCGGCACTTGCCGGCGCCTACGGCGCATTTTCGGTTCAGCAGTATCGCGGCGTAGGCGTCGATGGCGAAATTCGCCAGGGCAAAGCCTTCGCCGATGCCGCGAAGCGCGCCGGCATCGAGCATTTCGTTTATACATCGGTCGCGAAAGCGACGCTGGGGACGGGCGTTCCCCAGTTCGAGAGCAAACTCATCATCGAGGACTACATTCGCACTCTCGATATCCCTTTCACGATCATCCGGCCAGCCAGTTTCATGAGCACGTTCGAGTCAGCGCGTGCGGCAACGATCGCCGCCGGCGAATTCTGGGGACCGCTGCCTCCCGATCTCGCGCGTGTGTATATTGCGCCGCGTGACATCGGCAGATTCGCCGCGGAAGCGTTCGACAACCCGCAAAAATGGCTCGGAACGGCATCGTCGATCGCAGGCGACCGCATCAGTTACGCGGACATCGCGGCTGCCATGAGCCGCGTTACCGGAACCATGATCGAATATCACCAGATACCCTGGGAAGACTATTCAGCAACAGCGACCGAAACCGCCATATCGCGCGAACGCTGGTATATGGAGAACACCGATCCGGTCGACGTCGATGCGTTGCGCAGTGAATATCCCTGGCTGCTGAGCTTCGAAGATTATCTGCGCGAGAGCGGCTGGGGCAGTCCTCTCCCCTGACGGCGGCTGAAATCGGGCTTCGAGGCGAGCCTCAAGTCTGCTACCTTATGCCGCTTTTGGCGGAGCCGCCTCCAACAGATCACAGATCGGAGTACCCAGGATGAGCGATAGACAGTGGAACGTATACCTTGCCGGCGAGATTCACTCGGACTGGCGCGATCGAATCGTAGCGGGCGCCAAAGAAAAGAATCTTCCGGTCTCATTCTCGGGTCCGGTAACCGATCACGATTCGAGCGATCATTGCGGCGTCAAGATTCTCGGTGAAGAGTCGCAGGCGTTCTGGCAGGACCGTAAAGGCGCGGGGATTAACGCCATCAGAACTTCGAGCATGATCGGCAATGCCGACGTCGTGGTCGTTCGGTTCGGTCCGAAATTCAAACAGTGGAACGCGGCTTTCGATGCAGGCTACGCGGCCGCTCTCAATAAATCGCTCATTATTCTTCACGATGAGGAGCACAACCACGCGCTCAAGGAAGTCGATGCCGCCGCGAACGCGACAGCGAAAACACCCGAGCAGGTTGTCGAAATTCTCGATTACGTGATTACGGGCTGAATCTCTCGAATCGCCGCCGGCACGCCGCGAGGTCGTCGCCTAGCGCCGCCCGCCGCCGGTTCCGCCGGTCGACTGGAACGGCGTTGCGCTGCCAAAACGCTGGGAGATGAAGTTCTGCAGCGTCTCGGTTTGCTCGTACAGGCTCGAGCTCGGCAGTAGCAGCACTTCTGAGTCGGGACCAAGGCCCGCAACTATTTCGCTGTACTCCAGGTCGGTGAGCCCGGTTTGTACCGCCTGCGGGACCGGCTTGCCGTTCTGCATGGTAACGACCCAGTAGTTGCCGCCGAACTGGTAGTCGGTAACGGAGTCCTGGTTCGCGTTCCTTGCGCCGCCCATGCCGCCGCCTCCGCCACCTCCCATACCGCCACCGGCGGCCTGGACGCGCTGCTGGATCTGCGCCACCAGCGCCTGTTCTTCGGCTGTCAGCGTCTCTCCGTTACGCCGCTTCTGCATGATCGCCTGCATCTGTGACATGTCGATACCGTCGGGAAGCTGACTGCCGGGTCGATTCTGACTCTGCGACGCGGCCAGATCCACGCCCTCCGGCGCGGTCGAAACGAGCCGGTCACGTAACTCGGGCTCGGCCATCCCCAACATCAGCGCAGCGGTTGGTATATCGCTTTCCGCGCGCAACGCGATCGTCGGTATAACGGAGACAGCCTCGCGGCTCTCGATCTGGATCTGAACTTCGGCATTCATCCCGGGCTTGAGAAGATCGCCGCGATTCTCGAGCCTGATGAGAACGGCGAACATTGTCACGTTCTGTTCGACGATTGCCTGCGGCTCAATCTTCAGAACCTGGCCGTCGAAAGGCTGGTTCGGGTAGGCAGCAACCGTAACGCGCGTTTGCATGCCGGGTCGAATCTTGCCGATGTCGGTCTCATCGACGAGCGTTCGCACCTGGACTGTCGTCAGGTCCGCCATCTTGAGCAGAATGCTGCCGCCGCTGACGTCCTGTGTCGGCGAGGAAATCACGGTGCCCGTCTCGACGTTGCGTTCTATGATCGTGCCCGTAATCGGCGCGCGCACCTCCGTATCGTCCATCGCGATTCGCGCGTTCTCGAGCGCGACCTGCATACCGATCACCTGCGCCTCGGCGTTGGCGAATTCGAGCTGGCTCTGTTCGAACTCTGTCTCGGTAACCGTACCCGATTCGTACAGCGTCGCCGAGCGTTGCATCTGGGTCTCGGCAATTTCCCTGCGCGCTCGTGCAGCGACGAGTTCGGCTTCCGCCTGCGCAAGACGATTGCGCGGTGTTCGCTGATCGATCTCGACCAACAGCGAGCCGGAATCCACGACGTCACCGGTCTCCGCGTACATGGCAAGGATCTCGCCAGACGCCTTAGACTTGACCTCTACCGTGATCTCCGGTTCGATCACGCCTGCCGCATCGACCGAAACCTGGATCGCACGAGTTTCGACAGGCGCCCTGTCGTAGATTGGTGCGATGGACTGCGACTGCTCGTCCGCGCAAGCGGCCAGCAGCGAGAAGAGAACTGCCAATATTCCGGTCCGCATGTTCAGTGATCCCTCGTTCTCGTTCTTTCGTCGGTCTCGATCGAGCCATCACGCAGCACGATGGATCGCTCCGCATGCTCCGCGATATGCGGCTCGTGTGTGACAAGGATGATGGTGTGACCTGCCTCGTGAAGCTCGTCGAACAGCGCCATGATCTCATTGCCGGTCGTCGAGTCGAGATTTCCCGTCGGTTCATCCGCCAGCAGGATGCTTGGCTCCGTGACGAGCGCGCGAGCAACCGCGACACGCTGCCGCTGACCACCGGACATCTCGCTTGGCCGATGGCTCATGCGGTCTGCAAGGCCGACGCGCTTCAGTGCGGCCGCAGCTCGCTCGAGTCGTTCCTTGCGTTTCATGCCACCGTAGATCAGCGGCATCTCGACATTGTGCAGCGCGTTGGCGCGCGGCAGCAGATTGAAAGTCTGAAACACGAATCCGACTTCCCCGTTTCGGACGCGAGCGAGTTCGCGATCGTTCATCTCGGATACGAGCTTGCCATTCAGCCAGTACTCGCCTTCATCGGGCGTATCAAGGCAACCAATCATGTTCATGAGCGTCGATTTCCCGGAGCCCGACGGTCCCATGACCGCCACGTACTCGCCGTGATCAATCTTCAGGTCGACTCCCCGCAACGCGTGCACGACTTCGCCGCCCATGTGATAACGGCGTTGCAGATTCTGCGTAACGATGGTTGCGTCCGGTCGCTCGTCCATCCGCGAATTATCCCACCAAGCGGCAGTAAATACGCTTGTCTGAGCGCGTAAACCTATGGGACTAAAGGATTCTTTGCATTGCGACGTCACCGCAGCGGACGCCGGCCAGGCGCGTTACGCAGCCCCTGATACCTCGACCGGCTATTGCGCGCCGCGACTCAGGCGGCGGTAATACTCTGCGACCGCTTCTTCGTAACCCGGCGCGACCTGCGCCGGCGCTTCAGTACGCACACCGGCTTCCTCGGCACCCGCTTCGCCTTGCGCCAGCTGCAACTCGAGCTTCTCGACAAGGCTGAGCATCGCGAGAAATTCCTGCTCGATGAGTTCCGGGTTACCGGTCAGTCCGCCCCGCAACGCGTCGCCAAGGCGCCTCAACTCTTCGAGATCGGCATCCGTCAGGCCTTCGGTTCGCAGCCGTGAGCCGAGCGCCAGCAGATCGCTGCCCGCTTCGGTGAGTCGATCTTCGAGCTCCGCCCGATCGTCCGCATCGAAATTGCCAATCCCGGAAGGATCCCAGGTGCCGAGACCGCGCTGGTTCGGATCGTAGGGGCCACGCCAGCCACCGAGACGGTTGCCGCCGAATGTGCCGCCTGCCTGCTGGCCCTGCTGCCCCCCGGCCTGCCCCTGCTGACCCTGCTGACCCTGCTGGCCCGGCTGACCCTGCTGACCCGGCTGACCCTGCTGACCCGGCTGGCCCTGCTGGCCCGGCTGACCCTGCTGACCCTGCTGACCCGGCTCGCCATTGCCCGCCTGCAGCTGCGCAAGTTCGCGCCGCAGTTGCTGCAACTCTGCCAGCAACTCGGCCTGCGGATCTGCCTCGGGCTCGACACCCTCTCCGGCTTCCTGCTCGGCAAGCGCGAGCGCTCTTTCGGTCCCGCGTTGCAGATCGTCGAGTGCGGTCGTGGTAATGCCTTCTACCGCAGCCGCTTCATGTGCGGCGCCATAACGAATTCGATATGCCGCATCGCCGAGTCTCGCGACCGCTTGCGACTGCTGCAGATCCGTCAACGCATCCTGCAGCTCTTCGCTCGCAGTCGGCGTCTGACCACGGAACTGCTGCGCGATCTCCTGAATATCCTGTTCGAGCTGTTCCAAATCGCGTTGCATCGTCCACTTGCGATCCGCGAGATCGTAAGCTTCTTCCGGCGTCATGATGTCGCGCATCGACAAACCCTGCGCGCGTGCCTCGAGATACTCACGTGCGACTTGTTGCAGCTCCTGGGCGATGAGACGCTGATCGTCGAAGATTTCCGTTGACCGATCCGACAGATCCGAAAACGCTTCGCCCGCAGCCGCGCGGCGTTCCGCCGTCATCTGCTCGAGCGCGCGATCGAGCTGCCGACGCGCCTCCTCCAGCGCCCGCCGTGCCTGTTCGGGATCCAGGCTCTCGCCGTTCTGCCCACTGGCCCTGTCCATGGCCTGCAGCGCATTGTCGATCTGCTGCAACGCCTCCGACGCCTGCTGTCCCGATTGCCCGGCCTGGCCAGGCTGTCCCGGCTGTCCCGGCTGTCCCTGTTGACCCTGTTGACCCTCTTGGCCCTGTTGACCTTGCTGACCCTGTTGCTGCTGCTGATTCGCGGCTGCCTGGCGCAGCTGCTCGAGTTCGCGGCGTAATTCTTCGGTCTCGCGGCGCAGCTGCTCCTGCTGCCAACGCTCCGCTTCGGTCAGCTGATTGCGCTGCCCCGCCTGCCGCGCGAGATTCTCCTGGCGCTGCGCAAGTTCCTGAAGCTTGGCGATCGCTTCGTCGATCTCCTGTTCCTCGGGGCTGCCGCCACCGAAGGACGCCGCGGATTCGGTCTCGTACTGGTTCTTGTCGAGATCCATCTCGAGCTCGAACAGTTCGGTCAGATCGCGCCCGGCGAAGCCGCCGCCACCGCCGCCGCCACCGCCCTGATTGAAGGCGACCTGGATATCGGTAAACACGGATTCGGCGCGCAGCAGATGCTGCAGCGCCTGCTGTTCAGACGGGACGGCCTCACTGAATTCCACATCGGATAAGCGCTCTGCTGCCGGAACCATCGCCTCGGCTGCATCTTCGAGCGCCTGGACGAAAGTCTCGATCTGCTCGTCGGCAGTCGTCAGCTGGCGCGCGCGCGTTCGCGAAGCCAGGGTCTGTGCCTGCTCCGCCAGAGTTCGTTGCAGCTCCGCGAGTAACTCGCCGTTGTCCCGAATCTGTTGCTCATCCTGAAAGCCGGCTTGCTCTTCCTGCTCGCGAATGAGATTCCAGGTCGCGACGAGGATTTCCTTCTGTCGCTGCGAGATCTCGCTTTGCTCGCCGCCGCCACCACCACCGCCACCGCCGCCGCCGCCCTGGGTCGACTGTGAGAAGGTGCGGTCGAAGGGCTGCACTTCGACGAAATAGAGATCGGTCCGCATCGACGATTCCCGATCGTAAGCTTCCGCAAAATATGAGATCAGATCGCCGGGTTCCAGACCGCCGTTCTCGACAACCGATTCTTCGTCGATGAGAAAATCGAGGACCGTGGCTTCATCGAACCGGGTCATGTCTTCGAGGTAGAGAACCTCCTCGCGCAGCACGTTGTCCCCGTCGACCTCGAGATCGGCAACCATCCACTCGCCGCCGTTGACGGCGTAATGGAGCTCGAGACGATCCAGACCGAAATCGTCGCTGGCCTGGATTTCAACGGAAACTTCCTCAACGCTACTGGCGCGCCAGTCGCGTCCCGGCTTGACGACGGATATGACGGGGCGACTGTCGGCGACGACGTCGATGAAATAGGTATCGGACAACCTGACCGGGTCACCGTTGAAATCAGTAGCGACGTAATATTCGCCATCTTCGGTAACCTCGAGCATTGCCGTCGCAACCATTCCGTCGGCGGACATCGTCAACGCATCACCGTTCACGACGAGTTCCGCATCGGCGAGTGGCCGGTCAGTGCGAATTTCGACCTCGACTTGCGTACCGGCGACCGCATTGATGTCGTAGCCGGGATCCTCTACCTGAGTCTCGAGCCGGGTCCACTGAGGATATTCATAGGTCAGCTTGACGCTCGTAACGCGCGGCAGGTCGACGACTTCGATCTCGAATTCGGGGCTGCGTACGCCGGCCGATGTCACGTAATAGCGCAGCGGCTCGCGAACGGCGAAGAAACGGAAGTCGAACCCATCACCGTCGTCGGTGATGGCCATCGGCGCGCTTTCCCAGCTGTCACTGTCGCCGAACAGTGCATAAACTTCTGCGGTTAAAGGGTCGAAGCCCGCGGCTTGCGCTGTGATCTCGATGTCGCCGCCGCGCCGGACGGCACCGTCGCCAGGCGTCACGACGATACGTTGCGGCGGCAGCGTATCGGAGACGGCCCAGCCGGCCCAAAGATGCCTGACGCCGTAGCGCCAGTTGTCGGGACCGAAAGCCGCAAACCAGACCAGCGCCACGACCGCCAGAGCGGAGACGATCGCGGGCACGGAGATCTCCCAGTTCGGAATCTTCAGCGCGACGGGAATTCGCTTTGCGATCCGCATCGTATCTTCGGCCAGCAGACCGAGGAACGGCGACCGCCTGTCGGTTTCCTGCTCGGCCCTGGTCAGGCCCTTGTAGGTTTCTATACGTCCGTCGAAGTCGGGCGCTCTCTGTTCAATGTCACGGACGCCTTCGGATCGGCGAAGCAGGCGCAGGGGATAGAGCAGTACGGCGACTGCGAGCGCGGCGAGCAGCAGGACCAGCAGCAAGCGGGCGTTGACCATCAATTGACTGGCGAAAGCCTGGCGGGTGCCGAGATAGACGGCGCCGAGCGTCACGACCAGCGCCGTGACCGCGAGGACGGCAGCGCCGCGCGCGACGATGAGCGCTCTCAAGCGGCGGCGGAATGCGCTGATATAGCCTTCCAGCTGAGTTTGTACTGTCATGCTGCGATTCCTCTCCTGACCCTAAGATGCCAGTTTCCGACCCAGGATTCCACGACCACGATCACGGCCAGAAGCCCCAGAACCCACGGCCAAAGCGGCGTTGGCGGCGCGTCGCCGACGGCGAGCGTGCCACCCTGGGCCGCTTGCGGGTCTCTCGAGCCCAACTCCGTCCAGCGCAGGACGGCATTTGGCTCCATCGGAGCCAGGTCCGATTCTCTTGGATCCATGTTGACGGCAACGAGTTCCGTCTGTCCGGCGCCCACGATCTCGTAGAAGCCTAGCTGATCCAGCAGGACCTCGTCACCGGTCGCGGCACCGGCCAGACCCAGCGCCTGATCTCCCTCGGGATCGAAGATCTGGCCACCGGCCAGACCGGCCATGCGCGGCGACAGCGTGCTACCCAGACTGGCCTCGCTGCTCAGGCCCAGATCGCCGCTGAGATACGCCGACAGTTCCGCGAGCCAGGGCACGAACACGGGCTTGACGGGCAGATCGTTCCATTCGCGATCGAGCGAGGACGAGAACAGCAGCACCCTGCCTTCGCCGAGCGCATGATCGATCAGCAGCGCCGTGCCGTCGTCGAGCCGTACCATGACGCCATCGCCCTGCTGCGGAGCAACGCCCAGATAACGGAAGAACCTCGCGGCGCGTAATCCATCGACGTTGCGAAGTGCGGGATGCGTCCTGTCCAGGCTGCCAACCGCGGCGAAGTCATCGGCCGTGTTGCCAAAGCTTTCCACCGTCAAAAAATCGTGCCCGGTCACGGGCACCTGGTCGAGCGTCGCAGCTCTTTGTCCGAGCGCCATGAACAGGGCGCCACCACCCGCCACGTAGTCGCGCAATTGCTCCGCATCTGCATCGGCAAGTGCGCCACCGTCACCGACGATGACCAGGGCATAGCCCGACAGGTCCGTTTCCGCCAGCGCGGCCGGCGCGATTTGTTGCAGCTCGAACGCGAGTTCGGGCATCGCATCGACCGCGGCCGAGACGAATACGGCATCCATGGCGCGTGGATTGCCCGCAACCAGCAGAACGGGTCGGGGTAGCGGTTGTCTGACGACGAGCGCGCGCTGGTCGTCGACCGGAAGATCGTCGCCCGGCAGGAGTCGCGCCAAGACACGATTCGCGCCCGGCTCGAGTTCGAGACCGTCGAAACTTGTCTGCGCGGATGCGTTCGCCGGGATAGTCACAGGCTGACGAGCCAGCTCCGAGCCGTTGAGCTCGAGCACGACCGTGG
>JAHEKF010000099.1 GCA_024638465.1 Rhodospirillaceae bacterium | reverse complement strand
GGAATCGGGCTACTGGCGACGCAACAGGCCGTCGCGCAGCAGTCTGCTTCAGCCGCAGCAATGTTGGAAGAAGTCGTTGTGACGGCACGCCGTCGCGAAGAGAACCTCCAGGACCTGCCGCTCTCGATAGCCGCAATCAGCGCCGACGCGATGGAAGCACAGGGCATCTTCACTATCGAGGACGCCAGCGACTTCGTGCCGAATGTCACGCTGACCACGTCCGACCGCGCCAATAACACGCGCATCGTTATTCGCGGCATTGGCGGCGGCCATCCGGATCCGGTGTTTGTATTCGGTAGCGGCATGTACATTGATGGCCACTACATCCCGAACTCGCTCGGCGGCTACATGAGCTCGATGGATATCGAGCGCGTTGAGCTGCTGCGTGGTCCGCAGGGTACGCTGTTCGGCAAGAACGTCACGGGCGGCGCCGTCAATATCATTACGGCCAAACCCGGCGCTGAGTTCGATTCCAGCATCACGTTGCGTGCGGCCGAAGGCGGCCAGCAGGATTTCCGCGGCATGCTGAACGTTCCGCTGAGCGACTCCGTGTTCGCGCGTTTCGGCGTCGCGAAGGAGACTTTCGACGGTTATTACTTCAACCGTAATCTCAACATCGATCAGGGCGGCACTGACCTGAGCGCTCTGAATGCCGCGATTCGCTGGGAGGTGAACGACAGCTGGACGCTGGATTTCTCCGTAAATCAGCAAAAGCGGCGCGACGATAACAAGCCGATTCAGTGTAACCCCTTCGACGGCAGTGCGCCGGCATGGGGAACCAGCCGCGGCGGATTCGGTCGTGAAGACCACCTCGACCGTAACAACTACAGCTCGGCCGGTGCTTTCAGCCAGTACGAGCCCGGCACGCAAGGCGCGACTCCGTACATCACGGGCGTTCCGACCGCGACGGCGACTCCGCTGACCAATGTCGCGCTCGACGGTTCGGGCTACGAGGAAGATCACCACGCAGCCTGCGCTGGCGATGCCGCTCTGGGCACGTTCGTGACGTCGTCCGACAAGTTCCACTTCTCGGACCTCGACGTCGATTCCATCTTCGCCGGTGCGCAATGGGATTCTGAGGATGGCGATTCGATGTTCAAGGTGCAGGCGTCTTACCGTGACACGGACTACGACTACCTGCAGGATCGCGACGGTACGTTCTACGATATCGACAATATCGGCATGCCGACTTGGGCCACGAGCTCTGGCGGCGATATCGGCCAGGACAACCTGACGCGTGGCTTCGAGGCGCTGTTTGAGCATTCCGTCAACGACCAGCTGAGCTTCACGGTCGGCTACAACTACTTCTACGAGCTGGCCAAGAACGGTGACGGCCGTTGCCGCGAGCGTTTCCGCGCCAGCGGTTTCGCGGACGTGGGAAGCGTCGTTGGCGGCGTTCCTCAACCCGCCGCGGGCAACTCGATCGGCGACGGTGTCGACTGCACGGACGCAGTCTCCGGACTGGCGTTCGACCTGCTGCCGGGCGCGATGGGTTTCGCACTACCGTTCATCAATACCTCGCGCATCGAGAACGAGTCGAGCGGTATCTTCGGTCACTTGACGTATGACATCAATGACAACTGGACCCTCGATCTCGGCGCTCGTTACACCGAAGACGACCGTAATTTCTGGAACATGGAGTCCGCGGTTGACGGATGCGTCAACGAGGAAGAACTCAACGGCGGTACCCGCCAGGACATCCAGTTCCGCACGCTCGGTGGCCCGCTTGCCACTAACGGTTCGGGCCTGTGCGAGTTCACCTGGGGTGCCACGTTCGAGTCGACGATTCTCGACGGCTTCTACAACCAGGCAGCCGACACGTTCTCGGAGACGACGCCGATGGTCAGCCTGACGCGCCACCTTGCGGGCGGTGATACGCTCGAAAGCGGCATGGTGTACTTCCTGTACTCCGAAGGCTTCCTGACGGGTGGCTTCAACACCGAAATCAACTCCAACCTGCCGGCCATCGCACAGTTCCTGAGCTATCAGCCGGAGAATGTCACCAACTACGAGGTTGGCTTCAAGGGTTCGTTCCTCGACGGCCGCGTCCAGATCATGGCCGACTACTTCTTCATGGATTACGCGAACAAGCAGGAATCCATTTCGATTGCCAATCCCGATGGTGAGTTCGGCATCGACGATGATCTCGGTATCGTGACCAACGTCGCGCAGGTCGATATCTCCGGTATCGAGTTCGAGCTGCGTGCGAGTCCCTGGGACGGCGGTTTCGTCTCGCTGGACATCGGTCTGCTCGATAACGAGTACGGCTCGTTCGCGTACGACGATCCCTCCAACCCGGGCTCGGTCATCGACGAGGGCAATACCACGATCGCCGACCTGACGGCGGACTACACCATCAATGTCGGTATCGAGCATGCGTTCTCGCTAGCTAGCGGCGCCACGATCACGCCGCGTCTGAACGTCTTCGCGTCGGATAATATCGACTACAACGCGACGACGATCGATGCTCCGCCTTCGCTGTGTAACCAGGACTCCTGGACGAAGGTTGGCGCGCGTGTGACGTACATTCCGCCCGCAGGTAACTGGAGAGCTTCTCTGTTCGGTCAGAACATCACCGACGAGAAGATTCTCGAGGCTTGCACGGATTCACGTGGTGTGTATCGCTATCGCCATGAGCGTCCGGCCTACTGGGGCCTGGAGTTCACCGCCGATTTCGGTGGCTGATTAGAGTTTGATGATCTGCCGGGATATGTCTCCCGGCAGCATCGCCGAAACCTCTAAGACAAGACGGCACCTCCCCAGGGAGGTGCCGTTTTTTCTTGTGCAACAGCTCCCGTCAAAGAACGGCGAGCGACGGGTCTACAACCGCGGTCTGGTCCGATAGCACTATTCGTAAATCGGGGTGTAACCGCCGCCGACCCCGCGCTGGGACACATTTACCTCACCACGATGGACGAGGGCAGTATCGGCTGGATCGGGTACCAGCCTGATGCGCCGGGCTCCTGTGACGCTACGCAACGGGATGAACTTCGTCTGGCGATGTTGCCGCTCGGCGCCCGCGCGCCCGAGCGCGATCAAATCGCAGCTTCGATCGCCTTGCCCAGCTCCTCGGTGCTCGCCTTTCCGCCCATGTCGCGGGTCAGGTTGCCGCCATCCTTCAGTACGTCCTCTACCGCCTTCATGACGGTATCGTGAGCATCCTGGTGACCAAGATGCTGAAGCATCATGGCGCCTGCCCAGATCGCGCCGATCGGGTTCGAAATTCCCTGGCCGGCGATATCCGGTGCGGAGCCGTGAACGGGTTCGAACATTGACGGGTGATCCTTCTCCGGATTCATGTTCGCGGATGGTGCGATGGCGATCGTTCCCGTACATGCAGGGCCGAGATCGGACAATATGTCGCCGAAGAGATTACTGCCAACGACAACGTCGAAATGTTCGGGCATCCGAACGAAGTTCGCGGTCAGTATATCGATGTGAAACTGATCAACTCTTATATCGGGATAGTTCTTTGCCATTTCGGCGACGCGGCTGTCCCAGTAGGGCATGGAGTGGATGATGCCATTCGATTTGGTAGCTGACGTGAGATGTTTCTCGTCTCTCGTCTGTGCCAGCTCGAACGCGTATTTAACGACGCGATCTACGCCGAAGCGCGTGAACACGCTTTGTTGCACGGCCATCTCACGGGGCGTATCGGCGTACTGGATGCCGCCAATCGCGGAATACTCGCCTTCGACGTTCTCTCGAACGACGTAGAAATCGATATCGCCGGCGGATTTTCCAGCCAGAGGGCAGGGTACGCCGTCGAACAACCTGACGGGGCGAAGATTGATGTACTGGTCGAATTCGCGCCGGATCGGAATCAGAAGTCCCCAAAGCGACACATGATCGGCGACCGTCGGGAAGCCAACGGCTCCCAGATAGATGGCGTCGAACGCACGTAGCTGTTCGATGCCGTCCTCGGGCATCATGCTGCCGGTCTCGAGAAAGCGTTCGCATGACCAGTCGAACTCGTGCCACTGAAAGCTCACGCCATGTTTGCTGCCGGCTTTCTCGAGGACACGCACACCCTCGGGCATGACTTCTGTTCCGATTCCGTCACCGGGAATCAAAGCGATTCTTAATTCGTTGCTCAACGGTTTCTCCCTGTCAAGTAAGTGCGCTCGCGCGGGCAGCGCAACTCTGTCATATGCGATCTTGTGAGACGAACCAGTGTTCGCCGGTCTTCTTACGCTGATTCTTTTTCTTCGGCTTCGCGTTCCGCCATGTATTCGGCTAGTTCACCCTGGCGCGTATGAAGGGTGTGGAGCCAGCGCTGGCCGCCCGAGGTAAAACCAGCCCAGTAACCGAGTTCGACGATCTCGGGCTCCGTGAACTCGGCATGTAAATCCGCCCAAAGCGCATCGTCCGCAAGTTCCGGGTTCCAGAGAATCGCATCGGTATAGCGAAGCGCGATTTTCTCGCGCTGCGTATAGCGATCGTCGGACGCAAAGTTCTCTAGGTTGTTCAACCTATTCGTTGGGTCCTGCTTCGCCTCACGGGCGACGCCCTGGTTACTTCAGTATTCGCAGTTGAGACTTCGTGCGATGAAGTAGCGTGTCAGCTCCTTCAAATCCGTCTCAACCACTCCTGCGTCGGTTTTCTTGTTGAATAGCAGCTTTCGGGTCAGCGTGAATGCCCGCATGACGTCCGGCTGGTGAGCGCGGATCGACTGATTCTCGGGACCGGGGCGTCCTCTTTCGATGGACTCCTCGAGCCAGCCGCGAACCTCGGGATCGCTGATCTGGTCAGGTGCTAAATAACTGATACGTGCCATATATCCTCTTCTCGAATACAGATCGACGCCGTCCACCGCCCATACAGGCATCGGTCAGCGCCTCGCCACGTAGGTTATCAAACTTGGCGGCCCGGATCAGTAGCCGCTGCCGCGAGTATTCAGCGCATGGCAGGCGTCCGGTCCTTATCGCCGCGTGACGCAACCGATTCGGGCCGACTCGTGTCCGTCGAGTTCATCCATTACAGTTGGCGTCTCGACACTCGATTTCCGTAAATCTATGAGGAGTTCTTTTGCCACGCCATCTCGCAATTGGTGACATACATGGCTGCGTAAACGCTTTGAAGTCTCTCGTAGATTTCGTAGACCCGCAGGATGACGACACGATCATTACTCTCGGCGATTATGTCGATCGCGGCCCGGACTCTCGCGGGGTCGTCGACTACGTCATCGAACTCCGCAAGAAATATCACCTCGTCCCTTTGCGGGGTAACCACGAAATCATGATGCTCGATTCGCGGGAAAAAAGAAGCTGGCTCGATTCCTGGTTGCAATACGGTGGAGAAGCGACCCTTCGGTCTTATGCGTCCCTCCCGAACGCATCGCTTTCGTTCGACGATGTCCCGGATTCCCATATCGACTTCCTGACCAACGACCTCCAGGCATATTACGAGTGCGAGTCGCATTTTTTCGTCCACGCAAACGCAGACCCGGCGGTCCCGTTGCAGGAACAATCCGACGCCGCTCTCTATTGGAAAAAATACGACGACCCCGGCCCGCATTGCTCCGGAAAAGTCATGGTGTGCGGTCACACGACCCAACTCACCGGATTTCCTCGAAGCAACGGACATTCGATTTGTATCGATACATGGGCATATGGGCGCGGATGGCTAACCGGCTTCGAAGTCGAAACCGGGATGGTCTGGCAGGCGAATGAGGCCGGCGACACGCGGAAGTTCGAAGCGAACAGATATTTGACGTCTAGAAAAACCCATCCGCGAAATTGACCGCTCGCTTTATCTCGCTTCCGCTCTGGCTTTCCTGCCAGAGGACTTTCCCCGCACCCTGAGTGGCTTCCTTTACATCGATAGCGAGCAAGCTGCCGTTCGGTATCAGGATGTCTTCTCCGGTCAGCCAGAGTACGAGGATGCTCGTGCACGACTGGTGACTACTCACGAGGATATCGCCGCCTTCAA
>JAHEKF010000048.1 GCA_024638465.1 Rhodospirillaceae bacterium | reverse complement strand
ACACGATTCGCGCCCGGCTCGAGTTCGAGACCGTCGAAACTTGTCTGCGCGGATGCGTTCGCCGGGATAGTCACAGGCTGACGAGCCAGCTCCGAGCCGTTGAGCTCGAGCACGACCGTGGCCTCGGACTCGGTGTCTGCGTAACCACGAAGCGCTATCGCGACCTCACCCGACGCGGCCGTCCAGCTCATGCCGTCGATCGACCAGTTCTCCGCGCCCGCCTCGGCGACGTCGTGCACCTGCAGTTCCAGCGGTACCTGCGGCGCGAGGTCGGCGAACCGGGTCGGCGTCGAAGACTGCTGCACATCGGTCACGAGGTGCAGCGTGACCGGTATTTCGATACCTCGCAGAACGCCGTCCATCGCGCTGATGATCTGGCCGTAGTCGACGCGAAACAGTCCCGGATCGACGGCGTTCAATGCCTGCCGCACCGCGGCGCGGTCGAGTGTGGGCTCGACGAGCACCCGGGTCAGGCGCCCGGCCTCGACGAGCTGCGCAAGATCGGACGAGTCCATGTCGTCGACAAGTTCGTCGACCACATCCAGCGCACGATCCCAGCGATCGCCGTACCCCATCGACGGCGAGACGTCGACGACGATGACCTGCAGACGCGCGCTCTCGCCGAGCGCCGCCTGCGCGGCCCCCTGCAGCGCGGGCCGCGCGAAAGCAAGCGCGAGCAGCAGCAAAACGCCAACGCGCAAAGCCAGCAGCAGCAGGTACTGAAGACGCTTGGCCAGCACACGACGCGGCTCGCCCGGCTCGAGAAACATGACGGAGCTGAACGGCTGCTTGTTCGGATTCTCCGACGACAGACGGTGCAGCCACAGCGGCACACCGATCGCGAGTATTCCAAGCAGAAAAGCAGGGGCAAGCAGTGTCATAGCCGAATTCGGTATCAGCCGCGACGCTGTCGGAACAGCAGGTAATTTCGCAGGGCCGCATCGAGCGGATCCGCAATGTTGACGAGTACATGATCGGCAGCCGACGCAGCCGCTGCTTCAGAGAGCGCTCCAATGTGATCCTGGATGCGCTCGCGATAACCGGAGCGCATGAATATTGGCGAAACCTCCATCGACTCTCCGGTCTCCATGTCTTCGAGCAGCGCCGACTCTTTGAATTCCGGTTGCAGTTCCTGCGGATCCATGAGCTGAAAAAGTATGACGTCCTGACCCTGATACGCGAGCGGCTGAACGCTCTTGATCATCAGCTCCGGATCGCAATAGAAATCCGAAATGACCGCGACAAGACCTCGGCCCGACTGATATTGCCGAAAACGCTCGAAAGGCACGCCGAGATCGGTGCGCCGTCCGGGCTCGGCGCGGTCGATGGCATGCAGGATCGCATTGAGCTGCCCCGGTCGGGACGCAGGCGGCCGATGCTCGCGAACTTCCTCGTCGAACACGACGAGGCCGATCGCATCGTGCTGGCGAGACGCCAGATAAGCTAACGTGGCGGCAAGGAATTTGCCGTATTGCAGCTTCGTGATTGCACCCGATCCATAGCCCATCGACGCGCTGGCATCGAGAAGGACGGCGAGATGGGTATTGGTCTCGCCGCGGAAACGTTTGATATAGGTTCGCTCCGTGCGCGCGTAGACGTTCCAGTCGACGAAACGCGGATCGTCGCCTTCGTTATACGCGCGGTACTCGGCGAACTCCTGGCTGAATCCGAAAAATGGCGATCGGTGCAATCCGTTGAGAAAACCGTTCACGGCAGCGCGCGCCACCAGCTCCAGATTCGAGAGACTGGCGAGTACCTCAGGATTGAGAAGATCGCGTTCCGTCGCTGCCGATCCTGCGCTCATAACGATCGCGCGCGCCTAGCTTGCTTTCGCTTGCTGCGCAGGCGATCTCACCGACTCGACCAGCTGCTTCAGCACGTCATCGACGTCGACGTTGTCGGATTCGGCAAAGTAGTTGGTCAGCACACGGTGCCTCATTACCGGCAGCGCCAGCGCCTCGATATCCTCCTGCGTGACATGATAGCGACCCTCGATCAATGCCCGCGCTTTCGCGGCGAGTGTGAGGAACATCGTTGCACGAACGCTCGCGCCATATTGCACGTATCGCTTGACGACGTCGGGAGCGTTCGGATCGTCGGGACGGGTCGCGCGCACGAGATCGACTGCGAAACGGTTGACGGTTTCGGAGATCGGGACCTGGCGCACGAGCCACTGGAACTTCAGGATCTCCTCGGGCGTCGTGCAGGCGTTGACCTCCGGGATGCCGATCTGGGTTGTAAAGCGTTCTACGACCTGCAGCTCTTCGTCATCGGTGAGGTAGTCAAGAACGACATTGAACAGGAAGCGGTCGAGCTGCGCCTCGGGCAACGGATAGGTACCCTCGAGCTCGATCGGGTTCTGTGTCGCGAGGACGAAGAACGGCGGCTCGATCGTATGGTGGTTGCCGCGCACGGTAACAGACAACTCCTGCATTGCCTCGAGCAGTGCCGATTGGGTTTTCGGCGGCGTGCGGTTGATTTCGTCGGCGAGCATGACATTCGTAAACAGCGGCCCCGGAACGAAAGTCCAGGTCCGGTGCCCGGTCGTGTTGTCTTCCTCGATGATGTCCGTTCCGGTTACATCGGTCGGCATGAGATCGGGAGTGAACTGGATACGCTTGAACGTCAGACCGAGCGCATACGCCAACGTTCGCACCAGCAACGTTTTAGCGGTACCGGGCATACCGGTTATCAGACAGTGACCACCGACAAGCAGCGTCAGCAGCAAATGCTCGACGACTTCGTCCTGGCCGACGATAACCTTGCGGATCTCACCGCGGATTCCATCCATCGCTTTCGAGAAATTCTCGATTATTTCGCGAGTTTCTTCAGTTTCGAGCTGGCTGTTTGATTCGGAACTCAACGTGCGATCTCCAGTAATAGTTGTTGTGCTTCCCGGTAATGCGGGGCGATCTCCAGAGCATACAATACATGCTCGAGTGTTCTGGCCTGGTCTTCGAGCTGCTGGTATGCGGTTGCAAGCCGATAATGCGCTGCCGCCTGGTCGTGCGGATTCATGGCCAGTGACGCTTCGTATTCGCGCAGCGCTTCGAGCGGTTTTTGCTCGGCCAGCAGCCAGCCGCCGAGATCAATGTGAGTCTCGTCGTCTAGCGGCGCGACCTTCAGCGCATCCGTCATGACTTCGACCGCCGCTGCGGTTCGGCCGTCTTCGGCAAGCCACGTCGCCAGGCGCTTCAGCGCGGTCGGTTCGTAACCGCCGCGGCGCCAGTAATCTTCGAGCGCGCTGGTCGCGAGATCGATTTCCTGCAACTCTTCGTGGGCGCGAGCCTTGATCAGATAAGCGGAGTTGTCGGATACATGGTCGGGATAGTTGGCGATTGCGCGGTCCGCCGCCTCGATCGCGTCGAGCCAGTCTTCGCTGCTCAGGCTTTCGAGCGCCTCGCCGACCTGCTCCTGCCAGGTCGAGAGGTTGGCGAGCGTTGCGCCGAGCTCGCGCTGAAGAAACTCGTCGAATCCCTGATCGAACGCGTCTGCCGTGATTCCTAACGCGGGCTCGAGCACTTCGGGCGTCGTCAGGCCTTCTCCGAAGCCGTTGAGGACGTCGACAAGCCCCTGCTGCCCCCAGCGATCGGCAATGTACTGGCAGACCAGGCCGGCCTGCATATAGGAAACCATGACCTGACCTTCATAGGTCGGCCGAATGAACCCGCGGTCGAGTTCGGTGATCGACAGCAGCTTGTCTTCGTCGATCGCCTGCAAAACATGCAGCGGAATATGGCGGCCGGGCAGCGGTCCCGTCGACCATTCCTCATAGACCGAGACGCCTTCACTGAACCAGCGCGGCACGAGATGATCGGTCGCCTCGAGCGTGAAGATATGCGCCAGCTCGTGCCACAGTGTCGTGCCCCAGTGAAAATCGCCCTCGTCCCGCCCCGACGGGCTGTCCATCGCGACGAGATATCCGAACGCAACACCGAGCAGACCGATACCCGGAAGTCCCGACGTACGCACGGCGAAATCGTCATGCTCCGGATACAGCTCGACGATGACCGGCTCTTTGAGATCGAACTGATAGCGCTCGGAGAATGTCGCGATCGCATCGTTGACGAGATCCGATACATAGGGTTCGAGTACCGCAGCCTCGTCTTTATGCAGACGCAGGATCATACCGGGATGTTCGGCTTCCTCGCCTTCCGCGGGGATACGCTCGATGACCTGGAAGTTGTCGAAGCTGTCGATGAGTCTGAGCGTATTCACGATCTGTGCGCTGAACGGATCGCCGCGGTATGCGATCTGCAGATGCCGCTGCGCCTCAGCCATACGATTCTCGCGCAGCAGGTTAACGCCGAGTTCTGCATGCGCGCTCCACAGATTCGGTTGCGTCTCGACCGCCTGCTCATAAAGTTCGATCGCCTGCCGGTACCTTCTAGTGATGACGTAGAAATGCGCGGGGACCGAATAGATCTCGCCGTACTCCGGGTTCATCTCGAGCGCCCGGGTCGTCCACGGGCTGTCAGTCACACCGTGAAGGAGGTCGCGCGCCGCGTAGAGCGCATAGAATTCGAGCGGCACGACGTCGGTCCGCTCGACGATGTCGAGTGCCGCCTCGAGTATGGCGTCGGCTTCCTCGAGATTCCCCTCCTCCAGAATCATGCGCGCTTTGAGCAGGCGGGCGTCGAGACGATCGGGGTAAGCCGCGATCGCCTGATCGACGAGCTCACGCGAGCGGTCTTCGAACTGCCCTGCCGCTACGCTGGCGAGCCCGAGCATCGCATCGACCTGCTCCTCCTGAAGCTCGAGCGCTTCCTGAAACAGCTCGACCGCCTCGCTGTTCTGATGCGTGGCGAGATAGAGCCGTCCCCAACGAGCCCGGGCGTACGCATCCTCGGGATAGATCTCGATTGCCGTCTGAAAATAGGAATTCGCCGTCTGCGGATCGCCGAGGCTCCATGAGGCTTCGCCGCGGACTCTGGCATCCTGGCTACTGGATAGCAGTGCACCGTAGCAGCGCTCGGCTTCGCCGCGATTGCCGCTGAACAGATGCGCGTCGCAGGCCTTGAGCCCCGGGTCCCGCTGAGCCGAATAATCGATCTCCAGTGCCGAAGCGCCCAACGCGCCCGAGAGCAGGATTGTCGCCACTGTGAGCCTGAGTCTCATGATCTATTCTGCTTCGCGAATGTCGTCTATTTCTCGCTGCACCAGCGCAAGCTCCAGCAGCAGATCCTGCAGCCGGCCGAGGTAGACCTCGTTATCCAGCTCCTCGCGTTGCGAGCGCAGAATCTCGATCTGCTCTTCCAGAGCCGTCAATTCACCGATCAGCACTTCCAGTTCGGCGGTCGTCGCCAGCCGTGCTTCGAGCAGCGCAACGTTGAACGAGCCCGCGGCATCTCCGACCAGCTGAGGATGTTCGGTCGCAAGATTGCCGGCACCTTCGTAGCTGTCAGCGACCTTGCGCTCGGCGAATTCGAAAGCCTCCTGGACCGTGATCGCGCCATTCTTGTTGGCGTCGGCCTCGTCGCTCGACATGGCTTCTGCCCAGTAATCGCCGAACCGTGTCGCGTTACGTTCGCCGCCACTGCGCGTCGCCGTTATGAGCACGCGGTTATCGCTGGCCCATGTTTCCAGAACGGCGCCGCTGGCGCTCGTCGCGTTGACGACGAGCTGGCGGCCGGCCGGGATCGCGTTCAGCAGCTCGGCGAAAGCGGCGCCATCGATATCCGGGCCCGGGATATTGAACTTATAGACCTCGCCATCGTGACTGCCATGCCCGAGCAGGAAGATGGCGACGCTGTCATCAGCGTTCGCGATGGCCGCGAGGCGCTCGAGTTCGGCCGTCACTGCTTCGCGGGTTGCGCCTGCCCCCGAAAGCACCGTAACGAGCGAATCATCACCGAGGGTGCGGCGAGCGGCCGATGCAAGCGAGTCGGCCTGCGCCAGAAAACGCTCTTCGTATTGAGACTGACCGCCGATGCCGCCGACGATGACGTAATAGGATTCCGCGTGCGCGGCCGCGGCGAGCATGCCTGCGCAGAAAGCGGCAGGGAGCAGCCACGATCTCATAATCGCCCCCAGAAAAGCCGCAGGATCCACTCGCCCGACTTCAACAGGATCAGCAGCAGGAACAGGATGGGCATGTCCCAGAGGTCGAGAATTTCGGTCTCGATAATGCCCGCGTCCGAGAACTGGATCGCTTCTCCCAGGTCCGCAATATCCTCCAGCGCGAAATACCGGCCGCCGGTCAGGCTCGCGACGTTCTCGAGCAATGGACGATTTTGCTGAATCTGGAAATGCTCCGCGACACCATCCGCCCGGCGAACCGCGAACTGCGCAGATCCGAGCAGCGCATCATCGATTCGCGCCTCGGTCTCGAACCGGTAGAGCCCTTCTTCGTCGGCCTGGACCACGGTCTCATAAAGCCCGGGCTCTCCCGGAAGCGCCTGCATCTCGAAGATCTCCGGCGCAGCGGCGCCACTGCTGACGGCAACGGTGACGGTGGCGTCCGCTACCCGCGCGAACTCGCGGTTGCGGACTTCGGCACGCAAGCGTATCTCCGGCTCGTCGCCGTAGAACAATCTCTCGGCGGAAACCATCACCGGACGCGGTGCAGCCGATGCCAGCGCGTGCAGCATCTGCCGCCAGAAAGTTTCGTGTCGCATGTCTTCCGACGGCAGCTGCATTTGCCAGCGCCAGGTGCCGCCCGTGGCCAGGATGTAGGCGTTGCCAAGCCCGAATCGCTGGTGCACGAGCAGCGGATGCATCGTGCCCTGGACTTCGGCTTCGAGTAGCGAGACGGCGCCGGGTTTGAGTTCGTCGAGGAACTGAAAATCGGCAATCTCCGGCATTCCCTCCCAAAGCTCGAGATTGGCGTCAGGATCCGCGTCAAGCCTGGTGATAACGGAGTCCTCACCATCCTCTGTCAAACTCGGCCTGGCCGGCCAGCGCAAAAACGTCGGCGCATCGATATCCGGAAGCACCGCGGGCAACACATCGGCGACGACGCTATTGCCCCAACCGCCGTCCGAGAGGCCGCGCAATCCCGCGAGCATTAACAGGCTGCCGCCGCGCTCGCTGACAAAATCACGGATATTCTCCTGCTGCTCGGGCGTCAGCGCGGCAGCCTCGAAGCTTCCCAGAATCAGCGCGTCATAGGCGAACAACGTTTCGCGATCCTCGGGGAAGCCGTTCTCCAGCTCGGCCGGGTCATCGATTCCCTGCCGGTAAAACTTGTTCGGTGTCGTCCGCAGCAGGCTTGCCAGTCGAATCGGCGAGTCTTGCTCCAGCGAGCGCCGGATAAATTTGTATTCCCAGCGAGGCTCGCCTTCGATGTAGAGGATGTTGCGGCGATCTTCGGGCACTTCGAGTACGCGCGACTGCACATTATTGATAGTGTTTCTTTCGCCCGGAAGAGGATCGAGAACGAACCCGAGGTCCTTGATGCCGGCGTTGCCGATATCGAAGTCGACCCAATGCGTCGTGACACCGTCGCGATCGGGCAATAACACCTCTTCGGATGCGAGTATGGCGTCACCGTCGTAAACCTTCAGTGTCGCCGCCAGCGGACCGGAATGCCGGATGCTGACTTGCGCACTGACGCGCGACCCTGCCATGACCTGAGTCGTCAGACTGACGCTCTCGAGCTCGATGTCGTCGGGAATAAACTCGCGGCCAACGCCAACCGTATGCACGGGAACGCCGAAGCCGGCGATCTCGGCGAGTCGGGCTGTGTCCAGCTCGCCAGAGTTGTCGGCGCCGTCGCTGATGACGACGACGGCACCCAGCGCAGAAGCGCGCGCCTCGCGCAGCACGCTGAGGACGGCATCGCCCAACTTCGTTGCGGGACCCGGAGGAGGAACCAGCTCCAGCGAGTCGAGCGTGATCGCGTCCTCGGAAAAACCGTACAGGCGGGTGTCGAAGTTCGCCGCCAGTTCGTCGAGAACGCCGTCCTGAAGCGTCGAAACCGCCTGCCGCAGTCGCGACTCCCCGGCTTCGCCGTAGCTCATGCTCGCGGAAGTATCGAGCAATATTGCGACCGAGTTCTCCTGACTACGCAGTCGATCGCTCGATAGTGCCGGTTGCCAGAGCAGCGTCAGCACGACGGCCAGCATCGCCGTCTGAATCGCGCCCAATGAGATCAGCTGCGGCAGCGACATCGATTCCCGGTGCCGCGCCAGCGTAAAGCCGATCGCCACCATTCCCGCGACGCAGGCTACGATCAGCAACCAGACCGGCCAGCCACTGGCAAAAAGGAATTCGCCCTGTTCGAAGGTTGTTCTGGAGTATTTAAAGAGAAACTCGAACAAGTCCGTGACCTTCTAAACTATCTCAACAGTGTCAAGTGACCGCATTGCGCCACGGAAGTGCCCGGGACGCGATTCTGAAAACGAACGGAGGACTATTCGAGAGAATCGACTCGCGGCCACCTCACCCCGCCGCCGGCCCGTCATCAACAAGCGCTTCTTGGCTTTACGGTCGGCACGCGCGACGCATGGGCCGCCGCGTACGTCAAGATGGTATCACTTTCGAAGTGAGTGCTAGAAAAAGAATTCTTAATGACTCGTAAGCCGCCCGGCGTCCGGATCGACGAGAATTGGCTTCGATCAGTGACGGGATCTGTTGACACGATGCGCCTGCGACTGGCTAGCTAGAGGGATGCACCGCAACCTCATTTCCGCGTTATCGATTGCCGCGATACTCGCGTCCGCCAGCACGGTTACAGTGGCCCAGGCACCGACGCTGGACTCACCGAATCCCAGCGCCGAGTTTCAGTTCGCCCGCCTGGTCTATGGCACCGGCGGCTCCGGCTACGGCTGGGGACCGCGCTGGACCGTCGACTGGCCGGATGCGGAGCACCACTTCATGCAGGGCCTGCGGCGACTGACGCGGATCGACGGCGCGGAGGTCAGCCGCTACAACGGCGACGGCGGCCGCCGGATAAGCCTGGCGGACGATGCGATCTTCAACTACCCGTGGCTCTACGCGGTCGAGGTCGGCGGCTGGCTGCTCAGTGACTACGAGGCGGAACGGCTGCGCGAATACCTTTTGCGCGGTGGCTTCCTCATGGTCGATGACTTTCACGGCAGCCGCGAGTGGGCTGGTTTCACCGCGAGCATGCTGCGGGTATTCCCCGACAGACCGATCATCGAAATCCCCGAGAACGACGAAGTTCTGCACGTTCTCTACGATCTCGATCAACGCGTGCAGATCCACGGCATCCGGATGCTGTACAGCGGCCAGACGTGGGAATCCGATGGTTACGACCCGCACTGGCGAGGAATCTACGACGACGCCGGGCGCCTCATGGTTGCGATCAATTTCAACATGGACCTTGGCGACGCCTGGGAACATGCGGACACGCCCGAGTACCCCGAACCGATGACCGCCCTGGCCTATCGTTTCGCCGTGAATTACGTGATCTATTCGATCACGCACTGATCGCCACGGCGAGATTTACCGCGCGCTGTGACGAGCGTCGGGGGAGTGGTCGATACTGAGGCGATTACGGCCGGGGGCTAGCCTCCCATGCCCATGCCCATACCCATACCCATCGCGGGACGATTGTTGAATTCCTCTTCGGAAACCGTTCCGCTGGAATCGCTGTCCCACTGGGTCAGGATCTGATCCGCCTGCGCGTTACCGTTTTGCACGAAAGGCAGTGCAGCCAGCTCCTCTGCCGTGAGCTCGCCGTTCGAATCCGCGTCGATCGCGGCAAAATTCGGTGCGCCCATGCCCATGCCCTGGGCGAATGCGAACTGTGCGGCCAATGCGATGGTGGCCGCGACCGACAAAGTCGTGATGGCTTTCATTGTTACTCCTCCACTTCGGGGCGTTAGTTTGAGACCTGCCCCCTGTTGGCGGGGCAGGGTCACACTAAGCGCGGCATCTGCCCGGCGCAATGGATCTTGGAATTTCTTGAGACAAGCCAGGAACCGGTTCGTGGGAGGCCCGAGCGCCAAACTACGATTTGACAGAATAAGGACCCGTCGGTACGACAACGGCTAGTCGGTCAGAAACGCGATAATCGCTTCGGTCAGTTCTGCGCCGCGGCGGTTGGAACGAAATATATGCTGCGCGTGTGCACTACCGTTCAGAACAACGAGTTCCTTCGGCTCGCCGGCACGATCGTATTGATCCTCCACCGCGTCGCGCAGCGAGTCGCCCTCGGCGACGATAAACAGCTTGTCTCCCTGGAGCTGTTCCGGCGTTGCGACGGGTACCGCGGCAAGAAGTATCAGCTTGCTGATTTCACCCGCTTCCGCGACGACCGCGGCCTGCCCGGCGGCACCGCCGCCCATGCTGGCGCCGAGCACGGACACCCGCTCAGCGCCGGCTTCGTGCAGGTAGCGGATCCCGCCGAGGACATCCTGATAGAGCGCGTTGCCCGCGTCTCCGGCGGTCGAATTGCCGTAGCCGCGAAAATCGATAGCAAGCACGCGGAGGTCTCTCGCCGACAAAGCCACCGCCTGGTCATGCCAGCTTTCCTTGTCGAAGACGGCGCCGTGCGCAAGCAAAACGGCATGCGAACCGCCGCCATACAGGTTCGCGTGGATGGTTCCGCCGTCCGGGGCCGCATAGACCACCGCTTCGAAACCCTGCGCCGCCGACTCCGATCCGGACAAACCCACTGTTGTCGCCATGAACCAAACCGCTGTTGAAATTAAGCTCGACCGCATGTCCAGCCTGCAAGAACCCGAAGCCGGCATCGTAGTCGTTGCGCGTGCCTGACGCCACTTGCGAGCGATGTTGGTACCCGATCGCAGCTCAGTCCGGTCGGCTCGGCTCAACGGTGAATCCGTCGTCAGCCGGCGTGCTGGAAACTCGCCATGCCAGTAATGCCGCGAGTAATGAACACAGGATGCCACTGATGAAGGTCGTTCGACCTACGCCGATGAAATCGGCGACTGAGCCAATCATGACGCTGCCGATCGCAGGCGCGGAAAACGCGACAGCTGCCCAGAGACTCAGCACCCGGCCGCGCATCGCTTCCGTAACGCGAGTCTGAATCAACGACTGGGAACCGATGCCGACGAGCGTCAGCACGAAGCCGAGTGCAGCAACGAGCACGATAGCGATCAGGTAGTTCTGCGTCGCACCGAGGCCCGACATGAGAACGCCCGTGAGAACTGTGGCGATAATCGTCGAGCGCAGCAGCTTCTCTCCGGCGCCGAGCCGGGTCAGGCATATCCCGGCGACCACGGCTCCCGCACCGGAGACCGATGTCAGTGTCGCCAACGTACTGCTTCCCCCGCCGAAAACATCGCCCGCGAACGCCGGCAACATTACGATCACGCCGCGCCCGAAGAGCGCTGATACGGCGACGATCAATAACTGTTGCCGGATCGCAGGATGGTAAAAAGTGTAGGCGATACCTTCCCGCAGCTCGGCAAAAAAATGACTCTTCTCACCGCCTGAGCGAAGCGTCCGAAGCTCGACGAGTATCAGCGCGGCGATCATCGCGAGATAGGAAATCGCGTTGAGAGCAAACGCCGATGCAAGGCCCATCGTCGCTATGGCGACACCGGCGAGAGCCGGGCCCATGAAGCGAGAGATGTTGAAGACAATCGATTGCGCGGCGACCGCTTCGGAAAGGAGATTCTTCGGCACGAGACTCGGAATCAATGACATCCGCACGGGCTGAAACGCGCTGCTCACGATACCCACGCAGGCCGTCAACCCGAACAGCAGGTAGATATCCATGTGGTCGGTCGCGGTTAGCACGAACAGCAAAGTGGATAACGTGATGCTCGCGACGTTTGCGATGTAGGCGACCGTTTTGCGGTTCAGCCGATCGGCCCACACGCCGAAGAACGGCCCGAACAAGACGGTTGGCAGGAACTCGGACAGAGCGATCAGCCCGAGCCAGGCTTCAGACTGAGTGAGTTCCCAGGCAAGCCACCCGATCGCTACACGCTGAATCCAGAGTCCATGGAGCGAGAACGTGCTGCCCACGAGATAGATCGCGAAATTTCGGCTCGATAAGACTCGAGAGACCATCTGTCGTTCCGGGGGCTGACGATCGGGAGCGGTGGTCCGACCTGCATCGGGCATCCTGCGCGCTGAACGATACACCACGCCCGCGGGACGCAACAGCGATGACCCCGAGAATTACTATTGTTTAACTCGGTCCGTTGCGGCGAGGCGGCGCTCGAGTTCAGCGAGTCTTTCGGGCGTTCCGACATCCGACCAGATCCCGTCGTAACGAATACCCTTGAACGCTTCGCGCCGGATCGACGCCTCGAGTACGGGGCGCAGCGCACGACGCCCGGGGACGAGGCCATCGAACAGCGACGGAGCCATCTTCGCGACTCCGGCAAAGGTCAGTCTCGGCGGTTGCAACGACACGGTGCCGTCGTCCAGCAGACCGAAATCGCCGTGCTCGTGATGCGCGGGATTGGAAACGAGCACCAGCACGCCCTCGGCTTCGACCGGCGCGAGCGTCGCGAAGTCGAAATCCGTATAGATATCCGCGCTCACGACCAGGAACGGATCGGCTCCGAGCAACGGCAGCGCCGCAACGATGCCTCCGGCCGTCTCGAGTGCCGGCTCACCCTCCTCGCTATATTGCAGCCGCTGGCCCCACGCGGACACCTCACCGAGAGCCTCACGGATCTGGCTGCCGAGGTACGACAGGTTGATCACCACGTCGTCGATACCGGCATCGTGGAGGCGGCTCAGATGCCGGGCGATGAGGCTCTGGCCGCCGACTTCAATCAGCGGTTTCGGTCGCTGCGCGGTGAGCGCGCCCATGCGCTCGCCGCGGCCGGCGGCAAGAATCATCGCCTTCACCGTAGCGCTGCCTTCAAGAGACGGAGTATCGTGTCCCGAGACTTTCGAAGCACGGCGAATCTCTCCAACGTTTCATTGATGCAGTTGTCCAACTGTGCCATTGTATTCCTTTACCCTACCCAAACTTCTGTGCTCCCCGAAAGAAGTCTAAAACTCTTCGTTTGGATGTCGCTGCTCGCGCCTGTACCGGTGTTCGGACAGGATTTGCTCTGCGCACCCGTCGCCGACAGCGTTGACGAAAGCCGATCGCCGCTCATTCCTGAAGCGCCGCCGCCGGGCGAAGCGCGAATCGAAATAATCGCCGGCGAAGTCGATCTGTCGGGCGAGGACGGCGTCGAGTTCTTCAATCAGGTTCAGTTCCGCTACGGCGATCGCACGATCATGGCCGAAAGCGCTACCTACGATCGCCAACAACAGAGTATTCGGGTCAATGGGACCGTGAGTTATTCGGACCGCGACGTCACTGTCTATGGCGAAGATGCCGAGGTCGATACGGAAAACGAGGAGATTCTGTTTACGGGCGCAGGCTTCGACATACCGGCGCGTCCCGCACGAGGGTCGGCCCAGGAGATCGCGATTCGCAGCGATCAGACGATTTCGTTCTCGAGCGTGAACTTCACGACCTGCCCGCAGGATCAGACCGATTGGGAACTCATGGCTCAGGATATCGATCTCGATATCGAGGAAGGCTTCGGCACAGCTCGCGGCGTCAGGCTCGAGTTCAAGGGCGTACCCATTCTCTACGCGCCTTATCTGACATTTCCGATCGACGATCGTCGCAAGAGCGGGCTTCTGACGCCGCGTTTCTCCGAACGCGATCAGACCGGACTCGATATTTCCGCTCCTTATTACTTCAACCTCGCGCCCAACTATGACCTGACCCTGGAACCGCGCCTCATGAGCAAGCGCGGGCTGCAGCTCAACTCCGAGTTTCGCTATCTGTTACCGAGCAGCGAGGGCTTGCTGGCCTTCGAGTACCTGCCCGACGATTCCGACGCGAACCGCCGGCGCAGCTACCTGACCTACGATCACACGACCCGCTTCAGCCGCGGCTGGCAGATCGAAGCCAGTCTCGCCGACGTCTCTGACGATGCGTACTTCGAGGATCTCGGCAACAGCCAGACCGTCGCAAGCCAGACCCACCTGAATCGCTATGTCGACATCAGTTACAGAGCCGACGCCTGGTCGCTACTCGCGAGGTTCCAGGCCTATCAGACAATCGACTCGCTGATCGCAGCGGAGGACCGCCCGTACGAACGCGTACCGCAGATCCTTTTCGACGGCAGCTGGTCTGGCGAACGCTGGCGGTTCGACTCGACCAACGAGCTGGTCATGTTCGACAGAGACGTCGGCGCTACCGGCTGGCGGCTGGACTCGACCGAAGAGTTGAGCTTTTCTTTTAGAAAACCCGGGATGTATCTGACGCCGGCGCTGGCGTTACGCCAGACGAATTACTGGATCGACAATTCGGCGCCTGGAGAACGGGATAACTTCTCGCGGACGTTACCGGTTGCAAGTATCGACGCCGGCCTCGTCTTCGAACGCCTGCCCGAGAACGAGTCCGGCTGGATTCAAACACTGGAACCCCGAATCCTCTACGTTAACCGGCCGTTCGAGGATCAATCGGAGTTGCCGATATTCGACACGATCGAGCCTGACTTCAATCTCGTGCAGCTATTCCGCAAGTACCAGTACGTCGGGCCGGACCGTATCTCCGATGCCGATCAGGTCAGCCTCGGCGTGACCGCAAGACTCATCGACGGCGCCAGCGGCCGCGAACGGCTCACTGCAACTCTGGGACAAACGCGAGTTCTCGACACCCAACGCGTCAGTCTTCCCGGTCAATATCTGACTGACGTGAGTCCTTCGGACTACATTGCGGAAGTCTCGATCAATGTCTCTGACGCCTGGCGGCTCGATGTGGACTATCAGTGGGACAGTGAAACGAATTCGACGGCTCGCGCTGAGACAAGCGTTCACTTCACGCCGCAGGAGGATCGTTACGCGGGTTTCTCCTATCGCCTGCGCGAAGGTCTGCTCGAGCAGGGCGACATTTCGCTGGTTTGGCCGGTCGGTCAAAGCTGGCGCGTCATCGGTCACTACAGCTACTCGTTTCTCGAGGAAGAGGCGCTCGATCGCTTCCTCGGCTGGGAGTACGAAGCCTGCTGCTGGCGGCTGCGCCTGATCGGCCGCCGCTACATCAGCCGCCGCACCGGCGAGTCCGATACCTCGATCTCGGTGCAGCTGCAGTTACGCGGCTTCTCGGACGACGCGGGGTATCCTGAGGAGCTGCTCGATCGTGGTATTCTTGGCTATCAACGATTAGGTAATCCTCTGTAAGACATTGAAAAATAAGGCTTATACAGTATTCGTGACGGCGATTCTGGCTATCCAGACGGGTCTCGCGTGGGCGCAGACCCGCGAACTCGGCGGGACCGGAGAACTGCTCGATGGCGTGGCAGCCATCGTCGACGACGGCGTCGTCCTGCGCAGCGAACTCGCCATTCGAGTCGATGTCGTACTCGACAATATGCGCGCGGCCCAGGCCGCCGCACCGCCCGAACAGCGCCGCCCGCTTCCGCCGCTTTCGGTCGTGCAGGAGCAGGTGCTCGAGCAGCTGATCCTGCAGCAGATACAACTGCAGCGCGCACAACGCTACGGCATTGTCGTCAACGACGAGATTATCAACCAGGCGCTCGGGACCATGGCGCAGGACAACGGCATGACGCTCGAAGATCTCCCCGCTGCGCTGGCAGCCGAAGGGATCGACTATGCGATCTACCGGCAGGACACGCGCGAGCAGATGATCCTCGATCAGCTACAACAGCGTGACGTTTATGGCGCTATTTCGATTTCGCCGCGCGAGATGGACATGTGCCTCGCGCGCAGCTCCTCCAGCCTTGCCGAGGACGTCGACTACAACATCTCTCACATTCTCGTCGGTTTGTCTTCGAACGCGACGCAGGAAGAAGTCGCTGCTGCGAATGTCGAAGTCGAAGAAATCTTTTCGCGGCTCGAGGCCGGCGAGGAGTTCTCTCAGCTTGCGGTAACGTTTTCGGATGGCCAGACCGCACTTGAAGGCGGCGACCTCGGCTGGCGCAAGGGTTATCAGCTTCCTACGCTGTTCGCAGATGTCGTCATCGGAATGGAGCCGGGCGAAGTCTCGGATCCGATCCAGAGCGGCAGCGGGTTTCACATTGTGCAGCTCAATGATACGCGTGGTGCGCAAGTCGTCATGGTCGATCAGATCCGCGCCCGCCACATACTGCTGCTGCCGAACGAAGTCCAGGACGACGATGCAGTCGAGCAGCGGCTCTGGGGAATACGCGATCGCATTCTCGAAGGTGACGAGTTCGGGCCGATAGCAAACTCCGTGTCTGAAGACCCGACATCTGCGGCGGATGGTGGCGACCTCGGCTGGACCGAACTCGATATTTTCGTACCGGAATTCACCGAAGTCCTGTCGCAACTCGAAATCGGCGAGCTGAGCGAACCGTTTCGCACCCGTTACGGCTGGCATCTGGCAGAGGTGACGGATACGCGATCCTACGACACAACCGAAGAGATCAAAGAACAGCGCTGCGCCGATCAGATCCGTGCGAGCAAAGTCGAAGAAGAACGCGAACTGTGGTTACGCCGTCTCCGGGATCAGGCGTTCATCGACCGACGCATTTGACCCCCTCGCCGGGGTAGGCCCTTGAAAGCGGCAGACCCAACCATCGTACTGAGCTCGGGCGAGCCTGCCGGGATCGGTCCCGACATCTGCGCCGCCATCGCCGCAGAGCCCATCGCCGCACGCGTACTGGTTCTGGGCGACGCAACGACCCTCGAGCGACGCGCAGAATCGACGGGCGCCAAAATCTCCGTCCGGGTGCTCGCAGACGCGACAGACGTCGAACCACATGTCGCCGGTATCATGCAGCTTGTCGACGTACCGGCAAGCGCGGAAGTCGAGCCTGGAAAGCTGGACCCGGCAAACGCCGAATACGTCCTCGAGATATTGCGCACGGGCGCGCTGCTCTGCCGCGGCTCGAGCAACTCGGCACTCGTCACCGCGCCTGTACAGAAGAGCGTGATCAACGAGGCAGGCGTGCGGTTTACCGGGCACACCGAGTTTCTGGCAGATGTGACGGGCGGCGGACTGCCGGTCATGATGCTTGCGGCCGGAGATCTGCGCGTGGCCCTCGCAACCACGCATCTGCCGCTGACCGAAGTCGCCGGCGCGCTGAGCAGCGCGCTCATCGAGAACGTGCTGGCGATCATCGACCGCGACCTGAAAGCACATTTCCGGATAGCGTCACCGCGAATCGCGGTACTGGGACTCAATCCGCACGCAGGCGAGCAAGGCGTTCTCGGCAGCGAAGAGATGACCATCATCGAGCCGGCACTGGCTGCCGCTCGCGGTCGCGGGATCGAGGTCACAGGGCCGCTGCCGGCAGACACCGCATTCACTCCAGCCGCGCTCGAGGCCTGCGACGTCGTCCTTGCGATGTTTCACGATCAGGGGTTGCCCGCGATCAAGGCGCTGGCTTTCGGCGAGGTCGTGAACATTACTCTCGGCCTGCCGATCGTCCGTACGTCTGTCGATCACGGCACGGCGTTGAGCCTCGCTGCGACAGGCGACGCAAAGGTCGACAGCCTGCGCGCCGCAATTCGGGTCGCGATCGAGATGGCGACAGGACGCAAAACGTGACGGAGCTGCGCGCCCGCAAGCGACTCGGCCAGCACTTTCTGCACGACCCGTCCGTTATCGGCAAACTCATCGATGCGATCGCGCCGGAGCCGGACGATACGATGGTCGAGATCGGCGGCGGACGCGGTGCATTGACCATCCCGCTGCTCGAAAAACTCGAAACCCTGCATGTTGTCGAAGTCGACGAACGAATGGCCGATCACCTCGCCGCCATCGGCAAGAACGTCGGTAACCTCGTAATCCATCGAGCGGATGCACTGAAGTTCGATTTTTCATCGCTTGCAGACCGCAAAGCTTCGCTGCGTGTCGTCGGCAATCTGCCGTACAACATCTCGACACCGCTGCTGTTCCACCTGCTCGAACATCGCGCATCGATCGACGACATGCATCTCATGCTGCAGAAGGAAGTCGCCCGGCGAATCGTTTCGCCGCCCGGCAACAAGGACTATGGCCGCCTGACCGTCATGCTGTCGTTATGGGCAGAAGCAGAAGCCTGCTTCGACGTCGGTCCAGGCGCATTCACGCCACCGCCACGCGTTCGCTCGACGGTAATCCGTCTGCGTCCGACCGCCGAGCCGCGGTTTCCGGTAACGGATGTCGAAGCCTACGCGGATCTCGTCGGGTTGACGTTCTCGATGCGCAGAAAGACGCTGGCACGCTCGCTCAAAGGACGGTTGAGTCGCGCGCAGATCGAGGCGGCTGGCATCGACCCGGGAGCAAGGCCGGAAACGCTCGGCCCGGAACAGTTCGCGACGCTCGCGGATCTGGGTTCGGCGCGGAATCCGGACTAGAATCTCACCGTCTTGCGCCCGGGGCAGCATTCGTGACGCTTTATGCGATCGGCGACATTCAGGGATGCAGTGGGGAGTTCGGGAAACTGCTCGATGCCATTGCGTTCGATACCAGTGCGGACGAACTGTGGCTCGTCGGCGACCTCATTAATCGCGGACCGGATTCTCTGGACGTCCTCCGCAGGGTCATCAATCTGGGCGACAGCGCCACCGTCGTTCTCGGCAATCACGATCTGCATCTTCTCGCGACTGCCGCCGGTGCGCGACCGCCGGTGCCGGGCGATACGTTTCAGGCGGTCCTGGCCGCGCCAGACGCCGCGAATATCATCGATTGGCTCCGCGATCGCTCGCTGCTGCACCACGATCTGCAGCGTGGTCGCGTTCTGGTGCATGCGGGCATACCTCCCGCCTGGTCCGTCAGCGATGCGCTGGATCGTGCCGCAGAGATCGAAGCCAGTCTGCGCGGGCCAGGCTGGGTTGCCGCTCTCGGGGAAATGTACGGCGACGAGCCTCGCTCGTGGTCGGATGAGATCGAAGGCCCGGAACGCGCCCGTTACATTATCAATGCGTTAACGCGCATGCGCTATTGCGACGAGAACGGCTGTCTTGACTTTCAATTCGCCGGTCCACCCGGTTCGCAACCCGGTCATTTGCTTCCCTGGTTCGACCACCGCGGCCGGAAGGCCCGCGATACGCATATCGTTTTCGGGCACTGGGCGTCGCTCGGCCTGTTGCGGCGCTCCGACGTCACCGCGCTCGATAGCGGTTGTGTCTGGGGAGGCGCGCTGACCGCGCTGCCGATCGATCCATCGGGCGAACCCGTTGCGGTCGACTGCGACGGTGTGTCCGGGGCTCGACGCGACGGCTAGACCGCGACCGGCGCGCGGATGTGCGAGTGCGCGCGATAGTCGATCAGCTCGAAATCTTCGAATCGGTATTCGTATAGCGATCCCGGTTTGCGTTTGATCGCGAGCCTGGGCAGCGGCAGCGGCTCCCGCGCCAATTGCTCCTCGGCCTGTTCGAGGTGGTTGAGGTAGAGATGGCAGTCTCCACCCGTCCAGACAAACTCACCCGGGCGCAGCCCGGTTTGCTGCGCCATCATGATCAGCAGCAGCGCGTACGACGCGATGTTGAACGGCACGCCGAGAAATACATCGGCGCTGCGCTGATAGAGCTGACAGGAAAGCCGCCCGTCCGCAACATAGAACTGGAACATGGTGTGACAGGGCGATAACGCCATCTTGTCGAGCTCGGCGACGTTCCAGGCGCTGACGATGATTCGGCGTGAGTTCGGATCGTTCCTGATGAGATCCAGGGCGCGTTCGATCTGATCGATGCGGCCGCCATCCGCCGTCGGCCAGGAGCGCCACTGCGCGCCGTAGATCGGCCCGAGATCGCCGTGCTCGTCAGCCCACTCGTCCCAGATCGTCACGTTGTTCTCGTTCAGATAGGCGACATTGGTATCGCCGTTCAAAAACCACAGCAGCTCGTGGATGATCGAACGCAGATGGAGTTTCTTCGTCGTCAGCAACGGAAAACCGGCGTCGAGATCGCAGCGCAGCTGATGGCCAAACACGCTGAGAGTGCCCGTACCGGTGCGGTCGTCCTTGCGTACCCCATTGGCACGAATTTCCGCAAGCAGATCCAGATACTGTTTCATTCAGTGCGCTTCTCCACAAAGACATTGTCGCGGTAGGCCAGCCAGAACAATACCGCTCCCGCTATGATCATCGGCATGGACAGGACCTGCCCCATCGTCAACCAGCCGAACGCGAGATAGCCATCCGCCGCTTCGTTTAAATGAACGTCCGGCAGTCTGACGAATTCGATCGTGACGCGAAAGATTCCATAGAAGATGAGAAACAAACCCGATACGGCGCGTATCGGCCGAGCTTTTAACGAGAATCCCCAGAGAATCGCGAACAACAGGAGTCCCTCGAGCGCCGCCTCGTATAGCTGGGTTGCATGCCGCGGTACCCCGTTCACGATCACCGCCCAGAAAGCATCCGGGCTGGTCTCGGCGCCCCACAACTCACCGTTGATGAAGTTGCCGATCCGGCCCAGGCCCAAACCGGGCGTAACCCAGGTCGCGATGAAATCGGTGACGGCAAAATAAGGCTGGTCTATCTTCCTGGCGAAGAGCCCCATCGCAACCAGAACGCCGATCAGGCCACCGTGAAATGACATGCCGCCTTCCCATACGCGAAGCAGGCTCAGCGGATTAGCGATGAGCTCGCCGAAGCTATAGAACAACATGTAGCCAACTCGCCCCCCGGCGATGACGCCTACCGCAACGTAGAAAACCAGGTCGTCGACGAGTGCGGGAGACATCGGGCTGGTCGGCTTTCCGGCACGACTGCGAGCACCCAGCCAGCCAAGAAAAAAGCCGCCAAGGTACATGAGCCCGTACCAGCGAACTTGCACGGGACCGAAGCCGAATGCGATGGGGTCTATTTCAGGGTAGGTGAACACGAAGGCGGTAGTGTAATTGGCGACCGTAGCGGGGGCTAGCAGCGGGTGCTGCTATAGTCGAACGATGTCGAACCGGCTCGCGCAAGAAACCAGCCCGTATCTGCTCCAGCATGCCGATAATCCGGTCGACTGGCATCCCTGGAGCGACGAGTCGCTGCAGCTGGCTCGCCGCAGCCAGAAGCCGATCCTGCTGTCGATCGGCTATTCCGCATGTCACTGGTGCCATGTCATGGCACATGAATGCTTCGAAGACGATGCGACAGCCGAACTGATGAACGAGCTGTTCGTGAATATAAAGGTCGACCGGGAGGAACGCCCCGACCTCGACAAGATTTATCAAAGCGCACACTACCTGATCGCACGCCGTCCCGGGGGATGGCCGTTGACCGTGTTTCTCGACGCTGATAGGCATACGCCAATCTTCGCCGGTACCTACTTTCCCCGCGAACAGTTCAAGGAACTGTTGCGCCGCGTGGACGAATTCGCACGCGAGCACAGTGACGACATCGAGACTCAGGGCGATGCGATTTCGCAGGCACTCGCAAGCCTCGATCCGACCTCACGTGCGAGCGCCGACACGACACTGAACGATGCACCCCTGAAGCTCGCGCGGCAACAGCTGGAAGAATCGTTCGATTCAGAGTTTGGTGGCTTCGGCGCCGCGCCGAAATTTCCGCACCCGACGCATATCGAGACTCTGCTGTCAGCGTGGCGCGCAACCGCTGAATCCGCAGCGCCGGACCTGCAGGCTCTGTACATGGCAACGTTTACGTTGACCCGAATGGCGAATGGCGGTCTTTATGACCAGATCGGCGGCGGCTTTTTCCGCTACTCGGTCGATCGTCGCTGGGCGATTCCGCATTTCGAGAAAATGCTCTACGACAATGCGGCGCTGCTCGCCATCTATAGCGAAGCGCATGCCGGAACAGGCGAGCCCTACTTCGCCCGGATCGCCGCCGAGACGGCCGATTGGGTCATCCGTGACATGCAGGATCCGGAAGGCGGCTATTACTCCACGCTCGATGCGGATTCCGAGGGGCACGAGGGACTCTTCTATCTCTGGACACCGCAACAGATGGATGAAGTTCTTACCCCTGAAGAGAGCGTGGTGGCACGGCAGCATTACGGCCTCGGGCTCGAGGCCAATTTCGAAGGTCAAGCCTGGCACGCGTACGCCGCGGTACCGATCGACGACCTCGACAGCTCGCTCGCGCCGGCCGCAGCGGCCGCGGCGCTCGAGTCGGCACGCGCCAAACTGCTGGCGACGCGCGATGCGCGAGTCTGGCCGGGGCGCGACGAGAAGGTGCTCGCATCGTGGAACGGATTAATGATCAAGGCGATGGCCACCGCCGCCCGCGTTCTCGAGAGACAGGATCTGGCCGAATCCGCCGAGGCGGCCGCGCGATTCGTAAAACAAAGGATGTGGAAGGACGGTCGCCTTCTGGCAAGTTATAAAGACGGACGAGCGCGATTCCCCGCCTACCTCGACGACTATGCATTTATTGCGGACGGTCTCATTGATCTGTTGCGCTGTCGTTGGAACTCCGAGAATCTGACGTTCGCCTGCGAGCTCGCTGACGTAATGCTCGAACATTTCGCAGATCCGAATGGCGGTTTCTTTTTCACTGCGGACGACCACGAAAAACTCATCCACCGGCCGAAACCGTTTTCTGATGAGGCGACGCCATCCGGCAACGGCATTGCGGCGCAAGTCCTGCTCCGACTCGGACATCTTCTCGGGGAGCCGCGTTACATCGACGCCGCTATCCGCGTGCTGCAAGCCGCATGGCCGGCGCTAAAAGAGCATCCCCACGCGCATGGTTCACTGCTAACCGCGTTGCATTCCATCCTCGACGAACCCGAAACCATCGTCATGCGCGGCGACGAAGGCGAACTCGTGGAATGGCACCGCTACGTCAACGCCGGCTTCAATCCGCTTCGCGTCAGTTTTGCGATACCTCGAGACGCCGAAGATCTTCCTGAAACGCTCGCCGCGCGAACCGCTCGCGGCGAACCTGTCGCTTATGTTTGCCGGGGAACGGCCTGCAGCGCGCCCATCACCAGTCTGGAAGCACTGACCACGGAACTGGGCAGCTCGCCACCCGGATGATGCTCATCCGCGAAGCATCGCCGAGATAAGAGCGTACGCCTCGCTGTAGGCCTGCGCCCATTTGCTCCGCCGCGGTCCCGCAACATTGAGTACTCGAATGTCGTGCCTGCGCACGAAGTCCCGCAGGTCGGCGGCTGCACGGTCGACTTCCAGCGACGCGGTATCGATCAGCAGATACGGTTTCTGCTCCTGTTCGCAGTAATCGACAGTCAACGCCGTACCGCCCGCGAGCCTGTCGAAGTAGATGATCGCCGTGCCATCGGAATCGATGACGTTTTGCAGCGTGCGCTGTTTATAGCCCGCTCCTTCGAGCTCGACTACGGGAAATCGTGCCGGGATCGGTCCGTCCTCGCTGCGCCGGCCCGCCGGACACCAGCCGCCACAGCGATTTTGCGCATCGAGCGCTGCAGCGAGAGCGCCCTGGTCGACGCCGGTCTGGCCACCGGAAACGATCTCGAGCGCATCGACAGCGTTAGTTGGACGGTCAGACATTCAATAGGCTGTCGGACGATCCCCGCTGCGCAGCGTTACGGCAGTACCCCCCGCCCCCGCGAATTCAACCGGTATCGAGACCAGCGAACCGTCGGCGTTTCGTTGCACCGCGAAATGCAGATGCGGGCCTGTGCTGAAACCGGTGTTACCTGAATCGGCAACATATTCGCCGCGCCCGACGTATTGACCCGGCACTACCCGGATCGAGT
>JAHEKF010000008.1 GCA_024638465.1 Rhodospirillaceae bacterium | reverse complement strand
GAAGCGCGTCAGATCCAGCCCCGCTCGGCCAGGGAGACGTGGCCGTCGCGGCTCACAACTACATGATCCAGAAGGCGAATATCGACGAGTGCAAGCGCTCGGGAAAGCCGTTGCGTGATGCCGCGATCCGCCTCGCTGGGCTCGGCGACGCCCGAGGGATGGTTGTGGCCAATGATGAGCGCACTCGAGTTGAGATCCAGTGCGCGCTTCAGTACCTCGCGCGGGTAGACCGCTGCGCCGTCGACCGTGCCACGGAACAGCTCCTCGTATCGAATCAGGCGATGGCGCGCATCGAGGAACAGGCCACCGAAGACTTCGTAAGGCAGATCCGCCAGCCGGGCTTTGAAAAATCGAGCCGCGTCACCGGGGTCCTTCAGGGAACTGCGGACCTCGCCTGGTGCCTCGAGATAACGGCGCCCGAGTTCGAGGGACGCCAGCACGGCTGCGATTCGTGACGGGCCGAGGCCGCGTATTCCGGCGAGATCGAAGCTGCTCGCGCGTGAAATTCCGGTTAATCCCCCCGCCAGCTTCAGCAGCTCATGGGCCATAGTCACGGAGTTCCCATGTGCGGGGCCGGCACGCAGTACAACTGCCAGCAACTCGCCGTCCGAGAGGCTCGCCGCTCCGCGGTCGTAGAGCTTCTGCTGCGGTCGCTCTGTTCGGGGCCAGTTGTCGAGCCTCACATCGTCCGTCCGTTGTCGCGGATATCGTGGAAATTCTAGACCCCGCGAGGGCTGCGGCCAGAGCCCATTTTGTCCCGCGGTCGCGCAGAAAGAGCGCTCTGGCAGGTGGAAATGGCCTCGGGGTGCGGCTAAGCTGGACCGACATTCAGGAACAGATATGACTGAATCGAACCAGCATCGCGGACCGCGAATTCTGCTCGGAGTAACCGGCGGTATCGCGGCCTACAAGAGTCCCGAACTCGTGCGCCTGCTCCGGGAGCGTGGCGCGGACGTGCAGGTCGTGATGACCGGGAGTGCTCGGCAATTTGTTTCGGCCGCGACGTTCCAGGCCGTTTCGGCTCACCGCGTGCGTGGCGATCTCTGGGACGCGGAAGCAGAGGCAGCGATGGGTCACATCGAGCTTGCGCGCTGGGCCGACCTCGTCCTGATAGCGCCTGCGACCGCGCATTGCATGGGCTCTCTCGCGAACGGCCTGGCGGGCGATCTGCTGACTACCCTCTGTCTCGTGACCGAAGCTCCTGTCATTCTGGCGCCCGCGATGAACCACTCGATGTGGGGAAACACGGCCGTACAGGCGAATCGACAACTGCTCGAGCAGCGCGGGATCCGAGTTATCGGTCCCGGCGTTGGCGATCAGGCCTGTGGTGAAACGGGGCCGGGGCGAATGCTGGAACCCGCCGACATCGTTCGGGCAGTTTTCGAGGAGCCAGCCGTGCTCGCGTCCGAGTCGCTGCGCGGACTACGAACCGTAATTACTGCGGGTCCTACCCGGGAGCCGATCGATCCCGTTCGCTATATCACCAATCGAAGCTCCGGGAAAATGGGGTTCGCACTCGCCGCGGCAGCTCAGCAAGCCGGTGCGGATGTCGTTCTCGTTACCGGCCCCGTCGCGCTGCAAACGCCCGCCGGCGTGGACCGCGTAGACGTCGAAACCGCACAGCAGATGTACGATGCCGTTCACGGGTTGATCGGTGAAACCGACCTGTTCATCGCCTGTGCCGCCGTTTCGGATTATCGCCCGCAGAGCCCCTCGGAGAGCAAGATCAAGCGCTCGAGCAAGGACATTAATCTCGAGCTCACCAAATCGCAGGATACGCTCGCGAGTGTCGCTACGCTCGACGGTGGTCCGTTCACCGTCGGCTTCGCCGCTGAGACCAACGACGTGATCGAGCATGCGCGGCAGAAGCTGGAGAGCAAGGGTCTCGATATGATAGCGGCGAACAAGGTCGGTCCCGATTGCGGATTTGATCAGGAAACCAACTCGCTGAACGTACTTTGGCGTGGCGGTGAAGCGCAGCTCGAGCAAACGACAAAAGGTGTCCTGGCGCGACGCCTGATCGAGCTCATCGCGCAGCGCTATCGCGAGACGACCGTCTCCGGTAATTCCTCGTCGCAGGCCGGTTGATCGCCGGCACGATGAGCGGAACCCGGCCTACGAGCGTTCAGCTCAAGATTCTCGACCCGCGCGTTGGTCGCGATATCCCATTGCCGGAAGCCGGCACCGCCGGTTCGGCCGGAGTCGATCTTCGCGTCTGCCTGGATGAACCATTGACGCTCGAGCCCGGAGACTGCGAACTATTGCATACGGGATTGGCGATCTATCTTGACGACCCGGGCCTCGCCGCAATGATTTTGCCGCGTTCGGGTCTTGGGCATAAGCATGGGATCGTGCTTGGCAATCTCGTAGGACTCATCGATTCCGACTACCAGGGCGAGTTATTGATATCTTGCTGGAACCGGGGATCGACCAGTTTCGAAATCAATCCCGGCGAGCGCGTCGCCCAGCTGGTTATCGTCCCCGTCGAGCAGGTTAGTTTCGAGCTTGTGGAATCTTTTGAAGCGACCGACCGCGGCGCGGGTGGTTTCGGCCATACGGGAACCGTATAGTCAGATCTCCGATTTCCTCAGGACCCCGTTAATTCCTCGAATCGCTCGATGTCCCGGGCGAAAGCTTCGCTCAATGTCTGAGCCTGCGTACGAGTGCGTACCAGCGTTTGCTCGTAGAGCGTGATCGAGTCTGCGGTCTGCGCCATGTCCAGAGCCAGATTTTCCGGAATTTCGGACGCGTCGGGGTCGACGCTATACGGCTTGAATCGATTCGCACTCTGACGCAGTTCCAGAAGCCGATCGTTGAGATTCGCAAGGTAGGTTTCGGTGACGGAGATCTGCGCCTCGAGCAGGTCGAGACGCTGGTCACGCAGTCGGATAATTTCGTCCACCGAGAGATAGGTGTCGAGAAGTACGCGGTCGCGGTTGGCCTGTCTGATTTCTGCGAGACGTGTTGCTTCCTGTTCAGCCGCGACCCGATCCCGCTCGGCAAGCTCTTCGTCCGTTGCCGCGCCGTCGATCGTTCGCAACGACACCCCGTGGTCGTTGAGCACTTCGTGATCCCGAGTGGCGTACGCCGGCGGAATGTGATCGCCGTAATGCACCTGCCCGTTCTCGTCTACCCATCGGTAGAGGCTCTGGGCGGACGCCTGCGACAACCCCAAGGACAGGGCAGCGAGCGCCAGACTTGTTGGCCAAATGCTCATGATCGCATTATGTCAAGAAATACCGTGCTTTGCGTAGCTCAGGTATAGCAGATTAAACCCGTTCCAGGGGGTTAACCATGCCGCGTTTCTCGAATTTCGTCGCGAAAACGAGCTGCTAACGGGCATCCTCGATCGCGACGCCATAGCGATTCCGGTAAGCGCGCACACTCGGCAGAAACTCCGAGAATTCTGCGTCATCCTCGAGGTGGTCGACGAGGTCGGTCAATGACACGATACAGCGTACGGGAACGCCCAGGCTCGCCTCGAGCTCGCGCACGGCGGAGACTCGGCCGCGCCCGCCGATTTCCTCCCGGTCGAGCGCGACGAGAACGCCAGCCGGCTCGGCGCCGGCATTGACGATGAGTTCGATGACCTCTCTGACCGCAGTGCCGGCAGTAATCACGTCATCGAGTATCAGAACGCGACCGGTTACAGGCGCACCGACGCAGGCGCCGCCTTCGCCGTGGTCTTTCGCTTCCTTGCGATTGAATGCGAAAGGCACGTCGACATCGTGATGCTCCGCCAGAGCCGCGGCAGTCAGATTGACGAGCCCGATTCCCTTGTAGGCCGGGCCGAACAACATGTCGAACTCGATGTCGAGTTCCACGATTGCCGATGCGTAACAGCGGCCCAGCTTCGCCGCGGCATACCCGGTGTTGAAGAGTCCCGCGTTGAAGAAATAGGGGCTGATTCGGCCGGACTTAAGTTCGAATTCGCCGAAGCGAAGCACACCGAGCTCGAGCGCTAATTCCAGGAACTGTGTTTTATACGCTTCCATGAAGACCAGGGACTGACCTTACTCTATGATACAGCGCTTCCCGACGATTGGGGATCTGCTAGGTTATTGCCCCACGCCTTGTGCAGGTATTTCCCCTAGATGAGGAGCCGACACCTTTGAGAGTGATGAGTTTCAACGCCAACGGAATTCGTGCGGCCGCGAAGAAAGGCTTCTTCGACTGGTTCGCCCGGCAGAAGACCGACGTGCTCTGCGTTCAGGAACTCAAAGCGAAACAGGAACAGATCCAGGGTTCGCCGTTCGAACGCCGCGGCTATCACCGTTTCGTCCACGAAGCGGTAAAGCCTGGCTACAGCGGTGTGGCGCTGTACTCGCGCGTGGAACCGAATGAAGTCGTCGTCGGGCTCGGCGCCGAGGAGTTCGATGCCGAAGGCCGGTATCTCGAAGCGATTTTCGACGATGTTGCCGTGGTCAGTATTTATCTGCCGTCCGGATCGGCGGGCGAGCACCGCCAGGCTTCGAAATTTCGCTTCCTCGAACTGTTCGAGGATCATCTGGCGGAACTCAGGAGAAAACCTATACCTTATATATTGTGCGGCGACTTCAATATCGCGCATAAGGAGATCGATCTCAAGAACTGGCGTGGCAATAAGAAGAACTCGGGCTTTCTGCCGGAGGAACGTGAATGGATGGAACGCGTTCTCACGACGGGCGAATACATCGACGCTTTCCGCGTACTCAATCAGAAGCCCGATCAGTACACCTGGTGGTCAGCGCGCGGCCAGGCGCGAGCAAAGAATGTCGGCTGGAGGATCGATTATCACCTCGTGACGCCGGAACTCGAGGACAGGATCGAGAAGGTCGCGATCTATACCAGGAAAGTTTTCTCGGATCATGCGCCATTGACGATCGACTATGGCATCTAGTCGCGAGATCGCCGACTGGGGCGTCTTTGTCAGCGGGAGATTCTGGCTCGCGGGGCTCATGGGCTTTGCCGGCGGTGTACCGTTACTGCTGACGCTGACCGTACTGCAGGCATGGCTGACGGCCGAAGAGGTGGATCTTGCGACGATCGGCTTTCTCGGGCTGGTGGCCTTACCTTACAACCTGAAATTTCTGTGGGCTCCGCTGATCGATCGCTACGACCCGCTGAAACTCGGGAGGCGCAGGAGCTGGCTCATGGTAAGCCAGTGCTGCCTTGCCGCTTCGATTGCGCTTCTCGGGCTGCAGGATCCGCTCGAGAGTATCTGGAACGTCGCAGCCGCAGCTTGCGTCGTCGCTTTCTTTTCGGCGACCCAGGACGTGGTTATCGACGCCTATCGTCGCGAAACTTTGGCAGACAGCGAGCAGGGTCTTGGCGCGTCAATGTATACCTACGGGTATCGCAGCGGAATGCTCGTCGCGTCGGCGGGCGGGTTGATTCTCGCCGATGTTGTCGGTTTCGCGGGCGTCTACATGTTCATGGCGACATTGATGCTATCGATGGTCCTGGTAACGGTCTTCGCTCCTGAGCCGGCGGATGTGAAAGAACCGCCTGCGAGTCTGACCACAGCCTTCATCGGTCCGTTTACCGAGTTCTTCAATCGTCGTGGCGTGTCCTGGAGCGCTTTACTCGTACTCGCATTTATTCTGCTCTATAAACTCGGCGACAATCTTGCGAGTCACATGACAATACCCTTCTACCTCGACATCGGTTTTACGAACACGGAGATCGGCACGGTAGCGAAGTTCTTCGGCCTTGCGCCGCTCCTGTTCGGCGTTTTCGTCGGCGGTGTCCTGAATCTGAAGGCCGGGCTGTATCGGGCATTGTTTATCGCCGGCATCCTCCAGGGCATCTCGACATTGGGCTTCGCCGTACTGTCGGTGATGGGTGACGATCTCTGGTGGCTCGCGGCGGTAGTTGCGTTCGAGAACCTGACTCAGGGAATGGGAATCTCGGCGTTGTTGGCGTTCATGGCCTATCTCACGGACAAGCGTTTCACGGCCACTCAATTCGCAATGCTTTCTGCGCTCGCGACGCTGCCGCGCGTCGTGCTTACGGCACCGACCGGCTGGATGGCGGGAGTCATGGGCTGGCTGCCGTTTTTCACGATGTGTGCGTTCGTGGCCATTCCCGGCATGCTCCTGCTGCTGTCGTTCAAGTCCTGGATTCACGACAGCGACGACACTCCGATCGTGACCTGACCGTGTCCGATGAGCTAACAGGCCTGTGTCGCTTGTCGGAACTCTCTGATCCAGGGGCACGGGCTTTCAGTTGGGGCGATGGCGACTGGCCTCTCGAGTTCTTCGTGGTTCGGCAGGGCAACAGCGCGTTCGCTTACGTGAATCGCTGTCCGCACGCGGGTCACGAGCTCAACTGGCAACCGGACAGGTTTCTGACCAGCGAGGGCGACCTGATCCTCTGCCAGTCGCATGGAGCACGCTTCACAATTGCGGATGGGGTATGCGTCCTCGGACCATGTCCGGGCGCGCGACTGACTCGATTGTCGTTGACGGAGCGAAACGGTGAGTTATTTGCAAGCGCGGCCGAACTCGACGCATTGCTGGGAGCTCGCAGCCGCTGACAGTTTTCCTCAGCGGCGTTCGTAAACGAAATCCCAGACGCCATGGCCGAGAAGTTTCCCACGGCGCTCGAATTTCGTCGGCGGGCGTAGCGCTGCCGGCTCCTCGCCAAGCTGCTCAGAAGTGACGCGATCGAACTCTCGTGTCGCTTCGATGACGCCACTTATGTGCTCCGCATAGTTTTCCCAGTCGGTCGCGATGTGCAGGCGCCCCCGCGGTTTGAGTATTCGCGCAAATTCCATCGATAGACCGGGCTGAACGAGGCGGCGTTTATGATGCCGTTTCTTCGGCCACGGGTCCGGAAAAAACAGATTGATTGCGTCGAGGGAGCCGTCGCCCAGCATGTTGGTGACGACATCGACGGCGTCAGCCTGAATGATGCGAACGTTGTCGAGACCAGCGCGCTCGAGCATCAGCATCAGCCTTCCGATCCCTGGTTCGTGGATTTCTACGCCGAGATAGTCTGTATCCGGGTTGTTCGCCGCCGACGTGAGTAACGCTTCGCCATTGCCGAAGCCGATATCCAGCACCGTCTTCGCGACGCGGCCGAAAACGGGCGCCAGATCTATGCGGCGATCTTCGTATCCGATCCCGAACTTCGTGCCGAGCCGCGTAAGTGCCTTACGTTGCGCTTCCGTCGTTCGCCCGGGCCGGCGAACGAAGCTTCTGATTTTGCGGTGATGCTTCTGCTCCATAGGGCCATTCTAAGCTGCTCCTGCCCGAGGCAGATGCTATGGTGCGCGCATGCGACCGGGCGCGCCTTCCGCGAACTTCCCTTGCCGGCTTTGCGGAGCAGCGGATCTCCGGCTCTGCCACGTGATGGGAAATGCCGGGCAATTTCGCTATTACCGCTGCGAGAACTGCAAACTCGTCAACTATGATCTGGCGACGGGATTGGGCCAGGAACAGTTCACGGTTCTCGACAAGGATCCGACCGACGATACCGATCCGTGGAATCTCCAGAAAGATCAATCGTTCGAGTTCGTGACTCGCTATCTGAGCGGCCCCGGATACATGCTCGACATCGGATGTGGCAGCGGTCGGCTCATGTATGTCGCGAGACGTGCCGGCTGGCGCGTAAAGGGCCTCGAGCTGTCGGAAGATATGGCTGAACTCGTTCGCCGCAGTCTCGGGGAAGAGGTGGTCGTCGCTGACTTTCTGGCAGTCGAGCCGAATGAGATCAGCGCGACGGCTTTCGATCTCGTATCGCTGCGCCACGTACTCGAGCATCTGCCGGACTGCCTGCACGCGATGCGTAAGCTTCGCGCGTTACTTGTTCCACGCGGCCACGTGCTGATCGAGATACCGAACGTCGATTCGATCTCGAAGAAGGTGAAGCGATTTCTTGCCGAAACCGGGCTGCGTCGTCCGCGCTACCCCGACGATCTCGTTATCGGGCATGCCAACGAGTTTTGTCGAGCCTCGTTCGAGTACCTGTTGCACGAAACGGGTTTTTCGCTCATACGTTGGGAAACCTACTCGAAGAAGCCGTTATCCAACTTTATCTACAATCACCTGCACGTTGGCAGCAGCGCTCGAGCCCTGATTCGCGCCACCGGCGCGGATCCCGCGAGCGAGGATCACGGCGCCTGAGTGCTACTGCCTCGCGAGATACCCGGTCAGATGGTTCGCGATGAATCGCGCGTCGTCCTCCGTCCCGTGAATAAAGCTCGACTTTCGCCGACGCAGAAACGGCAGGCCCAGGACGTACATCCCGGGTGAATCGGATACGACGCCACCGTCATGCCGCAGCTTGCCCTTGCGATCGAGAACCGGAACGTCCAGCCACTGGTAATCCGGTCGATATCCGGTAGCCCAGAGGATCGTTCTGATACCGTCTCGATCGAGATCGAGTGTCAGGCAGGGATGGTCGTCAATGCGGGTCCTTGCGAAACGTTCCGGAGGGGAAAACGATTCTGCTTCCGGCTGCCTGGCCGCCCATTCATCGATCGTGTCCAGTAGCCGGCCCATCTTCAGGTCGGCCAGCGCGCAAACATTTCTCAGCGAGCCGGAAAACTGTGCCACCGTGCCGTTGAAGTTCATGAGCCGGCCCACGAGTCTTACGCCCAGGTCGGACATCGCGTTGAGATCGAGTATCTGCCGATCCCGTGAGCCAACGAGTTGAGGTGACGGAATATTGCGCGCTCTGACGATGTCGTCGATCTCGTCGAGAGATTCGTCGAGGATGCCGGTTGCGTGCATCCACCACTGAATGTCGCGATCCCGATAGATCCGCGGCAGGCGGACGTGTTCACCGACGGCAATCGTCACCGCTCTGCCTGACTGCTGGATCTCGTCAGCGAGTTGTAACCCGGTAGCCGACGCACCGACCACGAGCACGCCGCCGTCGTCCAGCTGGCTCGGGTTCCGATAGTCATGAGGTGTCAGCGTTGACACGAGCGCGGGGCTTGCCGACGCGACCGGAGGAAATACCGGCAAGTTGCAGGCGCCGCTCGCCACGATGACAGCGCGGGAGCGCCAGTTACCCGTGGCGGTCGCGATTTCGTATTGATCCGCGTTTCGACGGACAGAAGTCACTTCCGTCCGGGTAAGGACGGGAGCGTCAATTTTCCCGGCGTAGCGCTCGATGAAGTCGATGACTTCCGACATTGACATGAAGCCATCGGGATCGTCGCCGGAATAGCTGAAACCCGGCAGGCGACATTGCCAGTTCGGCGTCAGTAGCGTCAGAGATTCCCAGCGCTCGTTTCGCCAGGAATTGGCGATCTCGCCGCGTTCGAATACGACGTGATCGACGCCCTGTTCTCGCAGGCAGTGACTGATCGCCAGACCGGCATGTCCGGCGCCGATAACTACGGCGTCGACACTTCGGGCCGGCTGATCGTCACTGCTTCCGGTCACCCGGTTTTGGTCACGCTGACGTTGACATTCGTCGGGTTGGTTACGATGTCGAAAACCGCGGAACGTTTCTGCGACTGAGCGACCAGCGCTTCGAGATCTTCGGCAGATGCGTCGCCGTCAACTTCGAAAGACACGTTGATGCCATCGAAACCGTTGCGAACGTCGGCATCGATTCCGAGGATTCCCTGGATGTCCATGCCGGCTTCGAGCGTTGCTTTGACGGAGTTGAGCTGAATTCCGCGGTGCTGAGCAACGGCCGCCACGCCAGCCATGAGGCAGGAGGCCAGCCCGCACAGTACGACTTCGACCGGAGTGGCGCCGAGGTCTTCGGAAGCGAAGACTTCGGGATGATCCGCTTCGAAAGTGAATTCGCGCCTGTGCTGCTGTTCCTCGCCAAGTCCGAAGAAGCTCGTCACGGAGGATTTGCTATGCGTGCCTTTCACCCAATCGCAGGTCGCGCGCCATTTGAATTGCGCAGCTTCGGGCGCCTGGCTCAGTGCCTCGCGCGCGCCAAGAAGTGCTTCGACGTTGACACCGTTGTCAACGGAGGAGGTGCTCTCGGACATTCTATAGCTCCCATGTTGTTGTTATTGCTTAGTCGGACAATGATAGTGACTATCCGATCGAAATCACAAATGCGGCCTGGCGGACGGCGTCGAACCTCAGCTATCACGCACCGCACTGATCCTGCCGGTGTTGAAGCCGAGCCAGTGCATCCGGCCCAGGTATCTCGCATGCTCGACCTTCATGCAACAATCCATGACGACATTGAGGCCCGCTTTCTCCGCAATTTCGGCGCCTTCGAAACTGATGACCCCGTACTGCAACCAGAGGCAGCCCGCGCCGATAGCGACAGCTTCGCTTGCGATTGCCGGAACCGCGCTCGGCTGTCTGAATACGTCGACGGTATCGATCGGGTCCGGTATGTCAGTCAGCGACGCATAGGATTTTCTCCCGAGTATGAACTCTTCGCGCGGATTCACGGGAGTAACGTCATAGCCATTGCGCAGCAGGTAGCGACCAACGAAATTGCTGGCGCGTAGCTCATTGCCCGAGAGGCCGACAATAGCGACTCGCCGCCTCGTCAGCGTCTGGCGAATTACCTTCGGATCCTGGTAGCGCTCGATATTCAATTCGTGTCCTCGAGCGCGGCGAGACCCCGTTCGATATCCCAGATCAGATCGTCCGCGTCCTCGAGGCCGATGGATAGTCGTATTGTTCCCGGCCCGATTCCCGCGGCCGAAAGCTCCGCGTCGCCGAGTTGCCTGTGGGTCGTCGACGCCGGATGGATCACGAGGCTTTTGGCGTCGCCAACATTGGCGAGATGAGAAAACAGTGTCAACGCCTCGATAAAGCGCACGCCATGCTCGCGGCCGCCCGGCAGATCAAAACAGAACACCGAGCTTGGGCCTTCCGGCAGATATTTACGGACCAGTTCGCGGTACGGGCTACTGGCAAGCCCGGGATAACTGACGCGACCGACGCGATCGTCGGACTCGAGAAAGGCGGCGACGGCTCTCGCGTTCGCAACATGTTGCCGCATTCGGAGCGGTAGCGTTTCAATGCCTTGTGCAAGCAAGAACGCATTGAACGGGCTGAGGGCAGCGCCCAGATCGCGCAGCGTCTCTGCCCGAAGCTTCGTCAGATAGCCGTAAAATCCGAATGTGTCGTGAAATGAAAGTCCGTGATACGCGGGAGACGGATCCGCAACGACCGGAAACCGACCGTTCGACCAGTTGAAGTCGCCGCTGTCGACAACGACACCGCCCAGGCTGGTGCCGTGTCCGCCCAGGAACTTCGTCGCCGAGTAGACAACGATGTCCGCGCCCCAATCGAGAGGCTTGCAGAGATAGGGCGTTGCGAAAGTGTTATCGATCATGAGCGGTGTGTCGTGTTGACGCGCGATCGCCGCGACTTTCTCGATGTCGAGTATGTTGCCGCCGGGATTTCCGATCGTTTCGGCGAAGAGCAATTTCGTGTCCGGGGTCAACGCCGCTTTCCATGCGTCAGGATCGTCGGGATCGACGAAATCGAGGCCAACGGACAACTTGCCGAGGAAGTGCTTGAGCTGCGTGATCGTCCCGCCGTAAAGTGCGGATGACGAGACGACGTGATCGCCCGGCTGCAACAGGGTGAAGAATGCCGCCGACTGCGCCGCCAGGCCGCTGGCGAACGCGACCGCACCAACACCTCCGTCGAGGTTGGCGACGCGTTCCTCGAAAGCAGCGACGGTCGGGTTGACGATCCGCGAATAGGTATTGCCATATTCCTGCAGGTTGAAATACGAGGCTGCCGCCTCGGCGTCTTCGAATACGAAGCTTGTCGATTGATAAATTGGCAGCGCTCGCGCACCGGTCGTGGGATCGGGACGGCAGCCCGCGTGCACGGTGCGTGTCGCGAAGCCGAACTCCCGATCTGCCATATCCATTCTCCTGCGAGGATCCAGTGATTCCTGGCGGGCCAAAGTAGCACCGTAGCGGTTTGCCGGAAAGTCTCGGACCGTGGCAAGCGCGCCCAAAAAGCCACCCCGGAAGGCCTGAAGCGCCCGTCTATTCGGGCTTCGGCCGCTTCCGTGGCTCGCGGGGTCGGCGATCTGTAGAATTGCAGGACCAGGCGATCAAGGGGTGGGAAACGATCTCATGACAACAAACGAACCCGCCGGCGAAGACAAACTCGATTGGGTCAAGACAATCTGTTGGCTCGTTATCGGCGTGTACGCCGTTTCGAAGATCGTAGGCCTGTTTCGGGGCGAAGCGCTCACCGAACTCTTCAATTTTGCGGAGCCCTCGCTGGCTGGGCTGGCCTGTGCAGTGAGTTTTATTCTTCTCATTCTTCGTTCACCGCGCTTCCTCAAGTCTGCAACGATGATCGAGCCGAGCGAAGCGCGCACCGTCGCATTCGCTTTTACCTTTGTCTTTATTCTGATGGCCGCGTACTACATCTTGCGGCCGGTCCGAGACGCTATGGCCAGCGACTGGACGAATACCGAGATCAGTGTGCTGTGGAATATTCAGCTCGTGATCAGTACCGCAGTTGTCGCGCTTTACGGATTCATGTGCTCGCGGATCCGCTTCAATATGCTGGTGCCGGCGGTCTATATATTCTTCGCCATATCGTTCGTCGCGTTCTATTTCGGGACTTCGTTGGTGGAGAACGCGGTCCTGGTCGACAAGGCGTTTTATCTCTGGGTAACGGTATTCGCACTGCTGCATCTGTCGGTCTTCTGGAGTTTCATGTCGGATCTGTTCAATAAAGAGCAATCCAGGCGTGTATTCGGCTTCATTGCGGCCGGAGCGACGGCCGGTGGTGCGGCGGGCCCGCTCGTTGCGAGCCAGATTGTCAACGACGTGGGTGTGAATAACCTGATGCTGATCGCATCGGTGATGCTGTTGATTCCGCTGCCGATCATTTTTTATCTGCAGCGACTGAAAGTCGTCGACCTTCACAACGAGGATATTCACGCCGACCTCAGCGCCGCGAGGATTGGCGGTAATCCGTTCGCCGGATTCAAGGAGTTCTTCACGAATCCCTATCTGCTCGGGATCGGCGCATTCATACTTCTTTATACGACGATCAGTTCGTTCGTCTATTTCGAGCAAACGAACCTCCTGCGCGAGTTCACGCGCGAAGAACGGACAGCGATACTTTCCGGCCTGGCTGCGACGGTCAATATTCTGACTTTCGGTCTTGCACTGTTCGCGACCAGTCGGCTTGTCACTAAGCTGGGTATGCCGGCGACGCTGGCACTCGTACCCGTTTTCATTTGCGCCGGCCTGCTGATTCTGGCTTTCGCACCGATTCTGACGGTTCTGCTCGCGCTGCAGGTTGCGCGCCAGGCGGGTAATTATGGCGTCACCAGACCCGCGCGGGAGATGCTGTTTACCCATGTCGATCGCGAGACCCGGTTCAAGTCCAAGCCGGTCATCGACGTTGCGGTCTATCGGGGTGGCGACGCTGCGAGCAGTATTGCGTTCGCTGCATTGACCGACGGAGTAGGGCTCGGGATCGGTGCCATGGCGGCGATCGGTGCGGGTATCGCGGCGGTCTGGGCCGGCGCCGGCGTGTACATAGGCCGTGTATTCGGGCGCAAGAACGACAACCTCGACAGCGATAAAGCGCCCATGGGCGCCATCCCGGCGACCAGCGAAGCGATACGTTAATTTCTCGCGCATCGATTCCGATTCGGTGCGTGAGTGACAAGAATGAGCGACGATCTCTCACGCTATCATCGTCAGACTTTGCTTCCCGGTATCGGGGAGTCCGGTCAGCGCCGGCTGGACGAATCCTGCGCAGTCATTCTCGGCTGTGGTGCCCTGGGTAGTCTGGCAGCGGATCTGCTCGCGCGTGCTGGTGTCGGGCATCTCAAGATCGTGGACCGCGATTTCGTCGAATTGACCAACCTGCAGCGGCAGTTACTTTTCGACGAACGAGACGTTGCCGACGCGATTCCGAAAGCAGAGGCTGCGCGTCGCCGTCTCTCGAGGATCAATTCGAGCATTCGGGTCACAGCAATTGTCGACGACCTGAATCACACCAATATCGAGCGACATGCAGAAGGTGCAGACGTTCTCATCGATGGCCTCGACAATTTCGAAACACGCTACCTGGCGAACGACTTTGCCGTATCGCGCGGCGTTCCTTACGTCTACGGCGGCGCAGTAGGCACGGTTGGCGCGTCTTACGCGGTTTTGCCGCACACCGCCGGGGGTGACATGCCCTGGGAGTCCGCAGCGCATGGAAATCTGGCTTCGCCCTGTCTGCGTTGCCTGTTCGAGGAGGCGCCACCTCCCGGCAGTATGCCGACCTGCGACACCGCGGGCGTGTTATCGCCGGTCATCACGACCATAGCGAGCTTCGAGGTTGCGGAAGCCATCAAAATATTGACGCGCAATTACGAGAACGTTTCGCGGTCGATGCTGAACATCGATCTCTGGAACAACACGATCTCGCAGCTCAAAGTCTCGCGCGCATACGAAGACGGCAACTGCCCGTGCTGCAAGCAGCGACGATTCGACTATCTGGAGGGTGAGCTTGGGTCGGGCGCTACGACGTTGTGCGGGCGTGACGCCGTGCAGCTGACGCACCGGCAGGACGCGCCGAATCTGGATCTCGGCGCGATTGCGGCACAATTGCGGAGCCATGGAGACGTCGTTTCGAGCCGCCATATGCTTCGCGCGGCAATCACCGATAACGGAAAACCATACTCATTAAGTGTGTTTCCCGATGGGCGTGCGATCGTTCACGGAACGGCCGAAGCCAGTGTCGCCCGGAGTATTTACGCGAAGTTCGTAGGGAACTGATGACGTACCGTTCGGACGAGGAGAAATCATGACCGCGATAAGGGTTCTAGTAGGTACCAAGAAAGGCGCTTTCATTCTCACATCGGACGGGGCGCGCTCGGACTGGAACGTGTCCGGGCCCTGTTTCGCAGGGTGGGAGATCTATCACATGAAGGGTTCGCCCGCGGACCCCGACCGGATTTACGCTTCGCAGACAAGTGCCTGGTTCGGCCAGGTCATCCAGCGATCGAGCGATGGCGGCAGGACCTGGGAACAGCCGGGTTCGATGGATCAGGCGGCATCCGGTCCTCAGGATCCGGACGGGACGCCGTCGATGCCGCAGGGCGAAAGCAACAAATTCGTCTACGACACATCCGACGAGACGGGAAAGCCGCTGACGACGCACCAGTGGTACGACGGCACCCAGCATCCCTGGGAGTTCGCGCGCGTCTGGCACCTCGAGCCTTCGCTGACGGACCCCGATACGGCGTATGCCGGGGTTGAAGATGCGGCGCTGTTCCAGACCACTGACGGCGGCGAGTCCTGGGATGAAATCGCCGGGTTGCGTGGCCATGCATCGGGGCCCGCTTGGCAGCCGGGAGCGGGCGGGATGTGCCTGCACAGCATCCTTTTACACCCGGACGATACGAAGCGCATGTACGTTGCGATATCTGCCGCGGGTGCGTTCAGGACGGACGACGGCGGAGCAAGCTGGAAGCCGATCAACAATGGCCTGCACTCGCAGTACATTCCGGATCCGACAGCCGAAACCGGGCACTGCGTACACCGGCTGGCGATGCATCCGGCGACTCCCGATACCTTGTACATGCAGAAGCACTGGGACGTGATGCGCAGCGACGATGCCGGCGAGAACTGGACAGAGGTCAGTGGCAACCTGCCGAGTGATTTCGGCTTTCCGATCGACGTGCATGCGCACGAGCCGGAGACAATCTTTGTTGTTCCGATCAAGAGCGATTCCGAGCACTTTCCGCCGGAAGGCAAGTTGCGCGTATATCGAAGCCGCACGGGAGGCAACGAGTGGGAACCGCTCACGGACGGACTGCCGCAGAAAGACTGCTACGTGAATGTGCTACGCGACGCGATGTCCGTCGACAGGCTCGACCCCTGCGGTATCTACTTCGGGACGACAGGCGGACAGGTCTACGGCTCGGCTGACGGCGGCGACAGCTGGGCTCCGATCGTCCGGGATCTGCCGAGTGTCCTGTCGGTCGAGGTTCAGACTATCGAATGATCCGCGTCGTACTTCCGCACCATCTGAACACGCTCGCGGGTGTCGAAGGAGAGATCGTGCTCCTGGTCGAGGGCGAGGTCACGCAGGAGTCGGTCCTGGATGCTCTCGAGGCTCGTTACCCGATGCTTCGCGGCACGATTCGAGACCACGCGACCAGGCGCCGCCGCCCGCTCGTCAGGTTTTTCGCCTGCAACGAAGATGTGACCCATGAGCCGGCGAACGCGCCACTCGCCGAACCGGTAGCCTCGGGCGCCGAACCGTTTCTCGTCGTGGGCGCCATCGCCGGCGGCTGAATTCGCGCGGCGCGTCCTCGCGCCGAAGTCGGCAAGCCGCGCTGCCGATAGGTCCGCAACCGTAGCGCCCGCATGCACTACATCGGTGCGTTGCCCCTCATCCGTGCACTAGGAGGGGGCTGAACGATCAAGTCGTTTCCGCGTGTTCACACGTAATCCTTTATTAAATAAGAAGAATTTCTATTTGGCACGGTTTGTGCTTCTACTCTGCGCAGTGATCGGTGAATCAACGCCGATAACAACTATAGACATTCGTTGAAAAAGGATGATTACGATGAAAAGTTCAGGAATCTTGGCGGCGGTAGCCGTGCTGTCGTTGGGAAGCGGCACTGCGATGGCTCAGATCAGCGCCAATGCCAGCGTGACCAACAACTATCTTTGGCGCGGTCTGACCCAGACAATCAACTCGGCGGCCGTACAGGGTGGTCTCGACTGGGCCGGCGACAACGGCTTCTACGCGGGAACGTGGGTATCCAACGTCGAGTATGCTCCCGGCGATCCCTATTCTTACGAGCACGACGTCTACTTCGGCTGGTCCGGCGGTGACGACGTCACCTACGACGTCGGCTGGCTGTACTACAACTACGACGATCTCGCCAACATCGATTTCCACGAGATCTACGGTTCCATCGGTTACGGTGGCTTCAGCGCCACGGCTTATATTCTCGGCGGAACCGAGGCCAACGAAGTCGAATACGAGAGCGCGTTTTTAGTACCCCGCGCGGATTTCGGCTTCGGCGAGGCTTACTATCTTTCGCTGGACTATGAATTCGAGACCGCTAGCGGACTTGGGATCGGCCTGCATCTCGGGGCTCATGACGGCGACTTCATGACCTGGTTCAACTTCGCTACCGATAGCTACATCGATTACGGAATCTCCTTCAGCGTCGATAATTTCACGTTCACGATCTCGGACACGGATCTCGACTCCGTGCCCGATCCCGGCGGGCCCTATCCCGGCGGTCTCGACATCAGCGGTAACGACAACGGCGAACCCAAGTTCGTCCTGTCCTACAGTATGGATTTCGAGCTCTAGATCCCCCCGGACGCAACTCAGCCCCCTGAGTTGTGGCCATGACGGCCCGCCCTGTGCGGGCCGTTTTTTTTGCCAGCGTAACGTGGCGGTCAGCCAGGCGGTTCAGAAAGTATGAAACAGGTTGAACTGTAGCTGTTGCTTACCGATGGCATCCGTTTCCTGGTGCATCCAACCAAACTGGATGCGCATGTTGTCGCGAACACTGTAGCCGTACGCAAGATAGAAGCGATTACGGTCGAAGTGGCTCACGCGGCGACCGTCGCCGATGTTCTGATTGAGGTTCAGAAACACCTCGTTATAGAAAGATAAATAGTGAGCGCCGCGGCCCAGTGTGTCCTGGTTGAACGGGTAATTCAGCGCGAAAAAGTAGCGTGCCCTGAAGCGGGTATCCTGGTTATCAACCCAGCGTTGCTCGAAGCGAAAGCGATGCGTGAGATGGATCTTGCGCCCGAGACGCTGAGGAATCAGGGCTTCCTGGTACAGCCGGGTTTCGTAGACTGCTTCGCCGCCGGGGCCGAACGGCTCCGATGTGATGTGTGCGGCGCCCAGCGTGTACAACTCTCGCCTGCCTTCGGGCGTCCAGGTTACGCCGCCGCGAATCAGCAGCTGTTCGAGATCCCCGCCGCTGTCCCAGTTGCGATGCTGGATGTCACCCTGGAAGCCGTAGCTGCGGTCACCGGCCGGGATGCTCCAGAAGTACATGTACCACGCGCCCAACTTGTCTTCGTCGACTTGCGCATGTGCCAGCGTTCCGAACAACGCGGCAGTGACCGCGATACTGGCAATGAGCGCTCTGCGCGTCAGCCCGCCAATCGTTCGCACCAACAAGGCTCCTTTCGAATCATTCAGTCAAGCGCAACTGCTGTCGCGCCGGCCGACGCGATGGCGACAGCGGACGATCGGTCCGAGCCGACGCCGCCATCCCGTTCCATGTTGCCGATAATACAACATCGTATTAGGATATATTAATGCCCGCACGAAAAATGGTAGCGCGTGAAATTGCTGAGACGTTCCGTGCGCTCGGCCACGAAATTCGGATTCGCATCGTCGAAGAGCTCGCTCACGGCGACAGCGGCGAGCTTGACGTACACTCGCTCGTCGAAATCCTGGAAGTGCCGCAGCCGACGGTTTCACAGCATTTGAGTGTGCTGCGGCACGCGAAGCTCGTAAAACAGCGACGCGATGGGCGCAGTGTGCGGTATTCTCTTACCAATCGCGGGCTTGCAAGCTGGCTTCTCAAGGCATTAAAGTTTTTGGATACACGCTCAGAAGATGCCGAGCAACTCAGTCGCGCCGTAGAAGACGTACGACGTGTCTGGCGATGACCGCGGCGGTTGCACACAATAACAACCCGAAAGGGGGAGTGAGACGATGAATCTGCTCCATGGGGAGCGCTGAAGATTACGGCCGGTCTCGGTCCTGCAAAATAAAGGAGCGACGGCGTTCGCCGCCGATCCGCTTTCGATTTCTAGAAACAAAGATAAGAAGGGTGACATGAATACACAAACACCCGACGTTCCCTTGGGAACGCTCGATGGCCTGAAGAAGAGCTGGAAAGCCGACATGCTGTCGGGTTTCCTCGTATTCCTGATTGCGCTGCCGTTGTGTCTCGCGATTTCACTCGCATGCGGGTACCCTGCGATCGCGGGCGTCTTCACAGCGATTGTCGGCGGTATCCTCTCCGCCTTCATCAGCAACTCGGAGCTGACCATCAAGGGCCCGGCCGCGGGGCTCATCGTTATCGCGCTGGGTTGCGTGACCGAGTTCGGCTTCACCGGCGGCGCTGATCCCACCGCCGACTTTCAGGCCTATCGCCTGGCGCTCGGTGTCGGCGTGGTTGCCGGCGTTATCCAGATTCTTTTCGGAGTGTTTCGCTCGGGAATACTCGGCGAGTTTTTCCCGACATCGGCCGTGCACGGCCTGCTCGCGTCGATCGGTGTTCTCGTGATCGCAACGCAGGTGCCGATCACGCTCGGTGTACAGGCCGAAGGAACGCCGCTGGAACGACTCGCGTCGTTTCCTCAATATTTCATCGATATGAACCCGGTGATTGCGCTGATCGGTGGCATCAGCCTCGTCATCATGTTCGGCTTTCCGTTGATCAAGAATCCGACGCTGAAGATCATCCCGGCGCCCATGCTGGTATTGCTGATCGCAGTACCGCTCGGCATCTTCTTCGATATCGGTACGGAGCACACCATCGCGTTCGCGGGGCAGGAGAGTTCGGTCGGGCCGCGCTATCTCGTCAATGTCCCGAGCAATATGTTCAGCGCGCTGACGTTTCCGGATTTTTCCGGCGTACTGACATCGGTCGGCATCAAATACATCATTATGTTCTCGCTGATCGGTAGCCTCGAGTCGCTGCTGAGCGCCAAGGCTGTCGATCAGATCGATCCCTGGCGGCGCAAAACGAATCTCGACAAGGACCTGCTGGCAGTCGGTATCGGCAACACAGTCGCAGCTTTCATCGGTGGCTTGCCGATGATCTCCGAGATCGTGCGAAGTAAAGCGAATATCGACAATGGCGCGCGTACGCGTTTCGCGAACATGTTCCATGGCATATTCCTGCTGCTGTTCGTGGCGCTCGCTCCGGCGCTCATCAACCAGATTCCGCTCGCAGCGCTTGCGGCCATGCTCGTATTCACGGGATTCCGGCTGGCTTCGCCGCAGGAGTTCATGCACATGTACAAGATCGGGCGCGAGCAGCTCATCGTCTTTGTTTCAACTATTCTCGGTGTGCTCGCTACCGACCTGCTGATCGGAATCATGATCGGCATTCTCGTCAAAGCGATAATCCATGTCATCAACGGAGCGCCGATTGGTTCACTGTTCAAACCGAGCATCAGGGTCGGTACGGGTGGAGGCGATTCGGCGACGATCAAGGTCGACGATTCAGCCGTCTTCAGTACCTGGATTGCTCTGAAGAGCCGGATCGAGGCGCAGAGCGCGAAGGAAGTTGTCGTCGATCTTTCAGGCACGAAATTTGTCGACCATACCGTCATGGCCAATCTCGCTGCGCTGAAGCGAGAGTTCGAAGAGGGTGATCGCCAGCTTTCGATTGCCGGACTCGACGGCCATCAGCAACTGTCCGGCCATCCGTTGTCGGGACGGAAAAGAAAGGGCTGAGAATGGCCGCGACGAGCACCACACTTCGTCAGCTGATCGACGAGGCCGTCGAGCCGGTCTCGCAGTTCTGGCCGATGAAAGGTTACGTGTCTCACAATCCGATCCAGGGCCTCGAGCATCTGCCGTTCGACGAGGCAATGCGCCAGGCGAAGCACTTGTTCGGTGCCGAAGGCTATTTGCCGGTCGATGAATACCGCAGTCTCTATCAGGCCGGGCGAATCACGGAGCGCAGTGTCGATCGCGCTATCGCACGCCTCGGTCCGACGGACGATGCATCGCTGTCGCTCGGATCACGCAAGATATCGGCAGCGGAAGTGCAGCGAATGCATTTTCTGCATGGCATCGATCCGCTCGAGCCGGCGTTGTTCGACTGGCAGTTCACGAGTGCCGGAGCCTTGTCGCAACCGCGCACGGGCGCGTCGACGGAAGTCGACCTCAGCGCGCTCTGGCAGCGCGTACTCTCGTCGCTGGATCTCATCGATCCCCGCATCGGTGCGTCCGACCCGGCAGACGATAACCCGGACGTCGCAACGATCGAGCTGCCGTTTCGCCGCGCGCTCAGCGACTGGCTGGACGAACTCACTGGCTCATCCATCGTCGCATCGATCGATCGGCAGACAATCAAATGGGTTTCGTCGTTCGTCGATGAAGGTATGGCCGGATGGGGTATGCCCGAAAGACGGTCCGGCTTCTACGCTGCATGGCGTGAGCTCGCCCAGCACGACGCGAGCGGCCGGCTTCTCGGCATCGACGGGTTCGCGGAAAAGATCCGCGCGCTCCCCGATGACCCTGAGGGCGCCATCCGGAATTCTCTTGAGACGTTGCAGATTCCCGAGGCGCGCTGGCCTGACTATTTGATGCGCGTGCTCGGCCAGCTTCCCGGCTGGACGGGCCTGATCCGCTGGCGCGGTCTGAATCCCGAGGATCCGATTCAAAAAGTGAATCCGATCGATGTCGCGCAATACCTCGCTGTGCGTCTGTTCTACGAAGCGGAATTCGTCGCCGTGGAAGCGCACCGAAGATGGAATGTATCGGGAAACCTTCCGGCCATCGCAAACCGACTCGAAGCTGAGGGCATGGTGGCCGGTTCAACCGTCGGTGCCAACAAGCGCGCGGTTTGCCACAACGCATGGCGTGTCTTTCACCTCGCACAGTTTCTTGCGCTCGCGGACGATGAAGTTCAGGCGATGACCGGCGAGCATGCATCCGTATTGCTCGATTGGCTCGACGCGTTTCCAACGGATCGGCACAGCCCGGTCTGGCTCGAAGCGTACGAAGACTCCTACCGCCATGAATTGCTGTCGAAGATTGCAGCCGACCGGAAAACGGTTCGACCGCTCGACGAGCGTCCGCTGGCGCAGGCCGCGTTCTGCATCGACGTCCGCTCGGAGCCGTTTCGTCGCCACTTCGAAAACACCGGGGCAATCGAGACCTTCGGATACGCGGGTTTTTTCGGTATCCCGATGGACCACCGCAATTTCGATACAGACGAATCCTTCCCGCTTTGTCCGGTACTTCTTACACCGGGGAACGCGCTCGCCGAACTGCCTCGCGCAGGTCAGGAGCAGGCGCTGGAGCGATACGCTTCCGGTTCGCGCTGGAAACGCTTCGGCGAGCACCTTTTCCACGAGCTGAAGCACAATCCTGTCGCAGCCTTTTTGCTCGTTGATGTGCTCGGGTTGTTCTTCAGCGCTGCGTTGCTGGGCAAGACGCTGGTGCGGCGGCCGTACAAGGCGCTGGTCCGCGCGACGCGCGGCTGGTTCCTGCGACCGGTCGTGACGGAGATCAAGGTCGGCGAGAGCGAGCCGCCGCAGATTGGCGGTCTGCCGATAGCGCTGCCCCGCGGTTTTTCGCTCGAGCAGCAGGCGAACTTCGTGGAGGGCGGACTCCGTACCATCGGCCTGACTGACAACTTCGCTCGATTTATCGTGCTCTGTGGTCATGGCAGCACAACGGACAATAACCCCTATTTCGCTGCGCTCGACTGTGGTGCCTGCGGCGGGCGTCACGGAGACCCCAACGCGCGCACGTTTGCCGCGATGGGCAACGATCCGGCCGTACGCGCTGAGCTCGCGAAGCGAGGCCTGTCGATCCCCGAGGACACCTGGTTTCTTCCCGCCAAGCACAACACCACGGCTGACCGGGTCGATTTCTATGATCTCGTTGATCTTCCCGACAGCTTTCAGGAAGACTTGCAGAAGCTTCGCGAGGCATTGATCGAGGGTGGCGAACAACAAGCACTGGAGCGTTGCGGCCGCATTCCGGGGACGCCCCGTGGCATGACGCCGCAGCAGGCCCATGCGCACGTCGAGGCGCGAGGTTACGACTGGGCCAACACACGGCCCGAGTGGGGTCTGTCCGGCAATGTCGGGTTCATCATCGCACGCCGGGCGTTGACCAAAGGATCCAATCTTGGCGGCCGTTGCTTTCTGCACTCCTATGATGCCAGCACCGATCCGGAGGGTGCGATACTGGAGAAAATCATGACGGCACCACTCGTCGTCGGCGAGTGGATAAACATGCAGTACTACACTTCCGCGACCGATCCGTGGAAATACGGCAGCGGGAGCAAGGTCATTCATAACATCGTGGCGGGCGTCGGCGTGATGTATGGCGCGCAGAGCGACCTCGCGACCGGATTGCCTCTGCAAACGGTCAACAATGGCGAGATCCATTTTCATGAGCCGATGCGACTGATGGCGATCATCGAAGCAGCGCCATCGATTATCGGAGGGATCATCGCCAAACACGAAATACTTCAGCAGTTCTTTCATAACGGCTGGGTGAACCTGGTCGCAGTCGATCCGGAAGCGTTTACATTCCATCGCTACAACACGGACGCGACCTGGGAGCGCATAGAGTTATGAGATTTTTGGCTGCTATCGCGCTTTTTGCCCTCTGGTTGGTCCTGTCGGCTACGCTTCATCCCGCTCATGTCGCGCTCGGCGCTGTCGTCGCCAGCGTTGTAGCGTGGCTGACGCCCCCCGGCCCGCCAATGCAGCGACGCGTCTCGCTGCCGGCAGCGCTGGGCTATTTGCCCTGGCTGCTCGTGCGTGTCGTGAAGAGCGGAATCCATGTCAGTTGGTTGATCCTCAACCCCAGGCTTCCTATCGCTCCGAGACTCGTACAACACAAGACGGACCTCAAGAGCGACGGCGAGATCGTCGTCCTCGGGAACTCGATAACGCTGACTCCCGGTACGGTCACCGTCGAAGCCAGGCCGGGCGAGCTCCTGGTTCATGCGATCGATGCGGAATCTACCCGGGGGCTCGAGAGCGGCGAGTTCGATGCCAAAGTCGGCACCGTGTTCAAGCCGAGGAACGGCGAGCAATGAGTGCTTTCTTTACCTTCCTCCTGACGACTTTGGCGCTGCTGATGCTGGTCAATCTGTACCGGGTTGTGCGCGGACCGACGGCGTTCGACCGGATGCTCGGGCTCAACGGCATCTCGACGAAAGCCATCATTCTGCTCGTAGTGATCGGTTCCGGGCTCGGACAAGTCGACATGTTCGTCGACATCTCGACAGGCTATGCGCTGTTGAACCTCGTAGGCGCATTGGCGATCGCTAAATTCCTCGAGGAAAGAGGAGCGACGAGATGATGACCTGGGTCGCGATGGGCCTGATCCTTATAGGGATGTTCTTTCTCATTGCCGGCTCTGTCGGCATGCTGCGATTGCCCGAGGTGTTCAGTCGCGCTCACGCGCTCGGGGTGATCGACTCCCTCGGAGCGCTTTTCGTCCTGGGCGGACTCGCCGTCTTCGAAGGATTCAATTCGAACTTTCTCAGAATCTTCGTCGTGTTGGCGCTTGTCTATCTGCTGAACCCGGTCATCGCGCACGCAACGATTCGAGCCGCATACCGATCGGGTCTGCGACCCACAGAGGTTGACGATAAATGACTTTCGAACTTCCGTTGCTTGTCCTGCTGGTGATGACCGCGGCCGGTGCGATCCTCGTCAAGGATTTAATCTCGGCCGTATTCATCCTCGGCTCCTACAGCTTCGCGCTCGCTCTGGTATGGGCACTCCTGGGAGCGGTGGACGTGGCTTTTGTCGAAGCCGTTGTCGGCGCCGGACTCGCAACCGTGTTCTTTTTGCTGACGCTGTTCCGTACGGAAGAGAAGGACACACAGATCCGTCGGCCACCGATGCCATGGGCCGCATTCGTGGGCTTGCCGCTGCTCGCGCTCCTGCTTCTCTACGGCGCGGGTGACTTGCCAGCTTTCGGCGATCCGACATCGCCGGCAAGTGTTCATATCTCGCCGACCTATCTCGAGAACAGCGTTGCGCAAACACGGACCCCGAACGTCGTGACGGCGGTTCTCATGGACTATCGTTCGTTCGACACGTTTATAGAGACGATCGTGATCTTCACCGGCGGAATCGCATGCGCGCTGATCCTGAGGAGAGGCCGCTCATGATCCACCCGCACGACAGCGCGATCGTACGGACCCTCGGACGTATCGTAATCCCGGTTGCACAGCTGTTCGGCTTCTATGTGCTCGTCTTCGGTCAGCACGGGCCGGGCGGTGGATTCGTCGGCGGCGTCATCCTCGCCGCCAGCATGATCCTCGCGATCCTGATCTACGGGCTCGACGCGCACGACAGCCGGCTGGCAAAGACCGTGGTGCACGGCGACGGCTTGGGCCTGCTGATCTTCGCCGGCGTTGGTGGACTCTGCATGATCGGCGGCGGTCAGTTCCTGAACTACACGCATCTCGAGATTCCGAATCTCGACGAAGCGTCGCAACATTACATCGGAATATTGCTCACTCAGGTCGGCGTGGCCGTCGATGTCGCTGTGACAGGCGTTTCGATAGCCATCAGCCTGTCTTTCGAAGGTGCGGATGAGCCGAGCGACGAGGCTTCCCATGGTTGAGCTTCTGCAAACGCTATGGCAGCGACCTAACTTCGTCGTCTTTGTGATTCTGTTTTTGTGGGGCTTCTACATCATGGCGGCCCACCCCAATTTCGTGAAGAAGCTCATCGGCCTGTATATCGTCCAGACCAGCGCGATCTTTTTTCTCGTCGCGTTCAGCGCTAAGGATGGGGCGGCCGTTCCGATTATTATTTCGGAGGGCGTGGTGGACGCCGCCGCGTATGCGAACCCGCTGCCGCATGTCTTGACGGTAACGGCAATCGTCGTCCAGGTCGCCACGCTCGGCGTCTCGCTTGCACTCGTTTCTTCTATTTACCGCAAGTACCGAAGCCTTGACGAGGACGAGGTGATGGAGCAGCTTGAATGAGCAGTCAGCTGCCCATGCTCCTTTTCCTGGTCCCGTTCTTTGCGGGCGTGTCGATGCCTATTCTTGCGGCCAGGCGTCCGTCGATTTGCCAGCCGCTGACGATCGGCGCGGTGGCAGTCATGGTCGTCCTGGCGATCGTCAATCTGCGCGTCGTGCTGAACGGCGGCCCGATCGAGTACGCGATCGGCGGCTGGGCCGCGCCCCTGGGTATAGCGTGGCTCGACGATACGATTGCCGCGACCGTGGTCCTGACGATCAGTGCCGTGGCGCTGCTGTCGCTGATCTTCGGTCGCGTCGTCGTACCCGCGAGACTCGAGAGAAGCATCTCCTACCACACGCTGATTCTTCTGCTCATCGGCGGTCTCGTTGGCCTGATTTTCGCAGCAGATCTTTTCAACGTATTCGTGTTTCTGGAAGTCGCTGCGTTGACGGGATACGCACTCGTCGGCGCTCAGGGTGGCAAGGCGAGCGTATTCGCATTTCGCTATCTGCTGCTGGGATCCTTCGGCGCCACGCTATATCTGCTCGGCGTTGCGCATCTGTATGCTGCGACGGGTACGCTCAATATGGCGGATCTCGCAACGCGGTTGCCCCAGATCGTGACGTCTACTGCGGTGGCCGGCGGCCTTATTTATATTTTTCTCGGTCTGTCGATCAAGATGGCACTGGTGCCATTGCACAGCTGGTTGCCCGACGCGTATGAGAACGCGCCGGAAGCTGTAGCGCCACTGCTCGCGTCGACGGTCACCAAAGTTGCACTCGTTGCGTGGGTGCGTATCGAGTATTCACTGATCGTTCCCGGTCTCGAGGTCGGCCACGTTCCCGTGTTGGTATTGCTGGAAGAGCTCGGTGTGATCGCGGCGCTGATCGGCGGGGCGCTCGCGCTGATTCAAACCGATCTCAAGCGCATGTTTGCCTACGGCGGCGTGAGCCACATCGGCCTGATTCTGATTGGTGTAAGCCTCGGAAATCCGACGGGGTTCGTAGGCGGAATGTTCTACCTGATCAACGACGCCGTCATGCAGGCGGCGCTATTCATGATTGCAGGCGCACTGGTGCACTATCACGGCGCTCGCTCTCTCGATGATCTGCGCGATCTCGGGCCGCGCTCACCGTGGCTTACGGGGGCGCTGATAGTCGTCGCGGTCGGGATGGTCGGGCTACCACCGACAGGCGGTTTTTTCGGTAAATGGAACATCATCCTCGGCGCGCTGGAAGCAGGGCATCTGGTTGCCGCGTTCACCGTAGTCGCTTCGACGTTGCTTACGCTTGGATACTTCGTCAGAATTTTCGCGTGCTGGTTCAATAGGTCCGCCGGCGCCGAAGCACAACCGCAGCCCGTGGCTGGATCCCTGCGCGTCAGTCTCGGCGCGATTTCCGTTTCGATGATTGCGCTCGGTCTGATGAGTGATTCGATCGTTCGATTCCTGCTCGAATCCCTGGCCGGCGGAGGCGTTTGAGAGCGATGTCGATCTATACGCTAATTCCCCTGCTTCCGCTCGCGGCGGCGTTCGTTCTCGCAATTTTCGGGCGGCGCCTCCAGGGTGCCGGGCACCGGCTTGTCGTTCCGGCAGTAGCTATCTCCTTCTTTGTCTCGGTCGCGGCATTCTTCGATGTGTCCGCCAATGGAGCCCGGGAAATCGAGCTCTACCGCTTCCTCGACGTGGGTGGGCTCACCGTCGATCTGGGTTTCTATCTCGATCAGCTCACCGTGCTCGTGCTTCTTCTCGTAACGGGCGTCGGCACGATCGTGCAGGTCTATTCATCCCGTTACATGATCGGCGACCGTCGCCACAGCCGTTTCTTCGGTTTAACGGCGCTGTTTACCGCCGCGATGACGATGCTGGTCATGAGCAGCAACCTTCTTATGACGTTCATTTTCTGGGAGGTCATGGGAATCTGCTCGTACCTGCTGATCTCCCACTACGGCGAACGTCCATCGGCTGCCAGCGCGGCTACGAAGGTCTTTCTCGTAAACTCAGTCGCGGACCTGGGCCTGTTCGTCGGCGTGATTCTCACGTTTCGGACTTTCGGCACGCTGAACATCCCGGAGATCCTCGAGCTTGCACAGGCCGGCGGCGATATCCCGGCACATATCGTAACGCTGCTCACGCTATGTCTGTTCTCCGGCGCAGTAGGAAAATCGGCACAGATGCCGGCGCATGTATGGCTGCCATTCGCAATGGAGGCGCCGACACCCGTATCGGCGCTGATCCACGCTGCTACGATGGTTAATGCCGGGCCATTCCTGCTTGTTCGGCTTAGCCCAGTCATCGTGTTGTCGCCCACGGCGATGACCGTTATCGCTACCGTTGGCGCGGCTACCGCGCTCTTTGCCGCTCTCGTATCGCTGACGCAGACCGATATCAAGCGAACTCTCGCGTACTCGACTATCAGCCAGCTCGGGTTCATGACGATGCTATGCGGCGTTGGCGCATTCGTTGCGGCTATCTTCCACTTGATTGCGCACGGTTTTTTCAAGGCATTCATGTTCTTGTCGACCGGCAACGTGCTGGCCGCAACGCATCGCCATTTCGAGACGACGGAAAAAGCCCCGCCCCGTGCGATGGGCAGCCTTTTCGCCGGCGCGTTTATTTTGTCGGTCGTGCCGCCACTCGTAATCTTCTCGGGTGCGTATCAGCACCTCTGGCTTTCGCAAAGCTTCGCTCCCGCCAGCGTCGTGCTGTGGATCGTCGGGCTGGGAACCGTATTTTTTACCGCAATGTCTATTTTCGACAGTATCTCCAGCGTTTTTAATGACGGCCCGCCGGGTGCCGGAGACGACAAGCCGCGTGTCGTGCCGTCCTTGCTTTCGCCGCAACACATCTTCGGAATCGCCGTCGCTTCGATCGTTCTGATCGGGATCATGCTCTCTGTATGGCGCTGGTTCGTCGCATTTCTGTCGCCTGCCGTTGGCGGAACCGTGTCCGCAGCGACGCCAGGATTCTCTGCCTGGTTGCTGGTTCCGGTCGCTGTGGCCGCAGCCGGTTGGGCCGTCGCGTATATTCGACGGAATCGACCCCATGCACACGGCGCTGCGCCATGGCGGAAGCGGCTTTATGTATTTTTGCTGAACAAGGGCTATTTCGATGAGATCTACGATGTCTTTATCGTACGGCCAACACTCGGTTTCGCGAACTGGGCATGGCGTACGATCGATCAGGGTATCGTCGACCGCCTCGTCGTCTCATTGGGTTCCATGAGCATAGGCATTGCCCGGCAGTTAGCCCATGTGGATCGCCTGGTCGACCACATCGTTGTCTCCGTGGGCTCCGTCAGTACAGGCATCGCGCGCCGGCTCGGCTATCTGGATCGCGCAGTAGATCAACGCGTGGTCTCGGTCGGGACGGGCAGCGTCAGAACTGCGCGCTGGCTCGGAAAATTCGTCGATACCGCTGGTATCAATAAAACAGTCGAGGGTCTGGGCCGCGGTGTCGAAGCTTCCGGTCACGCTGCGCGACGATACGAACCTCGAACGCTTCAGCACAACCTGCTGGTGATCGTCTTTTGGCTGATTGCGGCGTTGGGCTTTTTCTACTGGATCGCGAGGTAGGCAACGATATGAGCGCACTGATCGCAGACCATTTGCTGAGTTGGATGATTGCCGTGCCGTTTCTCGGCATGGTAGCTATTGCGCTCGTCCGCGAGCGTACGGCGGTACTCTCAGCGACGCTTGCTACAACGCTCATCAACGCCGGCTTTGCTCTCTATCTCTGGACGAACTTCGACTACGTCGAAACCGGGATGCAGTTCGTCGAGCGTGTCGATTGGATGCCGACGTTCGGTATCCAATACGCGGTCGGTATCGACGGTATCAGCCTGCTGCTCGTACTACTGACAACGTTTCTTCCGCCGCTCTGCGTACTGGGTTCGTGGGAATCGATCACGACGCGGTTGAAAGCGTTCATGATGCTGATACTTCTCGTCGAGGGCGCGATGATGGTCGTGTTCACCGCCCTCGACGCATTCCTGTTCTTCATGTTGTGGGAAGTCACGATGATTCCCATGTATTTCATGATCGTCCTGTGGGGTGGACCCGATCGCGTCGCGGCCGGTTTGAAGTACGTTATCTATAGCCTGGCGGGAAGCTTGCTGCTCTTGATCGGCATTCTGGGCCTGTCACTGCAGGCGGGAACGTTCGATATCGCGATGCTGGCCGAGCACGCCTATTCGCCGCAGTCGCAATCCTGGATCTTCCTTGCGTTGTTCCTGGGTTTTGCGATCAAGCTGCCCATGCTGCCGTTTCACACCTGGCTTCCGGACGCGCACTCCGAGGCGCCAACGGCCGGTAGCGTGCTGCTGGCCGGGGTGCTTCTGAAAATGGGTGGCTACGGTTTCGTGCGTTTCTGCCTGCCGATCTTTCCGGAAGTGGCGCACAATGTTGCGCCTGTCGTGCTGTGGGTGTCAGTTACCGGGATACTGTACGGTGGTTACATGGCGCTGGCGCAGAACGATCTGAAGCGCCTTGTTGCTTATTCCTCGGTATCTCATATGGGATTCGTGACGCTTGGTATTTTCTCCTTCAACAATGAAGGCATCGAGGGCGCGATTCTGCAGATGGTTACACACGGTCTCACGACGGGCGCGATGTTCCTGATCGTCGGGCAACTCTATGACCGCACCCATAGCAGATCGATGGCGGACTATGGTGGTCTTCATCAGCGAATGCCGCGTTTCGTTGCTATTCTGAGTCTGTTTGCGGTGGCATCTTTCGGGTTGCCGGCAACGTCGAATTTTATCGGCGAGTTCCTGATTCTTGTCGGCGTGTCCTACGAGAACTTCATCTTCGTGGTTCTCGCGATGGGCGGCATCGTCCTGGGTGCGGCCTACATGCTGTGGATGCTGCAGCGAGTTGCTTTGGGACAACCGCGAACGGAAGCGGCGCGCAATCTGAAAGATCTGGATTTCCGGGAAATGCTCACTGTGACGCCCCTGGCGGTCGCAGTGATCTTTGTGGGGGTTTATCCCGGGCCTATGCTGGAAGCGATGGATGCGAGCGTGACCTACGTAGTAACGCAGCTCGCGAGCGTTCCCTGACCCGTAGTGACGCCGCAACCTGCTGATTAATAATTTCTTCTTGCTGTGCCTGTCGATTCGTCCGGCTGAACTCTCCCCCGGTTTCATCGCGGGATTGAAGCGAGTCGTGTGGCTCGCTGCCGTCCTGCATATCGGTGCTGCGTACCCGTCGCTGCGTTACCTCACTGAGAGGGAATGGTAGGATGGCGTCGGAGATAACGATGAATGAAGACACCAGAAGCGATTCGGACGCGGCGGCGTCCGACATTCCGTTGAGCCGCGACCTGTTCATGCGGGATCTGATCCGCGAACTGGCCGGAACACTCGAGGATGTTGTCGGCCTCGAGGACGCGTCGGGATACATTAGCGTCGTCGGGCAGGTGATTGGCACGAAGCTCGATTCTTCTTACCGTAACGAGCTCTCCGTCGACAAGCTTGACCGCACGCAAGTGGCCGACGTCCTCGTCGATCTGAAGCGCCGTATCGATGGCCGCTTCTACATCATCGAGGAAGACGAAGACAAGATCGTGTTCGGCAATCACAGCTGCCCTTTCGGCGATAAAGTCATAGGCCGACCGTCGATGTGCATGATGACATCGAACGTATTCGGGTACATCGCCGCGCAAAATCTGGGCTATGCCAAAGTGGAGCTCCAGGAAACGATCGCCGAGGGCCATCCCGGCTGCCGGGTCGTCGTCCATCTCAAAGCGGAAGACGAGACGACGGCTGTCGATGGTCGCGAGTATGTTGCCTGCTGACCTCGACGGCTGGCAGATAGCCGAACTTCTACCCGGAGCAGTACTTCTGGTCGATCTGGACGGCCGGCTGGCCGGTGCCAACGGCCGGGGTCGAAAGATACTCGGCGCGTCGTCTGGCGAGATCCGTGGGCGGCCACTGACGCAATGGATCGAAGAGTCCGAAGCCGACCTGGCAGAATTCCTGCGGCGCTGCGCACGTGGCCGCCAGTTGCTTCCGGGATCGCTCACGGTGCGAACGAACGGTGGCGGGACAAAACGGGTACAGGTTTCAGGTGCTCGTGCTGGAGAGCTAGACGACGACACCGTACTGGTGATGCTCTGGGCCGGCGGGCCCGACGCCGCGGCTTCGGTTCAGCGCTTTTCGACACTCAACGAGACGATCGAGCAACTCAAGCGAGAGGTGCTCGCCAGGCGGCGTGCCGAGGCGTTGCTCGAAGCAGAAAAACGCGTTCTCGCGATGATTGCCAACGGTGTGCCGCTGGAGGAGGCGTTGCTCGGACTCGCGCGGTCTGTAGAGGACAACACAGCCGGCATGTTCGTATCGCTACTGCTGCTGGACGACGAAGGCAGGCTGCGCCATGCGGCGTCACCCAGCCTTCCGGACCGCTATTCGGAAGCTATCGACGGCGTCGCTATCGGCCCCGACGTAGGTTCCTGCGGAACGGCGGCTTATCTCGGCGAGACGGTCATCGTGTCTGACATAGACAACGATCCGCGCTGGGCGGATTTTCGCGAAGTCGCGCTCAGAGACGGGTTGCGCGCCTGTTGGTCGACGCCGGTTCGTTCGTCAGCGGGTGAGGTGCTGGGTACCCTCGCACTCTACTATCGCTCTGTTCGTGAGCCGACACCGCCCGAGATTCAGCTGATCGAGAACAGCGCGCACATCGCGTCCATCGCGATTGAAAGCCATCGGTCGAAGCAGCAGCTTACGGAGATGCTCGAACGCGAACATGCCGAACTCGAACGGGTCGAGGCCGAGAACCGTGCCAAGGACCAGTTTCTCGCGATGCTGAGCCACGAACTCCGAAACCCGCTTGGTGCGGTCGCGAATGCGGCTTATGCCCTCGACGCGCTCGGTGGCACGGACGATGAGCGTGCTCGACTGCAGGCCATTGTTCTTAGCGAATCGCAGATGCTGAAACGCATTCTCGATGACCTCCTCGATTTGAGCCGACTGAGTGCCGGCAAGCTGGCGCTTACGCGCGAGCCTGTCGAGATCGGTGGACTGCTCGACGAGCTTCTGAACTCGATCCGGATATCCCATGCGGACAGAGAAATAAGTTTTGAAAAGCGGACTGAAGCTGCCTGGGTCGACGGCGATCGTGCTCGCCTGGTGCAGTCGGTGCAGAATCTGGTCGACAATGCGCTGAAATATTCGGATCCGGATAAGCCGATCGAAATCGAGCTGACGGCCGACGAGGACGAAGTTAACGTGAGCGTCAGCGATTCGGGCACGGGCATCGATCCAGCCATCCTGCCGAGCGTGTTCGAGCCCTTCGTGCAGTCCGACGTTTCGCTTGCAAGGTCGAAAAGCGGGCTGGGACTCGGGCTGGCGCTGGTTCGTCGTTTTGCGGAGCTGCATGGCGGCGCGGTTGCCGCGCATAGCGAAGGTCACGGCAAAGGCAGCCGGTTCGTACTGACTCTCCCGCGAGTGAGCGCTCCGGCGACATCAGTGGCAGCGCGGTCCGATGCAATACCGTCAACCGGCACGTCGCGCCGGGTCCTGGTTGTCGAAGATAATGCCGGGGCACGCGAGGGATTGTGCCGACTGCTGCAGATCTGGGGCCATCAGGTCAGCGCTGCCGCCGACGGAGAAGAAGCGCTAAGGCTGGTTAAGGAAAATCCGCCGGAAGTGGCATTGGTCGACATTGGCCTGCCTGTACTCGACGGCTACGAACTGGCCCGCGCGATTCGCAATGACCCGTCCGCCTCCGATGTGCAACTTGTCGCGCTGACCGGCTATGGCCAGCAAAAAGACCGCGAGCGAACGGCAGCGGCAGGATTCGAGCAGCACCTCGTAAAACCCGTGGACCTCGACGACCTCACAAGAATTTTTGGGACACCAGCAGCCTGAATTCACGATAGTCCGGGACAGATCGCCCCAAGTCCGGTGAACTTGCGCCCCGTGCCGGTTATCATTTGTTTTAAAGTTCCCACTCGGCGAAAGGATAACCAACACGATGTCTACTCTCGAAGACCAACTGAACAAAGTTCGTACGGCGGACGGATTCATTGCCGCGCTCGATCAGAGCGGCGGCAGCACACCGAAAGCGCTGCGCCTCTATGGAATAGGGGAGGACGCCTACAGCAATGACGAAGAGATGTTCACCGTTGTGCACGAAATGCGCACCCGAATCGTCAAGTCACCAGCATTCAACGGTGACCGCATCCTGGGCGCGATCCTGTTCGAGAACACGCTGGACCGTGAGATCGACGGGAAGAGTTCGGCGAGCTTTCTCTGGGAGGAGAAGAACGTTGTGCCTTTCCTCAAGGTCGACAAGGGACTGGCAGAGGAGGCCGATGGCGTTCAGCTGATGAAGCCGATGCCCGACCTGGGTACCCTGCTGCAAAAGGCGAAAGCGCAACCGGTTTTCGGCACGAAGATGCGCTCCGTGATTAAATCCGCGAATCCCGCCGGTATCGAGGCCAACGTAGCCCAGCAGTTCGAGATCGGCCGACGCATCGTCGCTGCGGGCCTCACCCCGATCATCGAGCCCGAGGTGGATATCAACGCACCGGATAAAGCCGAAGCGGAAGCGCTGCTCAGAGCGCAGTTGTTGGCGAATCTCGACCAGCTCGACTCGAACGAACTCGTGATGTTCAAGCTCACGTTGCCGGAAGAGGCGAATTTCTACAGAGCCTGCCAGGAGCATCCGAACATCGTCAGAGTCGTAGCGCTGTCGGGAGGCTATAGTCGTGAGGAAGCAAACCGGCGGCTTTCGCAAAATAACGGAATGATCGCGAGTTTCTCTCGCGCGCTGACCGAAGGGCTTTCCGCGCAACAGTCCGAGGAGGAGTTCAATGAAATGCTGGACACGGCGATTCAATCGATCTTTGACGCCTCGAAGACCTGAGCGGTTCGACCCGCCGTACAATCGTCCCGCACGAGACCTGTGGGTGTAGTTCATGGCAAAAGCTCAGCTTCGCGATTACCGGAGCACACTTACCAACTGAGAAAAAAGTATCGATCTGTGGTCTTGAGGCGAGTTAAATCAGATAGTTAGATCACTTCAACGTGACTAAAAGAGTCCAAGAGGCTTTTCGAATACGCTGAGTTCCGGCCTCACATTTACGTGCGGAACGGCCGCTTCCTGCTGAAGCGAAATTTCGTTTTCGTTTTGAGGTGCACCCATGTCAGTAATACGAGCTGGCAGGATTCGTTGGTACACATGGATCGCATTAGGCAGTGCGGTGCTGTTTTTATGGGATCCTCAACGCGCTCTGTCGGTGATCTTTTATGGAATCCCGACGTTGGGGTTCCTGTTTCCGTTCTTCACATTACTTGTGACCGTAATATCCAAGCCGCCGGGGAACGTATCAGACCGGCATGCCACCACGAACAAAGCTTATTCATGGCTTAGAGGTGTTGCGTGGTTGTCGTCGCTTTTTGCGCTGCTTCTCTTAGGGACACTGGTCTCGCTACTGGGGGAGGTGGAGTGGCAATTGGGGCTAGGGTTGGTCTGGGAACTTCTCGGCGTTCCGCTGCAAGCGCTTATTCTGTTCGTTGCATTTCGCGGGCTCGTCCTCGTAATGAGATCCGAAAGGCATCTCGAGCTGCGGGTCATCTCTGTCTGCACGGCATTCTTTTTTCTTCTGAGCGCGTCTCCAAGTCAACTGCCGATCCCTGTAAACGGTGACTATTGGCCGTATATCAACTTGCCCGTGATCGTTCCCTACCCGATCGTCTGCTTCATTATGATACGTCGCGGACTCAAGAGGCTGGTTCGCGAGTCAATCACCGCCGTTCACTTCGAGAGATAGCCTAGCGATTCGACGCGCATAGGTATTGATTCGCCGGTAACTCTCGATGATGTCGGTCTCGATCTGAAACGCCTCCATTCGATTGGGCTCATCGACGACCAGCCGCTTGGCGATGTGCTTCGTCGCTGCCTCGGCAAGATCGTTGACGACGCCCTTGGTCTCGATCGTATCGGCGGCATCCTGTCTGTCACCTGTTTCCAAGGCAGCAAGCGCCTTTTCGAATGACCAGCATACCTGCTCATGAATAGGCTCCAACTTCTCCAGTGTAGATTCGCTAATCACCAATCCCGTGCTCCTTCGTTTGCTGCCAACGGGCAGCAGGTCCGTTTCTATGACGTCGCCGATGTTCTCCAGGTAATTGGCGATGCCCACAAACTCACTCAGCTGCTCGGGTTGTGGTTGTATCAAATCTTTCTGCGAGAGTTTGGCGAGGTATCGAATGATTGCTTCGTAGAGGGTATCGATCTCGTCGTCGGCGCGCGACAATGTGATGATGTCTTGTTCCGTTCCGCCTGTGACGACCGGAAATGAGCGGCGCAGCATCGATTGGCTCAATTCGCCGAGCCGCACCAATTCGCGGCGCGCCTGGTCGAGTGCCAGAGCCGGTTGCTCAAGGAAGAACTCGTCCAGGTACAGTGGCTGGATACCCGGCGGCTCTGGACGCGGCGGCACAATCCGTTCGACGATACGACTCAGCGGTCCCGTAAACCAGATAAAAATGACAAGGTTACTGACATTGAATATTGTGTGGGCATTGGCAATTTGACGCGGCGTCTCGGCCGCCGCGCGCGCTAAAGCATCCGCGATTTCTGCAGTCGGCGAGATCGTACGGACCAGGTCGGCGAGTTGCGCGATGAAAAGCAGCCACAGCAACACGCCGGCGACATTAAACAGGATGTGCACCCAGGCGGCCTGCAACGCCTCCCGCGGCCGACCGATTGCCGAGATGAAGGCAGTGACACAGGTTCCGATGTTGGCGCCGAGTATCAGTCCGATGCCCGTTTCGAGTGAAATCAGCGCCTGACTCGCGAGCACGATTACAATACCGGTCGTGGCCGAAGAGCTTTGCACGACCGCCGTGAAGGCCGCGCTGATACTTATCGCGAGCAACGGGTTCTGCATGTTCTGCATCAGCTCGATGAAGGGGCGCCACTGGCGCAGCGGACTCGTTGCGATGCTCATGAGTTCCATGCCGAAGAAGATGAGCCCGAGACCCATCAACACCGTGCCCCACTGCCGAATCCGCTCGCGCCTCGCCAGGATCTCCGTGAAGAAACCTGCGGCGATCATCACAAGACCATATTTGTATACCTGGAACGCGATGATTTGGGCGGTAAAGGTCGTGCCGACGTTGGCGCCCAAAATCACGCCGATCGACTGACTGAGGTTCAGGATTCCGGCCGAAATGAAACCCACCACGAGCACGGTGGTGACGGAGGAAGATTGGATCACCGCGGTGACAATCGCGCCGCCGAATGCGGCGGCAAAACGGTTGGCCGTCATGCGCGCCATCAAGTTTTTCATGCCGCTGCCGGCAACCGTCTTGAGCGCTCCAGTCATCTGCCGCATGCCGTACAGGAACAGCGCCAGTCCGCCGCCCAATTGCGTGACCAGTACGCCCAACTCGAAGCCCTCGGGTGCGGCTAGATTCTCCATGACTGATAACTCGCGGAATGTATTCTTCTGGCTACGCTGCAAACTAATACGCTGGACACGGCTACGCAAAGATTATGGTAGAAGCCAAGCTTCGCGATTACCGGAGCACAGTTACCAACTGAGAGAAACCGCATTGATCTCTGGTCTTGAGGCCACCGAAATCAGACAGGTACGTCACGCTAAAGTAACCAACTGAGTCTACCGGGCTTTTCGAGTCAGCTCAGTTTTAGCCTCACTTCTTTAGCGGGGCTGAACGGCTGCTTTGTGAAAGCATCCGAGACGTTCGACTTTACGATGCAAAGATCCAAGTACGGCCAGCTCCGGTCATTCAGAGTCTGCCGGTTGAGCATCCGTAGCACGTAAATCGGCAAGTGCGATTCACCGTCCAGACCGAGGACGTAGAAGTTCCCAGATCGCCAGCGCGGACACCCCGCCAATTAGGCCACTTAGATAGCTGGGGATCCTCGCATCGAACATGCCCCGCCACGCAAGTCCCACGATAAAGCTCGCAAGGACCATACAGAGTAATGTGATCAGCAACCGTTTCCATATAGTCATTAGAAACCTCTAAATCTCCGACTCGAACCGGGAGGTGTCGTCGAGTCGACCAGTCAGTTACAGAGGAATCGGACGCTTACTCATGCAGCTTCCCGAGCCTGCCAATTTCGTCGAGCAAGTCCAAGGCAAGCGCAGCGCCTGCGAGATTAACATGCAAATCCCTCTGGAGGCGGCGGGCAGTCCTGATCCTGGCGACGGCAATGCCGGAAAATTCCCATCCTCCAGCTGCCGGGTCAACCGGTTCGGCGATACCCTCCTCGACCATCTTGACGACGTGCGTTTCTTCAACGCCACAAACAACACAAACCTCGCGCAGCGTTAATCTCAGGTTTTCGTCAAGAACCATGCAGCTAAAGCTCTCGCGCTTACTCATAGTTGTTCCTCGTTATCCAGACGTGGATTCATAGGCATGATCTCAGCCATCCGTCGATAGAGGTCTTCTTGGGCTTGTGTCTCAGGCGCTGGTGTGACGATCTTCAAGATAACTTGCTGGGCGCCGGGCTTTTCCCCGGGTATGCCCTTACCTTTTAGGCGCAATCGCTGGCCTGACTGGGACCCCTTCGGGATCCGCAAATCAACATCGCCTTGTAATGTTGCTACCCGTACCGTCGTGCCGAGCGCGGCTTCCCACGGCGTGATGGGCAGCTCCAGGCTGACGTCTTTGCCGTCGAGTTTGAAGTGGCGATGCGGCATCATCCGCACGCGAAGAAAGAGGTCGCCGGAGGGCCCGCCGTTTATGCCTGGATCGCCTTGACCAGCAAGCCGTATCTGACGTCCTTCGGTAACTCCGGCCGGAATCTTGACATTTATCTGTCGCTGTTTCCGCTGTGGCCGGCCACTCTTATCGTATTCGACTTGCTCGAGTGAAAGCGATCGAGTTGTACCGCTAAATGCTTCTTCCAGCGTAATCGCAATCTCCGCCTGTCGGTTATGCCCCTTGCGGCTAACACTCGACGTTTGAGCCCCTCTAGCTTGCCCGAACAACTGTTCAAAGAAATCGCTGAAGGCGCGTGGATCTTGGTCACCCTGAGAGTGAAAGTCCCACTGTGGTGGTGGGCTGAATTCCTGACCTTCCTTCCACCGGCTTCCAAGCTCATCATAGGCCGTGCGCTTTTCACTATCCTTAAGAACCTCGTATGCTTCACCGACTTCTTTGAAGCGGTCTTCCGCATCCGGTTCCTTGCTGACGTCCGGATGATACTTGCGAGCAAGCCGACGATAGGCGCGCTTGATTTCGTCGTCCGAAGCGCTACGAGGGACGCCCATGACCTCGTAGTAGTCTCTAAATTTCAATTGTCACTACCCGGGTAATCAAGCGGATGGGTTAGGCACCGGTTTCCCGGACGGTTCGGTAAGCCTCGGTCGTCGAGCGTGTCAGCGGCTCCGCCTCGCTACCGTCCACGGGTAACGCGTATAAATTGAAGATCCCGGTCTCGTTGCTTGACACGAGCAATGTCGACTTGTCGGGTGAGAACAACGCGCCGACGTAGGCCGTCGTCTCGAGAAACGCATCGACCGGATATTCAGGCGTATCGACGGCCGCTCGATCGCAGCCGGCGAGAAATAAGGCCGGTAGAAACGTGGACAGCAAGGTCAAGCGTACGCTCATCTTCACGATGAAATCTCCACGGTTGGATGCGTTTCGCGGGCATGCCCGGGACACATCAGCAGCTTCTTAATCGGTACGGTGACTATATACTTGTCAGCAATTTCGAAGAAGGGGCTTTAGCCGGAGCAACAAGAGGACCTTCAATGAACACGATCTTGTCCAAAACCACGCTCGCCGTGGCCTGCACCTTGGCTTTCACGGCCGCGAGTGCGCATTTCAAGCTGTTGGAACCGGCCTCATGGATCGAAGAGGATGATCGCGGCGACCCGCAAAAGCTCGCACCCTGCGGCGGGACGATTGCCGATGGCGGCACGCGTAGCGGCGCCGTGACCGAGGTTCAAGGAGGACAGATGCTCCGCGTCGCCATCGAGGAAAAGATCTACCATCCCGGTCATTTCCGAATCGCGCTCGCGCGCCGACCCAACTGGCTGCCCGACGACCCCCACGTCACGATGATGGAAACGGAACGTGGCCCGCGTTCCGAGTCGGCCGAGATCCTTGAGAACCCGGAACCGCCCGTCCTGGTCGACGGCTTGTGGGAGCACTACGAGCGCGGCGCCGGCAATTGGGAAACCGAGATCGAAATCCCGAACATCGACTGCGAAGGCTGCTTCCTGCAGATCATCCAGGTCATGTTGCAGCATCCCGGCCTCCGTGCAGGCGATTTCTCCTATCACCACTGCGCCGTTTTGAACATCTCGGCAAACGAAGACCTGCCGCTCGCTACTGGTTGGTAAGCAGCTAACGTCAATCGAGCCGAAGACGCAAACCGGCAAACACGGTTCGGTCCGGCGTGTTGAAACCGATGATCTCTTGGAAGGACTCATCGAACAGGTTCTCGACGCGGACAAAGACCTCGACACCGCTATCGAGCCGGCATGCCCCGGAGACGTCGAGAACATCGTAGTCGGCAAGCGGCAAGCGGCCGATACCGAAAAGCTCGTCCACGGCACCGTCCGAACGCCTGACGTTCGCGCGAAGGCCGAGCCGGCCGTCGCCGCCTCGATACTGCACACCGAGGTTCGCCATCCCTTCCGGCCGGCGGATACGGATCGTATCGTCGACCGTCGCGGTGTCGTTGAACAGCGCATTGCCGTCGAGTACCCAGCGCGGCGCCAACGGAATCTCGAACGCGCACTCCAGGCCGCGCGACTCGCTTGAAGCTCGTTCTTACCGAGAGCTACCGTTTCTCTACCGTTCGATGGTGACTGTGAGCCTTGGCCAGCAGTAAAATCCGTGGTCGACACAGGAATAGCGGGTGTAGTTCAATGGTAGAACCTCAGCTTCCCAAGCTGATGACGTGGGTTCGATTCCCATCACCCGCTCCAGCTTTCTGCGCATCCCGGTAATGACAACGCGGGTCTGCTCACCCACCAGGGGCTTTCGGTCAGGTGTTTCCGATGAACACAGAGGCGTCGCGATTCCAATGTAATAATTCTGTAACGTTGCAGTCCCACGATCCCGATTCAGAATGCCGGCTCGACGCCGTCCGCTTTTGACGCGATAGACGATGGCCGGCCGAGACTCAGACGAGCCGAAAACCGGAGCCAGAGCCATTAACATTTTCACAGAATTGTCGGTTTCCAGACCAGTGTTCGCAGCTGTTGTCTTCCTGTCGTTGTTCGGTAGCGCTCACGCTGCGGATAAGGAACTTCTGGATGTTCTTCTGAGCAACGGCGCGATTTCACAACAGCAGTATGACGAACTGCTCGAGTCGGAGACGCTGACGAGCCAGGATATTCTCCAGGACGCGACAACACCGGAAGCCGAATCGAGTGAAGCGGATTCCAACGATGCGGTCGACGGCGACGATGACCTGTTGCTCGATGGCAGCTACGAGAGTACCGGGTTTCGCCTGCAGTCTCGTGACGGCAACTGGAGAACCGAGTTGCAGTGGCGGGCTCAGTTGCGCGCAACGACGCCGTTGGATTCTGATCCCCGGCAACTCTCCGCCTTCTCTTCGGGTGACGAGACTACGCTCGAAGCACGCAGGTTACGCATGAAGATCGGCGGCCATGGCTATCAGCCCTGGCTGCGATACTACTTCGAAGTCGATCTCCAACCGACGCGCGACGTTGACGACAGCAGTGCGTCCGCGAGCTCCCGGGTCATAGACTGGCGAATCGATATCGCCAAGTGGAGCTGGGGCGGGTTTCGAGTAGGTCAGTGGAAAATCGATCTGAACCGGGAACGTGTCGATTCATCCGGGCGCCAGCAATTCGTTGAGCGCTCGATCGTGAATCGTGTGTTCACCATTGATCGCCAGGTCGGTTTTCAGCTGCGAGGTCGAGCATTTAACGGCACGCGCGCGGATCTTCGCTACTGGGCGGGTGCGTTCAACGGCGAAGGCAGAGGCGTCCGTAACAACAGCGACGACCTGATGTACATGGGGCGTCTGCAGTGGAATTTCATGGGTCGTGATCTGTCCTGGCGGCAGACCGATGTCGAGTACACAGAGCTTCCGACCGGAAGTCTTGCTCTCGCAACCATGACTAATACGGGCAGCTGTACGCGCTGGTCCTCTTCGGGCTGCGGCAATCTCGATGGATTCGAATCTCCCGCGACCGCCGCCGCAGATCAATTCAAGACAGACCAGACGGTTCAGGAGTTTGCCTTCAAATATCGAGGGCTTTCGATCCAGCAGGAGTACCATGAGAAGACGATTCGAGACCGGTCCGACAACAGCAAGTACGAGCTGACGGGTGGGTATGTGCAGGCCGGGTACTTTTTCCACCATCTGATTCCGAGCGTCCCGGCCCCACTGGAATTCGCCGTGCGTTACGCGCGGGTGGACGAGCCCAACGCTGTCAATCGAGCTTTAGAGAACAATCGCAGAGAACTGACGTTAGGAGCGAACTGGTTCTTTAACGGTCACAACAACAAGATTACGGTCGATCTGTCCCGGCTGACGCTCGACGACAACCTGCTCGGTCTCGACGACTCTGAGAACCGGCTTCGGCTTCAATGGGACGTGTCGTTCTAACTTTACTCAGACCTGGCATCACTTCAGTTGTTCTTCTTAGCGAACCATGAACCGCTGCCGAGCGCACGGAGTACGTCACGGCGGCTCAAGAGCCCGACCAGCTTCCCGTCTTCGAGCACGGGGAACCGGCGATAGCGTGAATTGGTCATCCGAATGGCGATGTCGACCAGATTCTCGTCGGGTGCGACGGTTTCGACAGTAGCGCTCATGAACTCAGACGCTGGACCGCCAAGCTCATCGTAATAGCCGGCACTCGAGGCCGTCGCTATGCAGTCTCGCTCGGTGAGGATCCCGACCAGCGTCCCCGAATCGTCGACCACTAGTACGCCGGAAATGTCATTGGTGATCAGGATTTGTAAAGCCAGAGTAATATCGGTGTGCGGCGTGATCGTCTTAAGTTCGGTCGTCATGTAATCCCGCACTCGCAGAGCAATGCTCATCTTTCTCTCCGGCAGTCGCAAGTGGTGCTGCGGCCACAGCTGCCCGTCAACGGCCGACGACCGAGTAACGTGCCCAGTGCCATCAGGAACATCGCTAATCCGAACGCTATTAAGCTCACGACGAAAAGCATCATTCACCAAAATCGTCGAATAGTATTTGACTGCGATCGACTCCGAGCTGCTGGAGCATTTCTATGACGGAGGCGCTCATGAGCGGAGGGCCGCAGAGATAGTATTCCACATCCCCGGGTGCCGGGTGCGTACTGAGGTAGTTATCACGTAGCAGTAGATGAACGAATCCCTCTTGATAGCTTTGCTTGTCGTCACCACGAGGCGCCGACAGTGCGATGTGTAGCTCGAAGTTATCATGTTGCCCTTCGGCTTCCACGAAATCGTCGACGTAACAAAGATCTTTTCTGTCCCGCGCACCGTACCAGAGGCTCATCTTGCGGCGCGACCCTTGCGACAGCTGATCCAGAACGATCGACCGTATCGGCGCTATGCCAACGCCACCAGCGATGAATATCATTTCGTTGTCGCTCTCTCGAGCCCGAAACTGCCCGAACGGGCCAGAGACTGCGAGCCGGTCACCCTCGCCGACGCTGAAGAGATACGAAGAGGCCTGCCCGGGTGGTGTGCCTGGCGGAGCAGTCGCGGGAGGCGTAGCGACTCGAACGAGCAACACCAACCGATCGTATTGTTGTGGCGGATTCGCCAGGGAGTAGGCACGGAGAGTGGAGGTCTCGACGACGGATTCGAGTTCGAGAAGATCCGACTGACGCCAGTCTTCGAGATACTGATCGCCTATATCAAGATCGCGGAAACTGACGTGATGGGGCGGTGCCTCGACCACGACGTAGGCACCCGCCTCGAATCGCATTGGGTCAGGCTCGGAAGGCCTGAGTACGAGTTCCTTTATGAAAGTCGAGACGTTCCGCGTCGATACGACCTCACACGACCATTGGCGGACATCGAGAATTGAAGCCGGCACCGTGATCTTCATGTCGTCACGAATCCGGACAGCGCAAGCGAGGCGTGCTCCCTTCGCTTGCTCCTCCGCACCTATGTGCAGCGCTTCAGTCGGAAGAGAGGGACCACCGCCGGACCTGACTGTGACCCGGCACTGGCCACAGGTGCCGCGACCACCGCATGCTGCCGGCAGGTAGATACCGTTGTCGGCGAGCGCCCAAAGCAGCCTGCGTCCCGCTTCCGTGTTGATGACGCGTTCGCCGTTGACTTCTATCTTCGCCGGCCCGCTTGGCTCGAGCCGCTTGCGGGCAAGAAGCACGATCGCCGACAAAACGAGCACGATCGCCGTGAATACTGCCGTCGGAACCACTATCTCGAGCAACATGTCAGGCCTGCGCTCTAGAACTCGAGACCTCTGAGCCCTGCGAAGCCCAGAGCCAGAATTCCGGTGACGACGAATGCGAGACCGAGTCCGCGCAGACCTTCGGGAACCTCGCTCTCGTCGATTCGTTCCCTGATAGTTGCGAACAGCACGATTGCGAGAGCCCACCCGGCGCCGCTTCCAAACCCGTACGCCACACTTTCCGAAAAGCTGTAATCGCGCTGCACCATGAACAAAGACCCGCCGAGGATGGCGCAGTTGACGGTCAGGAGTGGCAGATAGACGCCGAGCGAATGCTGAAGGCGTGGAAAGTAGCGATCGAGTGTCAGTTCGAGTATCTGGACACCCGCAGCGATGACACCGATGAAGGTAATGAATCGCAGAAACGAAAGGTCCAGGCCTACGACACCCGCCCATCGAAGCGCTTCCGGCTCGAGCAGGTTTCGGTAGATCAGATTGTTGACCGGGACAGTAATCGTCTGTACTACCGTCACGGCCATTCCGAGGCCGAGCGCGGTCGCGACGCGCTGAGAGACGGCGATGTATGTGCAGACACCGAGCAGGAAGTTCAGCGCCAGATTCTCAATGAAGATCGCGCGGAACGCGATGATGACCAGATCGCCAGTCATGGCGCGGCGCCGGAGGGAGGATTGTCGCTTCGTATCTGATCAGACTGAGACCGCTGCACCGGACGCAGCGAGCGAATCGTCCAGACGAGCAATGCCAGCAGAAAGAACGCGCTCGGCGTGAGTAGCATCAGCTGGTTCGGCTCAAACCAGCCGCCACTTTCAGCGAGCGGCAGAATCTCTTGCCCGAGCAGCGATCCCGCGCCGAGAAGCTCGCGGATAGCTCCGACCAGCAACAGGATCCAGGCGTAGCCGAGACCGTTTCCCAGCGCATCCAGGAGGCTCGCCCAAACGCCATGATGCATCGCGAAACTTTCAACGCGTGCCAGAACGATACAGTTCGTGATGATGAGTCCGACGAACACGGACAGGATTGCCGCTACATCGGGAACGAATGCCTTCAGCACTTCGTCGACGACAATGACGGCGGAGGCGATCAACGTGACTTCGATGATCAACCTGATGCTCTGCGGAATCACATGGCGGAGCAGGCTCACGGTAACGTTGGCGAAGACGAGCACGGAAATGACCGCTACACTCATGAAGATGGCCGGCCGCAGGGAACTGGTTACGGCGAGAGCGGAGCACAGGCCCAGCACCTGAAGCGTTATCGGGTTGTTGTCGAGCAACGGCGCGAGCAGCGTGTTACGCGAGGTTGCGATGAGGCGTTGGATCATTGCGGTGCCTCCCGTCGCATGTAGGCCAGGAACGGACCGAAACCGTCATCGCCGAGCCAGTATCGAACCAGATCTTCGATAGCCGATGTCGTGACAGTCGCACCAGTGATTGCGTCGATCCCCGCAGGGCGCCCTCCGTCGGCGCCGATTCGGAAAGCGACCCGTTCATTCTCATCGTACGCAGGTTGTCCTCGCCACTGAGCAAGCCACTCGGGGTTGAGGAACCGGTCTCCTATGCCCGGCGTCTCTCCATGTTCATAGAACGCAACTCCTTCAACCGTCGCGAAGTCTGCTCTCAGGCTGATGAAGCCGTGAATCGTCGCCCACATTCCCTGACCATAGATTGGCAGCACGATTTGCTCGATGGTGGAACCATTACGCAGGAGATAAGCGGGCAAGTAGACAGGGCGGCGGCCGAGGTTTGCAATGTCCAATTCGTCCTGAATCGGTCTGGTCAGGTCAGGATCATTGATCGCTGCCCTGAAGTCGAAGCTGGTCGTCGAAACCGCATCGGAGAACGTGCCGCTATCGAGATCCACGATTCGGGTATCGAGACCGAGGAAGCGATCGACGATCTGTTGCTCGGTGAGCTCGGTTGCGGGCTCGATCAGGCCCGATGCCTCCAGGACGGCACGGTTTCGCTCTATAGACAGATAGGCGAGCTGGATCGGGCGAAGCCAGAGCACCGCCAATGAAACCATTAGTGAGCAGAAAACCGCCACGATGGCGGCAACGCCGAGCGTTCTGGCAACGGATTCGCGCTCAGTCACGACCGATAGCCTCGGGCGCCTTTGAGCGCGGTGCTGCCGCGTCGGCGATGTAATCGATCAGCGGAACACACAGACTCGCGAGCATCAGGGCGGGTACGCTGGCTTCCGGGTTATTGGGATCGGCCATGCGCAGGACAATGATCAGGACACCGAATAGCGCGCCATAGGCCCAGCAGCCGCCAGTCGTAGTCGGCCTCGTAGTCGGGTCCGTCGCGATGAAGGCCAGGATGAAGGCGAAATTTCCCAGCGCCAGGTGCCACTGCCAGGGGATCTCGCTGATCAATTCGCCGGTTATGAGAATTGCGACCAGCGCGCCGGCTACGATACCTATGGAAGCGATCTTACGGGCGATCAGGTAGACCGCTCCGAGCAGCGAGGCGAGCGCCGAGGTGGTACCGAGGACGCCCGTCTCGCTACCGAAAAACAGCGCGACCCAACTAACCCCGGTGGATACGGCTGTCTCGACTCCTTCGGTCGCGACAAAAGCCCACGAAGACAAGGCGTCCGATCCGGGCAGGTAGCGGTCGTGCGCAAGGAGGTCGGGATACGAGATCGAGAGGAAGGCGACTCCGAGCAACGCGGGATTGACGATATAACGCCCGGTCCCGCCGAAGACATAGCAGCCGAAGATCGCGCCGAAGCTGTAGCCGATCGCGGCGTAATGCAGCGGTAATGTGGCTGGTATTAGTAATGAGTAGAGCCAGGCGGACAAGAACCAGGCCGGGTCCAGGGGACGGTTGCGGACGCGCGCGAAGATCCCGGCCCAGATTCGGCTCACCAGGACAACCGTGAGCAGCAGCGGTATCAGAAAGCTCGCTCCGAGCGCCAGGTTCGCGAGAGAGTTCGGGAGTGTCCCGAGAGGGATCTGCAGTCGATCGAGCAGGGCGAGTTGCCAGATGGCAGCGGTTTCAGCAGACTCGGGTGGAAGGCGATCGCCAAGGATCCAGGCGCCCGCCAAGGCGGCAGGCAACGAAGCGACGAAGTACTGGCGCAGCGGATCTTTCACAGCATCAGAGACTTCGACAGCCGCGAGCTTATATATATACGCACATCTACCGATGTCGTATAGCTGCCGCGGTCGAGAGTATTCGAAATAGTGATGATCAAAAACACTGCTTCTGTAATTCGCCTTCTTGGTTCAATCTGGATTGCTGCCGGTATCCTGTTGCTCAGCGGGACTGCTGCTGCGCAGCCGGGCGTTGATCGGACGACGGCGCTATGTACAGCTTGCCACCGAGACAAGTTCGAGACCACCGTGCGCAACCCACACGATCTTCTCGATACCGTCGAGTGGCAGGAACAAACCGGGAATTCTCTTGTGTGTCTGAACTGCCATGTCGATGCGGATGATCATATCGGCGCCGGTGGCGGACTCGGTAATATCTTCGCGTTTCGCGAAGAGCCAGCAACCGCCCAGAACGCGACGTGCCTATCGTGTCACGGTGATACGCATCCCGAGTTCGAAAGCAGCGAACACTCGCTGGCGGGACTCACCTGCGCCAGCTGTCACAGCCAGCACAGCGCCGACGAGTCAGTCGCGTCGCTATTGCGGCTGTCGATGCAGTCTCGGGACATGCTCGGCTTCTCCGGAAGCTCGGCTTTGTGCGTAGACTGTCACGCCGGGACCGCATCCGATTTCGCGTTCAACGAGCGCCATCGCCTGACCGAAGGCGTACTCGAGTGTACCTCCTGTCATGATCCGCATTCTCGCGAGAGTTTCTCGCTTCTCGGTGGATTCAGGCAGGAGCAATGCGCGGGTTGCCACAGCGACAAAGGCGGTCCTTTCGTTTTCGAACACGCTGCATCGCGAGTTGACGGCTGCACGGCTTGTCATAGCCCGCATGGTTCGCCGAATCGCCACATGCTCACGCACCAGCGCGTTGCGGAACTCTGTTACAGCTGTCATGCCGAGGTTCCGCAGTTTCATTCGGGATTCAATCCGGTCGCGCCACCGCGGTTCGGTCTCGACACGCAATGCGTCAATTGCCATGTAACGATACACGGTTCCAATCTCGATCCTGTGTTTCTGCGATGAAGCGCGTACTTCAGGTTGCGTACCCGATCGTAGTGGTGTTGCTCGCCGAACCCTTTCCTGGTTTCGCTCAGGCGGTGGGCGAGTCGCCTTTGACGGGTAGCGTGTCGCTTGGGGCTCGCAACGTAGACGTTGACGGAGCGGTGACCAAATACCGGGAAGACGTGAATCTGGACGATGGTGTTCGTGTCTTCGATCTCAACCTGCATTATGCTCCGCGCCGAGACTCCGATTCCATCGTCGACCGTGTCGACCTAAGTGCCAGGAATCTCGGCGGGGATCCGAACGAATCGGTCGCTTTGTCCGTTCGGAAGTATGGCGCCTATTCTCTGAAGGTCGATCATCGACGTTCCGAATATTTCTATGAGGACACACTCGTTCCAGCGGAACTTGCCAGTATCAATTCCGTTACAGGCGGCGATTTTCATCATTTTGATTTCGAGCGCGTTCGAGATACGGCCTCGCTCGCTCTCGACTTGTCTCCCGATACGAAGCTCTCGTTTGGTCTCGAAAGGCAGACTCGTTCCGGAGACAGCACTACTACACTGGATATACAGCGCGATGAGTTCGAGCTGGATCGGCCAATTGACGAGTCGCTAAACGCGCTGACTGCCGGTATTCAGCATTCGTGGGACAAGGTGACGGTCGTGTTCCAGGAAGAGATCAGGGAATTCGAAAACACCAACGAGATATTCCTGCCCGGAGCCTCGGCTGGTACGAATCCGCTCGATCCCGCAGATCTACAGTTTTATTTCCTCGATCAGTCGTACGATTTCGATAGTCGGGCTCATCTGGTCCGCGTGATTGCGAACCCCACGATGCGTTTTCAGCTTCGTGCCGCCCTGCGGCGTGAGGATCTCGATCTGGACATGAGCGCTAGCGAGAATTCCGAGGGAACCGGTTTCACAGGCGCGTCATTCGTGACAGACGTCTCCGGCGGCGCTGAGATCGGACGGGATCTCGACTTCGATGAAGTTGATTTCAGGTTCAACGTCAACGAAAGAATGCGGTTGGTCGGCGGCGTTCGCAGCAGTTCGCTCGATCAGCGCGGATTATTGTCCTTCGGCCCCGACGGCGGCGCGGGCGCATGGAATATCGACACAGACGGCCTCGAGATCGGGGTCGAGTTTGCGGCTCGCACGAACCTCGTCTTCAGCGTCGGCGTTTCGAACGAGGAACGCGAGTCCTTGGGATTCCGCTCCTCGGGAACGGACCAGAGGATGGACCGAGTCGAGACGGACCGGGACGGCTTCTTCGCGCGCGCCCTCTACAGAAACGAGCGAGGACTGGAGCTGAGTGGGAGCATAGAAGACAACAGCATCGATAATCCTCTCGCGCTCGCATCAGCGACGGATAATCGGCGCTACAAGCTCAGTCTTCGGCATCGCTGGGACAACGGATTATCCCTAACTGGAACTCACAATCAGATTGACGTGGAAAACGGCAACTCCGGGTGGGCATCGGACACTGCACAGACTGCCATTCGCCTGTCATATCGGAATGAACGACTGCAATTAGCGGCTGGCTACACTTCGGTGGATACTGAGCGAAGCATAGATCAGCTCGTCTCGGCAGGTTTCCGTCAGGACAGGTTTCTCATACGTTATGCGGCTGATTCGAGCTTCATGGACGCTTCGATACGCTGGACTGCCAACGATATCGTTACTATTGGCGGTAGCATTCGAAGTTACGAAAATGATGGTAGCTTCGAGCTCGATCGGGACGATTTCTTCGCCTTCGTAAATCTCCGCCTGACGGATGACTATGCGCTGGAGTTCGCTTACCGTGACGTCGACTATGTAGAGGACATGTTTGACGACTACGCTGCAGAAATCCTGGAAGTCGCGCTCCGGCTCCATTGGTGATTTCATTCAGCTTCGGCGCCGCTGATTTCCTGACGACATCGCTGGGTGTGAATTGCTTCTCTACGCCCCGAACATTCGCTTAGAATTGATCTAGACTAGAGTTCACAGCCTCGGCTACCGGCGAGATGGCGAACGGGACAGCAATGCGGACCAGAAGCGTTCTAATCGTGGACGATCACCCGATCGTCCGACAGGGCCTGAGCCAGCTCATTGATGCCGAGAGCGACCTCGAGGTCGGCGGCGACGCTGCGAGCGTCGAGGAAGCGCTGGATGTGCTCGAGAGTGCCAGGCCGGATGTTGTCATTCTGGACCTGTCGCTCCCCGACAGCGACGGAATGGAGCTCCTGAAGCGTATTCGTATGGAAACCCGCCAGTTGCCAGTGCTGGTGCTGTCCATGCACGACGAGAGCATGTACGCAGAGCGGCTTCTCAGCGCGGGTGCCAACGGATACATCATGAAGCAGGCCGCGGCGGACCAGCTTCTGGTTGCTTTACGCCGCGTGCTGGCAGGCGGCGTCTATGTCAGCGAGGCGCTGGGCTCGGTCATGATCGAGCGGCTCTCCGGCGAGGCTCGCGGTACAACGGTCGATCCTATCGAGCGACTCTCGAATCGGGAGTTGCAGGTGTTGAATCTGATCGGCCAGGGCAGGACGACTCGCGAAGTGGCGGAGACCCTGAACCTGAGTGTCAAGACCGTGGAATCGCATCGCCAGCGGATCAAGAAAAAGCTCAATCTGCAGACACCCGCGCAGCTGGTGAAGTTTGCTGTAAGTTCTTATATGCAATGACTACCTCGAGGTGCGCCGACATTGATCGGCGTAGCTCCGTTCCAACTCCGAGTCGAGGAATTATCCGATGGGAAGAATCGTAAAACTGATAGCAATCGTTGGCGGCGCAGTCGTGCTGCTATTTGTCGTCGCCATCGTTGCGCTAACGATGTTCTTCGACCCGAACGCTTACAAGGAAGAAATCTCGGCCGCAGTCGAGCAGTCAACCGGCCGGCAGCTTACGCTTGAAGGCGATCTCGAACTCGACGTCTTTCCCGGTATCCGGATCGCGGTGGGCGAAGCGACGCTCTCCAACGCCGCCGGCTTCGGAGCCGAACCCTTCGCGCGAATCGATGGCGCGAGTCTAGCGGTTGGGCTATTACCGTTGTTGTCGCGAAGGGTCGAAATCGGCGAAGCCCGTCTCGATGGGCTCGTTCTGAACCTGGAGCGCAGCGCAACCGGCGACAGCAACTGGCAGATGGACGGGGGCGCCGCGACAACGCCCGCTTCGGACGATCAGGCGTCTGCCGACGGTACGGAGCTGGACCTCGATGTTGGCGCGATCGTCGTTGCGGATGCCGAGATCAACTGGAACGATGCGGCCGCCTCGACCAGTTGGCAACTCGGGAATTTCAATATGGACGCGTCGGGCTTCGGGCCCGGGGTCGCGTTTCCGCTGGATCTGGAGTTCACGTTAGCCGGAGATTCGATCGATGTAGCGGTAGATGCATCAATGGACGCAACTCTGGGACTTGCTGACAACGTCTATCGACTCGACAGTGTCGATGTCGGGATAGCCGGTAGCGGATCTGCCTGGCCCGGAGGCGAGGGCGAGGCGAACCTCAGCTTGAGCGCGCTCGCGGCGAACCTCGAGGCGGAGACGCTGGATCTGGAAGATCTCGAGTTCGAGATACTGGGCCTGAACATTTCCGGATCTCTGAGCGGCACCCGGTTATTCAGCAACCTGACGCTGGCCGGCGCCATCGAGATCGAAGATTTCGATCCGAGCGGATTGCTGAACGAACTCGGGACGGAGATCGAGACTGCCGACCCTGACGTTTTGGCTAACGCAAGCATCGCTGCGGATCTGGCTTACGACGCGAACCGGATGATGCTCGAGGATCTCACGCTCGTCCTCGACGACAGCGAACTCGTTGGCGAGCTCGGTTACGTGGGTGACAGTCTGCGCTTCGATCTCGCGATCAACGAGATCAACCTCGATCGCTATCTGCCACCACCCGCGGAAGGTGCAGCCGATGACGAGGGTTCGCTGGATGAAGTCGATCTGCCGCTCGACGCATTGCGTACCCTTAACGCAAACGGACGAATCGCGATCGCGCAAACCCAATTTTCGGGTCTGACGATGAGCGACGTCGAGTTCTCCCTTACGGCCGCTAACGGGCGGGTCGCGCTGCAGCCGCGTGCAGGGCTCTACGGCGGCACGTTCGGCGGCGAAATCGGGGTCGTGGTCGAGGGAAGCTCGGCGAATCTGACGATTGACCAATCTCTGAGCGGCGTCGATTCGGCGTTACTCGTTAACGATCTGCTCGACGGCGAACTGGTTTCGGGCACACTCGATTTGAACATGGACCTGTCTGCGGCAGGCGCAAATCTCGGCGACGTTCGCCGGCAACTGGATGGTGACGTGTCTTTCTCTCTGGCGGATGGTGCCTGGGAAGGCGTCGATATGTGGTACGAGCTGCGCCGTGCGCGGGCAGTCTTCGACCGTCGCGATGCGCCGCAGCGGGCTGCCGGTGCGCCGCGAACCCCCATCTCCGAAGTTTCCATGTCGGGCGTTCTGAGCGACGGTGTAATGACCAGCCGGGACCTGCGGGCCGATCTCGATTTCATGACCGCGACGGGAGGAGGGACGCTGAACCTCGTCGAAGACACGATCGACTTCGACGTCGTTGCGATTTTCGTCGACGGTGAGACGCTTCAGTCCGATCCGGATATGGTCGATCTTGCCGGTGACGAGTTGCCGCTGTCCATCTCCGGAGCCGCGAGCGCTCCGTCGGTTCGGCCGGATTTCAGCGCAATGGTTCGCGCCGAAGCTGAAGAAGCACTGCAACAGGAACTAGAGGAGCGACTCGACGAGGAGGATCGCGAAGAGATCAACGAACTCGAAGAGCGGCTCGAAGGCCTGAGGAATATCTTCGACCGGTGACGTTGATCGCGCGACTTTCGCTGTTGGCCGCCGGCGCGCTCGGTGCCGGAACCATTTGCGCGGCATCGATCCGCACAATCGAAGTCGATTATGACGATGGCGTCTACAGGCTCGTCTCGAACACGTTCATCGATGCCCCGCGCGAAGCGATCTTCGAGGTGCTGACCGACTACGAGCGGTTCGGGCGAATCTCCAGTACTTATAAAGAGTACGGATTTCTCGAACCGGATGAAGACGGCATTCCGATCATCTTCACTCGTATGGAGGGTTGTGTCCTGTTCTTCTGCGTGAGTATGCGTCGCGTCGAGAGAATGACCGTGGCGAAGCCGGGTTTCATTCGGACCGACACTCTTCCGGAGCAGAGCGATTTCCGATTCAGCACCTCCGAATGGACCCTGGAACCCGAAGAGAGCGGTACGAGCATGACCTATCGTTTCGTCATGGAGCCCGATTTCTGGGTGCCGCCTCTGATCGGACCCTGGGTTCTCAAACGGCGTCTGACGCGCGGGGGAGTGGGAGCCATCAATCGAATCGAAAGGCTTGCACGCGAAGCGGCGTCGCTGCCCGTCGCATCCTACGAAATCGATTGAACGCGTTCGCGCGACAGGTTCTTGACTGGTATGACGTAGAGGGCCGTCACGATCTGCCATGGCAGCGCTCGGCAACGCCTTACTCGATCTGGGTATCCGAGATCATGCTGCAGCAGACCCAGGTTTCGACCGCAATACCCTATTTCGAGCGATTTCTCGAACGTTTCCCTGACGTAACGTCGCTAGCACGCGCGCGACGGGACGAGGTGCTGGCTCACTGGTCTGGCCTCGGCTATTACGCGAGGGCGCGCAATCTCCATGACGCGGCTGCAATTGTCGTTGATGAATACGACGGTGGTTTGCCGCAAACGCTGGACGAGCTCGTGGCGCTCCCTGGCATCGGTCGTTCGACGGCAGGCGCGATACTGGCGCTCGGTTTCGGCAAGCGAGCATTCATACTCGATGGCAACGTCAAGCGCGTCCTTGCGAGATACTTCGCGGTACCGGGTTGGCCGGGGCATACCTCCGTCGCGCGCGAGCTCTGGAATCTGGCGGAACAACTTACGCCGCACGAAAACGTTGCCGACTACACACAGGCGATCATGGATCTCGGCGCAACCTTGTGTAAGCGCAGCGACCCGGGCTGCGCGCGATGTCCCGTTCGAGAGCGATGCGCTGCGCGTATCGCCGGAAATCAGAGCGAATTTCCGCACCGTAAGCCGCGAGCGACACGCCGACAGCGCAGCGTTGCCGTATTGCTTGTCCGCGATCCGGCACGCCGAGTACTGCTCGAGCGCCGACCGGATACGGGAATCTGGGGTGGGCTCTACAGCCTTCCTGAACTGGCCGACGCGAGCGAAGCAGCAAGCTGGTGCGCCAGCCGACTGGGCGCAGGCGTGGCGAGCCGACAGTCGCTGGAGCCTATCGACCATTCCTTCACCCATTTCGATCTGCGTATCGAGCCGCTCATGCTCGAACTGGACGGCACTGTCGAGAGTGTAATGGATAGCGCGGATTGGCTTTGGTATAAACCGCAGGGACAACTCGATGTCGGCATCGCGGCGCCGATTGCCGCGCTACTGAGCACACTGCATTAACTTCGAAGAGAAACCATGGCACGAATCGTGAACTGCGTACTGCTCGGAACAGAGTCCGAAGGCCTCGATCGGCCGACTTATCCGGGCGAGCTCGGCCAGCGCATCTTTGACAACGTTTCCAAGCTCGCCTGGCAGCGTTGGCTCGGTCACCAGACCATGCTCATTAACGAGTATCGGCTCACGCCGATCGAGCCGAAGGCTCGCGAGTTTCTCGAGCAGGAGATGGAGAAGTTCTTTTTCGGCGAAGGTTCGGAGAAGCCGCCCGACTTCGAGCAAGTTTAGTCGAGATGCCTTATCGGTTCATTCGATTGTCGATGAGCTCCTCGACGACCGATGGATCCGCGAGCGTCGACGTGTCGCCGAGATTCTCGAAGTCATCGGCCGCGACCTTGCGCAGGATTCTTCGCATGATTTTCCCGGAGCGCGTCTTCGGTAGCCCGGGCGCCCATTGAAGCAGGTCCGGTGCTGCGATCGGGCCGATTTCCTTGCGAACCCACAGGACGAGTTCATCGCGCAGCGCGTCGCTCGGAGGCTCGTTTGCGTTCAGAGTTACGTAGGCGTAAATCCCCTGGCCCTTGATCTCGTGCGGGAAACCGACGACCGCCGATTCCGCTACTTTCGGATGCGCGACGAGCGCACTCTCGACTTCGGCCGTGCCCATACGGTGTCCCGAGACATTGATGACATCGTCCACGCGCCCGGTGATCCAGTAATCGCCGTCAGCATCGCGGCGTGCGCCGTCGCCGGCAAAGTACTTGCCGGGAAACTGGCTGAAGTAAGTCTCGAAAAAGCGCTGATGGTCGCCGTAGACGGTCCGCATCTGCCCGGGCCAGCTATCGAGTATCACGAGATTGCCGACGGCCTCGCCCTCGCGGATACTGCCTTCGTGATCGACGATTGCGGGCGTGATGCCGAAGAAAGGCCGCATCGCCGAGCCCGGTTTCAGCGCGGTAGCGCCAGGGAGCGGCGTTATCAGGATCCCGCCCGTCTCGGTCTGCCACCAGGTATCGACGATGGGGCATCGCGAGTCACCGACCACGTGGTAGTACCACTCCCAGGCCTCGGGATTAATCGGCTCGCCGACGGTACCGAGGATCCTTAGCGATCGACGCGATGTCCGCTTGACCGGTTCATCGCCATCACGCATCAGAGCGCGAATGGCCGTCGGTGCCGTATAAAAAATGTTGACGTCGTGCTTGTCCACTATCTGCCAGAAACGGCTCGAGTCCGGGTAGTTGGGTACACCCTCGAACATCAGTGTCGTTGCGCCGTTCGCGAGAGGGCCGTAGACGATATAGCTGTGGCCCGTGACCCAGCCGACATCCGCCGTGCACCAGTAAATATCGCCCTCGTGATAATCGAAGACGTACTGATGCGTTATGGATGCGAACAGCAGGTATCCGGCCGAGGTGTGCAGCACGCCCTTCGGTTTTCCGGTCGAGCCGGAGGTGTAGAGAATGAATAGCGGGTCTTCGGCATTCATTACTTCCGCTTTGCACTCGGGATCGGCAGCGGATGTGATTTCGTGATACCAGTGATCGCGGCCATCGGTCCAGCCGATCTCGCTACCGGTTCGTTTCACGACGACCACGGAATCGACGTGCTCACTCGTCAACCCGTCGATGGCTGCATCGACATTCGCCTTCAGTGGAATCGATTTGCCGCCACGAATACCTTCGTCTGCGGTGATTACGACGTTCGACTCGCAGTCTTCGATACGTCCGCGCAGGGCCTCCGGAGAGAAGCCGCCGAAGACGACGGAATGGATCGCGCCGATACGCGCACAGGCGAGCATCGCGATCGCCGCTTCGGGAATCATTGGCATGTAGATGGTTACGCGATCGCCTTTTTTGACGCCCAGTGTGCGCAGGGCGCTACCGAAGCGGCAGACGCGATCATGGAGCTCACGGTAGGTTATGTGCTCGGTGTCATCAGGTTCATCTCCTTCCCAGATGATGGCCACCTGGTCCGCGCGTTCCGCGAGATGCCGGTCGAGGCAGTTCGTGGCGACGTTGATTTCACCGTCCGCGAACCAGCGAATGTGCAGGTCGTCGGCTGCGTAAGACGTGTCTTTGATGTCTTTAAACGGCTTAACCCAATCGAGTTTTCGCGCATGCTCTGCCCAGAACGACTCCGGGTTCTCGATCGAGTCGGCATACATCGATTCGTAGGTGCCGGAATCGGCCCATGCATGCGCAGCTGTCTCGGCCGAAACCGGGTAGATTTTTTGTTCACTCATGATGTCGGACGTCCCGCTGATTTTTCTCTCGCGCCCGCCTCAATCATAAGCGCAGAGAGGCTGATTGTGGCCCGCGTCCTGCAGAAGCACGTGGATCTCTGGGCGCTGGCCCTGGCCAAACGCGAGCTTTTTCGGGCTGTAGCGCTCAAATTTTGAAGGTACAATCCAAACCCCATCTGCGGCAGTTTCGTCGCTCGGTGAGACTGCCATTTATGATCATAGCTACTCTAGCAGGCGAATTATCCTGATGCGCGCCTCGTACCTCCCGGCTTTTCGAAAGCGCTACCTCGCGGTCATCGCGATTGCATCGATTACCGGCTGTGGATCGGGCGATGGCCCGCTTATCGCGGGATCGGGCGTTCTGGTGTCGGACTTCGACTCGATCCAGGCGAATATCTTCACGCCTGTATGCAGTAATTGCCATATCGGCGCAACTGCGCCTCTCGGTCTTCGTCTCGATGCGGGAAACAGCTATGACCTGCTCGTGGGGCGTGCGAGCGTTCAGCAATCGGGCCTTCTTCGAGTGGCACCGGGTAATCCGGACTCGAGTTATCTGATGCGCAAGCTCGATGGCAGCGCGTCAGTTGGCGGCCAGATGCCGCTAGGGGCTCCGCCTCTCGCGCAAGCCGAGATCGATGTCGTGCGACAGTGGATCGCGAGTGGAGCTCCGCGCAGCCCCACGCCCGCTCCACAGGATCCTTTGCGCGTGACGAGTCTCGATCCGCTACCCGATTCCACGGTGCCGATGCTGCCGATGACGGTAACGGCGATTTTCGATCGTGAGCTCAACGCGGCGTCGGTGGACGAAACGACATTTCTGGTAGTTCGAAGCGGCGGAGATGGCACGTTTACGGATGGTAACGAGGTTTCGGTCTTTCCCGACTCCGTCGATGTGCCATTGGTCAATCCGCGCACGGCGGTCTTCGATATGTCGGGTACGGCACCGGTTGAGGATGACTACCGGGTAACGCTGACAGGAACGGGACCGGCCGTTATTCAGGATCTTGACGCCAATGCGCTCGATGGCGAGTTCTCGGGAACGTTCCCGTCGGGCGACGGCACGGAAGGAGGCAATTTTGTAGCCGATTTCTCGGTAGCCGGCGTCCAGCCTACACTGCTGTCGATACAGGACAATGTGTTTACACCGGTTTGTGCCGGATGCCATTCCGGTCCAACCTCGAACGACGCGGCCGATCTTCCCTCAGGCATGGATCTCTCGAGCTTGTCGCTGAGTTTCATGTCGTTAGTCTCTGTCTCGAGTCTCCAGAATGGCGCGGTGGAGCGGGTGGAGCCTGGAAATCCGGACGACAGCTACCTGATTAGAAAACTCGAGGGCACGGCTTCAGTGGGCGGGCAAATGCCGCTGGGTGGTCCCGCGTTGGATCAGGCAACGATCGACGTGATTCGTCAGTGGATTTCGGATGGAGCGGCGATGTGAGAGGTCTGATCTTAAAAGATGGGCGATGGTCACTCGCCGTGACTGTGATTGCGGCCGGGATCGTCGCTATGCTGACCACGACTCCGGGTCGGGCGGAGCCTTACCTCGCGGTGGAATCGGGATTGAAGTGCAACAGTTGCCACGTTAATCCTTCAGGCGGCGGCAAGCGAAACGTTTTCGGAACGATCTATGCACGCTCGGTAATTTCCGAACGGACGATCCTGTCGGACGACCAGGCGCAACCCTGGAACGGTGAAATCGCCCGGTGGCTCGGAGTCGGCGGGAACTACAGAGGCGGCTATACGAGCACCGATGTCCCCGGGGCGAACGACACCTCCGAATGGGCGACAGAGAAGGCGACCGTGCAGCTCGAGATCAAGGCCGTGCCCGATCTGCTGACGATCTATGCCGATCAGCAACTGGCGCCCGGGGATTCGCTCAATCGCGAAGCGTTCCTGCTGTTGACGCCCGGCAATGGCAAGTACACGATCAAGGCGGGCCAGTTCTTTCTGCCTTTCGGTCTGCGGCTGCAGGACGACAACACGTTTGTTCGTCAGCGCTCGGGTATCAACTTCAATACGCCGGATAACGGCGTCGAGTTCGGCCTGGAACTGCCGCGCTGGTCGGTGCAAGCGGCTTTTAGCGACGGCACGGCGGGTGCCGGTAGCAGTCCCGGCAAGGACCAGACGAGTCTCTTGGCGGTCTACGTGAGACCACGGTGGCGGGTTGGTGCGAGCTACAACGTCAACGAAGATCCTCTCGGCGACCGGACAATGCAGGCGCTGTTCGCCGGCTGGCGAACGGGACCGATTTCGTGGCTTGCCGAGCTCGACTTTATTCAGGACGATTTGCCGAGCGGCGGCAACGTGGAAACTTATGCGACGCTCGTCGAGGGAAATTGGCGGTTCAGAAAAGGCCACAATTTGAAAGTCGCGTACGAGTTTCTCGACCCCAGCGATATCGTCGCCGAGGACGAAGAGGAGCGATATAGCGTGGTGTGGGAGTACTCTCCTTTTCAGCTCTTCCAGACCCGTGTTGGCTATCGCGTTTACAACGGCGTACCGCTGTTCCCTACTACCAACAGAGAAGCGTTCTTCCTGGAACTCCACGGTTATTTCTGATCCCGCAAGGAACGAACCCCTTGCCGAGAACTGAAGCAAATCGCGGCGACCGACCACTCCAGGATTCGCCGTCGAGATCCTACGCGGAAAAACTGGAACGTTTTTCACGATTCATCGAACCAGAGCTGAAACAGATCTTCGCCGACATTCCATTGCCGTCGACCGGCGTAATCATGGACGTCGGCTGCGGCACTGGATTGGCGACTGCCTTGCTGGCCGAGCAGGTGCCCGAGGACGTCTATGTCTGTGGGCTTGATCTGTCGTTTCCGCATCTCCGATCTGCGCGACTCCTGCACGCGCTACCGCTGATTCAGGCCGACATGCAACGCCCTTGTATTCGAGACGCTTCCGTTGACGTCATCTGGTGCTGCAATTCAGTCAATCACGCTGCAAACGCTGAAACCGTGCTTCGCGCGCTGAAGCGATGTTTGCGGAACGATGGGCGAATCGTGCTGGCCCAGAGCGGTTTTCTGGCGGAGATGTTCTTCGCCTGGGACGCGCATCTCGACGATGCGTTGCGGTCTGCCTGTCACCAGTACTACCGAGAGCGCTACGGCCTGAGCCGCGAAGCGACTGCCGGCGTGCGTAGCTTGATCGGGGCTCTGGACCGCGCGGGCTTCGACAGAATCGAGTCGAGAACCTATGTGATCGAGCGAACCCAGCCACTGACAGCTGTTGACAGAGCGTATTTTCAGCATGCGATTTACGAGGGCCTCTGGGGAGAGCGGATCCACCGCTACCTGGACGCCGATCTGAAACGCAGACTGCGCGCCTGCTGCGAGCCGGGCTCCGGTGAATACTGGCTCGACCGGAGCGATTTTCATCACATTCAGACGCTGACGGTCTGCCAGGCGCGCGTGCCTCCCGCGCCGTGACGTTGTAGGATCGCAACCTCCGGCAAATGAGTTGCCGGACAGACCGCGGTGATACCAATGACGACAAAACCGCTGCGATCGCACACCGCTGCCTTTGACGAATTGGCCGCCGACTACGACGCATCGTTCTCTGATACGCGGCTCGGGCGATGGTTACGCGACCAGGTATGGCGCCATCTGGAACACAGTCTTCCGGAGACCGGTCGTATCGCGGAGATCGGCTGCGGAACCGGCGAAGACGCTGTCCATCTGGCGCAGCGTGGATACCGCGTGGTCGCTACGGACGTGTCCGAGCGCATGCTGGAGATCGCCCGGGCGAAGGCGCTGAAATCCGGTTGCGCGGAACGGATCGAATTTCGTCGCCTCCCCCTCGACGAGCTCGGCAGTGGGCTCCACGGTGAATCATTCGACGGAGTGGTCTCGAATTTCGGTGTTTTCAACTGCGCATCGAGCATGCAACAGCTTGCTCTCGATCTGGCATCGATCATGAAACCGGGTGCGCCCCTGACCTGTGTCGTGATGGGCCGCTACGTCCCCTGGGAATGGGGTTGGTTCCTGGTGCGGCTCGACGGTCGCAAGGCCTTCCGTCGCTTGTCGAGGAGCGGGACCTCGTGGAGAGGTATCCGCATCCGCTATCCGACGCCGAATGGCTTAGCGCAATCCTTTGGTGACTATTTCGACGGCGTTAGTGCCAGCGCATTAGGCGTATTTCTTCCGCCGAGCTATGCGGCCGGCTGGATCAACCGATCTCCCAGGGCGTTCCGATTGCTGTCGGGACTCGAGCGAATGGCGCACCGATTCGAACCGCTGGCGACGCTTGCCGATCACTTTATTCTGCAGGCTCGTCGAGCACCGCGAGGCTGTAATGCTTGAGCGGTTGCCGCTAGTTACCCTTTACCTGAGCGAGCGATGTAACTCGCGTTGTATAACCTGCGACTATTGGAAGTCCGGTTTCGGCGACATGAAGCTCGAAGCCGTGCGTGAGCTGCTTCCCGAACTGGACGCCCTCGATACCCGTGACGTGCTTGTCTCTGGTGGCGAGCCGCTGCTCAACCGCGAGTGGCGAGAAATCGCCGATCTGCTCAAAAGTAGCGGTTTGAACCTTTGGTTGCTCACGTCTGGTCTATCCCTTGTCAAGCACTCGGATCAGGTAGCTGCCCGATTCAAGACGGTGACGGTCTCGATCGATGGAACGAACGCCGAGACCTATGAACGGATAAGAGGGGTAAACGCGTTCGACAAGGTGTGTTCCGGCATTCGTGCGATGGTTGACCTCGGTGTGCCGACGAGCATTCGCGTCACGCTGCAACGGGCTAATTATCCGGAGCTGCCGGATTTCGTCGCGTTGGCACGGGAGCTGGGTGCAACTCAGGTGTCGTTTTTGGCCGTCGACGTCGGTAATCCGCACGCGTTTTCCAGAACGGACAATTACGCGACCGGCCTGGCGCTCCACCCCGACGACGTTGTTGCTTTGAGAGAAATTATCGATGAACTCGAGCACAGGTTTGAGAGCGAGTTCTCGAACCGCTTTATCGCAGAATCGCCTGCCAAGCTGCGACATATATGTGACTACTTCGCTGCGTTGTGCGGCCAGGGCGATTTTCCCGATGTCCAATGCAATGCGCCGGAGTTCTCAGCCGTAATCAACGCCCATGGTGCCGTTTCGCCGTGCTTCTTCATCTCCGGGCCGGTCGATGCGCCGCGTGCCTCATCACTGCGGGCTGCGCTCGACAGTACGTCCATGCAGGCATTGCGCATGGCGATTCGCGAAGGGCGCCGCCCGGAATGTGAGCGCTGCGTTTGTTCGATGTGGCGCGAGTCGTTGGAGACGACTGCTGAAGATTTCGCCCTGCCGGAAGTGCGAAATGCTTGATGCGCCCGAAAGTGTTTCGCTGATCGAGCGATCGCGTCCGGGGCGATTTGCCGCGATGCTCGGCCGTCTGCTGAACCTCGGTTACAGAGTAACGGGGCACCACCGCTACGACGATTTCCGGCTCGAGCGAGTGGGGGGGTTGCCGATACTGGTGCTTCCGAGCGTCGCCAACCCGAAATTGTTGCGAACGGGCGCATTTTTTTCCTCTCAGCTGGACGAGCGCGTGATTCATGCGGGATCTTCGGTTCTCGACCTGGGTACCGGTTCGGGCATCTGTGCCTTGGTCGCGTCACGACTTGCCGGTCGAGTCATCGGTACCGACGTCAATCCGAACGCGATACGTTGTGCGCAGATTAACGCTCTCATGTCCGGGATGAACGCCCGGATCGAATTCAGATGCGGAGACTTGTTCGCACCGGTCGCGGGTGAGCGCTTCGATCTCGTGTTATTTAACCCGCCGTTCCTCATCGGAAAGCCGCGTGACGAGCGCGATGCCGCCTGGCGTTCCCCGGATCTTGCGGAAAGATTCGCGCGTGGGTTGGCTGATCATCTTTCCCCTCACGGAGTCGCGCTATTGATGTTGTCCTCTTACGGGGATGCGAGCACCGCTTTCGAGGAGCAGCTTGCGATTCGCGGCTACGAGGTAGACTTGTTTGCCAGACGTCGTTACCTGAACGAGACGCTTTCGATACTGCGAATAGTGCCGGCCCAGGAATGAACCACACAAGATGACAGCGAACCGTCGAAAAGTCGTTCTATACAATCCCGATGCGGTGTTCTTCACCATGCCGCTGGCACTGTTGGCGATCGGCTCCGAGCTGGATCCGGATAAGTATGAAGTGGTGATCATCGACGGCAGGCTCGAAGCGGACGCGACATCAGCCGTCACGGACGCGCTGGACGGTGCGGTATGCCTGGGCGTCACGGTACTGACCGGAGCGCCGATAGCCGATGCCCTGCGGGTTTCGCGCACAGCGAAGGCCGCCTTTCCTGATGTGCCAATCGTATGGGGTGGCTGGCATCCGTCCATGTTCGGATCCGATTGCCTGAAAGAAGACTGCGTAGACGTTACGGTTCAGGCGCAGGGCGAAGCGACCTTCAACGAAATCGTATCCCGTCTGGTTGCGAATAAGTCGCTGGAGGGTTGCTGCGGCTGCTCATTCAAGCAGGCTGACGGAAGCATTCGCGTGAATCCGCCGCGCGCATTGATTCCGCTCGAAGCGTTTCGGTCGCACAACTACGACCTCATTCCCGTCGAACGCTATTTCGATCTTAAAGGCAAGCGGCAGCTCGACTACATTTCGTCTCAGGGTTGCAATTTCCGCTGTGCGTTTTGTTCCGATCCGTTCGTCTACGGACGAAAGTGGGTCGGGCTGGAACCGGCTTCGATCGTTCGAATGCTCAAGGAACTCTGGCAGAAGTATCGCTTCGACGATGTGAACTTTCAGGACGAGACATTTTTCACGAAGCGTGCGCGTGTCGAGGCGATGGCAAGGGCGATTGTTGACTCGGAGATGGAATTCACCTGGGCGGCTACGATGCGCGCCGATCAGGGAAAGAGATTACCCGACGATGTCTGGCAGCTTTGTAAGGAATCCGGAATGCGGCGTCTGCTGGTTGGCGTCGAGTCCGGCGATCCGGAGTTGCTTAAACGCATTAAGAAAGACGTTACTCTGGAGAAGATTCTGCATACCGCAGAACGGATGCGAGAGCTCGATATCGCCGGTATCTTTCCATTCATCGTCGGCTTCCCGGACGAGAGCGACGCAAGTGTGGATGCCACTATTCGATTCGCACGACGGCTCAGGAGAATGAGTCCGGAGTTCGAGACACCGATCTTCTATTTCAAGCCGTATCCCGGCAGCGAGATCGTTAACGAGTCGGTTGCCAGCGGTTTTCAATTGCCCGATTCGCTGGCCGAATGGTCGGAGTTCGACTACGTTGCCGGCTTGCCCGGACCCTGGGTGACCCCGGAAAAATTCGAGCTCATCGAGAGATACAAGTTCTTTCTGGATTTTGCGTTTCAGAGGCCGAATGGATTGGCGTGGTTACAAAAAATCGCTCAACTCAGGGTCGAGCGACTGGATTTTCGCTGGCCGGTAGAGATGCGCCTTCTGCAGCGGCTGCGACCTGCGGAGAAGCTTTCTTGATTCCGTCCCGCCAGGTTCTTCTGATCAATCCGCGAATTACCTCGCAGCGTAACGCACGCTTTCCGCTGTCGATCATGAATATTGCCGCAGCGATCGAACCGGACTACCGGTCGGTACTGGTCGACGGAAACATGGACGGTGCTGCGGTCGATACCGCTCTCCGCATGGTCCGGGATGAGACGCTCGCCGCTGTCGGCGTAACCGTCATGGGCGGCCCGCAGGTGGCAACAGCGATCGAAGTATCCCGGGCCATTCGCGATGCGGCGCCCGGGCTTCCTATCGTCTGGGGAGGATATTTCCCGAGTCTCTATCCCGATGTCGCCTTGAATAGCGACTATGTGGATTTCGTCGTTCGCGGTCAGGGAGAGGACACGTTTCAGGGCCTTTTGACGAGCCTGGGAGCAAATGATCCCGCGTCATTGTCAGCGGTTGCCGGCCTCAGCTGGCGACATGACGAAACCGTCGTACACAATACCGGCCGCCCGCTGTCGCGAAGCCATATTGCGCCAACGCTTCGATATGAACTACTGGGGAACCCGCAAGCGTACGCCGTCAAAACCTTTCTGGGGAACCGCACGGTCGGACATCAGGCTGCGCTCGGCTGCCGGTTTCGGTGCACGTTCTGCGGTGTCGCGGCAATGTTCGAGGGAGCGACGATGCTGCCGCCGGCTGAGCGACTCGACCGAGAGCTTCTTTTTCTGAAAAACCGCATAGGAGCCGACTCGATACAGTTTTACGATCATAATTTTTTCGATCGCGAGGAGGATATGGTTCCAATTCTGGAAGTGTTGGCACGCCACGAGTTGCCGTGGTGGTGTTATGCGCGGTCGGATGCGTTGCTAAAGCTCTCTCCGGAATCCTGGAAGCTGATTCGAAAGAGCCGTCTGCGGATGGCGTATATCGGCGCCGAAACGCCGAATGATTCGTTATTGCGATCGATTCGCAAGGGAACCCGATCGGATCAGACTCTCGCGGTGACAGAGCTTTGCCGGGAGCATGGGGTAATACCGGAGCTCTCGTTCATGGTCGCGCCGCCCGAGGATCCGGAGGGCGAAACAGAAAAGATCTTCGACTTCATTCGGCAGACCAAGCGAGTCAATCCGGACGCCGAGATCATCGTATACGTCAACACGCCGCTACCACCGTCCAGCGTGCCGCGCGCGGATCGACTCAACCTTGCGCCCCTCGTAGACATTGACGGTCAAGCGGTGCAATTTCCGACGACCCCGGAGGGCTGGACCGCGAAAGCGTGGGTCGACTACGCGTGTCATGCTGATGCGCCCTGGTTGACGGATCGATTGCGACGGAGAATCCGGGACTTCGTTACTGTTTTGCGATGCCGATACCCGACCGTTCAGGACACGCGTTCGCCGGCCTGGGCCAAGGCGGCGCTACGCGGACTCGCGAGTTGGCGGTATGAAAGACGACATTACGATCATCCGTGGGAATTGACCGCGTCGCACCGCTTGATCGGTCTTGTCGATCCGCGGGTCTCGAGCATTTGAGCGAAATGCCGCCACTGTGCGCATAACTCAGATCAGTTTCTATGTCGATCCGAAGCGACGGTCACCCGAGAGACTTCTCGATGACTGGCCAGCGCTTTCGTCACTAGCAGGTTCCGTCTCCGCTGCAGATACGTCAGTCTCGGTCATTCAGGCGAATTTGATGACAGGCCATATCGAGCGATCGGGCATAGTGTACGATTTTGTTTCACCCGGGCGTATCGGCCGGCCATTGACGCGAAGCGCCGGTTTTCGCGATCTCGTAACCGCTGCAAATCCCGATGTTGTGCATATACATGGCCTTGGTTTTTCGCAAGAAGTTGTCGAGCTGCATCAATTGCTCCCGAACGTGCCGATCCTGTTACAGGATCATGCCGACAGACCGCCGCGACTCTGGCGCCGCAGGCGCTGGCGTCAGGCGTGCGCCGCGGCGGCGGGAATTTCATTTTGCGCGCGTGATCAGGCCGAGCCGTTCAAGCGATTGGGCGTACTCGGGCCCACCACAATGATCTTCGAGCTTCCGGAGTCCACGAGTACCTTCGAGCCGGGAGAACAATCAGTGGCTCGGGAGCAGACCGGAATTTACGGGGATCCGGCGGTGCTGTCCGTCGGTCATCTCAACGCCAACAAGGATCCACTGACCGTCCTGGACGGAATCGCGGCGACGATCCCCGATCTGCCGAACCTGCAGCTGTGGATGTGCTATGGATCTGTCTACCTGCTGTCGGCTGTCAGAACCCGAATCGAAGCCGATCCGAATTTGCGTGACCGCGTTCATCTGCTGGGCCGGGTCCCGCATGGCGAAGTTGAACGTCTCATGCGCGCAGCGGATGTGTTTGTCCTCGGAAGCCACCGCGAAGGAGGTAGTTTCTCGCTGATTGAAGCGCTCGCGACTGGTCTGACGCCTGTTGCCACCGACATCCCCTCGACACGCTCTCTTACCGGATATGGCAAGGTCGGTATGCTGTGGAATTGCGGTGATGCGCACGATCTGCGGCGGGCGCTAATCGAGAGCAGCGCGGCTCTCGATGCTGCGGAACGCAATCGCGTGCGGAGCTACTTCGTTGATCAGTTGTCCGAGAAAGCGCTCGGCCGACGCTTCAGGGAAGTGTATACGCGTTTGGCTGAACTCGATCGCGCCGCCGAGGGGCAATTGTGAGCTTGAAGGGTAGCGCAAGCGCCGAGCTCCGAAATGAAGCGGGTTTACGCGGAGACATCGTCGAGCTGTGAACGTTGATCCGAAAGATCCTTTTGGCGAGCGTCGCGAGCTCGGCTCCGAGGTTCGCTTGCAGATCGCAGGTGCAGAACTCGTCGTTCGCAGCAGCGACCGGGTTCTGATCGATCTTGCTGTGGAAGCGTTCGGTTCGCTGCCGAGGTTCGCGACAGAGGGGGCCGTGCCAGACCTCCGCCTGCAACTCACGCTCAATGACCGCGAGAAGTCCTGGCAGAATAAGCCGCCCCCGCCGACACCAGGTTCCGGTGACGGACTGCTTTGTGGAGTTGTCGACAGTGGCAATTACGCGATAGTCGATCCCGAGAATCGGCGCGCGATTGTCAGTGTGTCGCGGGCGATGCTGCATCACCCGCATCTCGCAAGGTATGAGCTGATCGAGTTCGCGGTGTTGACGCTCGCTGGTCGTGCGCTCTCGTTGGTTCCATTACACGGTGCCTGTGTTGGACTTGGCGAGACGGGATGTCTGCTGGTCGGGGCGACCGGTGCGGGTAAAAGTACGCTCTGCCTGCTGGCACTTTCAGGCGGTTTGCAGGTTCTGTCAGAGGACAGCGTTTTTGTCAGCCCGCGGGATCTGTCGGTGTTCGGAATGCCGAATTTCCTCCACCTTCGACCCGACGCACTCGGGCTGCTGGATCCCGGGCCGGTTCGTGACCGGGTCAGCGATTCGCCGACGATTCATAGACGCAGCGGTGTCGAAAAATTCGCGTATGACTATCGTGAACACTGCCAATGGAAGTCGCCTCTGCGACCGAAGCTGGGCGCCACCGTATTTCTAAGCGAGAAGATAGCGGAAGCTTCATCCGCGCTGCGTCCGCTTGAAGCGACTGACGAACTGATCACACGCTTGCGCAGTGAGCAGCCCTATGCGGCAGGGCTGCCGGAGTGGAGCGAGTTCAGCCGCAAGATCTCGGCTGTCCGCTGCTTTGAGTTACGGCGAACCGAATCACCGGGCGTTGCCGTCGAACAGTTGCGGACGATGCTCGCCGGATTGTCCGGATCGAAATGAAGATCGCTTTGGTCGTTCCTGGCGGTGTCGATCGTTCCGGCGAACACAAGATCATCCCGGCGTTACTGAGTCTGATACGCAGACTTGCCAGGCTTCATGAAGTTCACGTATTCGCGCTTTATCAGGAGCCAGACCCGGGGAGCTGGTCGCTGGAAGGCGCGGAAGTGCACAATTCTGGACAGTCCTTCAGGGTGTTACGGTCAATCGGCAGCATCGTCAGTCAGCACAGGATCGGTCGATTCGATGTGCTTCACTCAATCTGGGCGGGCCCGTGCGGAGCGGTCGCGGTTGCTGCGGGAAAGCTTCTGCGTGTACCCAGTGTCGTGCACGTGGCTGGAGGCGAGTTGGTCGCGATTAAGGACATCCAGTACGGCGGTTTCTACCGTTTGCGCGCGCGTTTGTTGAACCGCACCGTGATTGCCGCCGCATCCGAGTTGACGGCCGCGAGCAAGCCGATCCTGGACCGGATTTCCGACCTCGGCAGAGCTGCAGAGCGAATCCCGCTCGGTGTCGACCTCGATGAGTGGCCGGTTAAAGCACCTCGCTCCCGCTCTTCCTCCGAAAAGGCCAGATTGCTGCACATCGCAAGCCTGAATCGTGTCAAGGATCAGGAAACGCTGCTTCGAGCCATGCGCTCTCTCGTCGAGCGCGGCGTCGACTTTCATCTCGACATCGCCGGAGAAGATGTTTCCGACGGTGCCGTCGAGGCTATGTCGAAAGAACTCGGCCTGACTGGCTACGTCACCTTCCATGGATATCTTGGTCGCGCCGGGCTTCGACTGCTGGTTGAGTCGGCTGACGCAATGGTCATCAGCTCGAGACACGAAGCGGGTCCTGTCGTGGTACTCGAGGCTGCCGTTGCGGGCGTTCCAAGCGTCGGGACCAACGTCGGCCATATTCTGGAGTGGGCAGGATCAGCGGCGTTGACCGTGGACTGCCAGGATTTCGCGGCCCTCGCGAGTCAAATCACTGTGCTTCTTGCGAATGAATCGATGCGTCATCGCATCGCCAACGAAGCGCAAGCTCGGGCAGTTCGCGAGGATGCAGATTCTACGGCGCAATTATTCGATGATCTGTATCGTCGATTATCCGATGGCTGATGGTTGCGCGCGTTCGCGTGAGCCGAATAGCTGTGTAACGGTCGTTGCGATCAAGGTCGGTTTTCGATAGTGCCATCCAGCGCTTCATGGACCGACAGCATGGTCTGAACGCGTGGAGCTCTCCCTGTTACCCATCGAAGGATTCGCTCTGATTGGGATATTCCGTACCAGGGCAGCTTGAGAAGCCGGGGATTCGTGCCCGTAGCTTCGTGTAGCTCGTCCAGGACATTGCGTCCCGGAAAAACCCGGCTCGATACCAATTGAAATGCTTCCATCGGTGTCCCGGACCAGCTTAGTCCAGGGAATGCAGGAATTCGCGGATTCGAGTAGGAGACTCTGGAAATTTCGTACCGGCGCGCTACCGATCGCAATAGTACGGGGCACAGCCGACCGGAATCTTGAATTACGGTTGCCGGGATGGTATTCGGAAAGTACTGATCCGTTACGGCTAAAGGCGGGTAAAGCCACCAACGCGAATCCTCACGGCAAAGCGCTGAAGTGATCCAGCGCCAGTCATCCAGGTCGAGTTTCGTTGCCAGCAAAGCGATGTCGTGCAGTTGAATCAGTCTGACGGCCCGCTGACGAATCCCAGCCGCTGTATGAAGCAGAAGGTGCAGCATCAGGCTGGCGTTGGAGCGATAAGCCCCTGCACCGACGTCCGGCATGCCTGGCCAGATCGATTCTGTAATATCAACGATCTTTACAGGAAGAGGCTCCTGAACGATCGTGTGTACTTCGATCGGGATCGCGTTTTTTTCGTGCTCGCCAAAA
>JAHEKF010000047.1 GCA_024638465.1 Rhodospirillaceae bacterium | reverse complement strand
ATCGATACGAATCGTAGGTTGTCCGACTCCAACCGGAACCGATTGACCATCCTTTCCGCATATTCCGACACCGGCGTCGAGCTCGAGGTCGGAGCCGACCATCGATACTTTTGTCAGAACCTCGGGGCCGCTGCCGATCAACATCGCACCCTTTACTGGCGCCGTGATCTTGCCGCCCTCGATCAGATAGGCCTCACTCGCGGAGAACACGAATTTTCCCGACGTGATGTCGACCTGTCCGCCGCCGAAGTTCGGAGCGTAAATGCCGTTCTCGACCGACGCGACGATCTCTTCCGGCGCGTGACTACCCGGCAACATGTAAGTATTGGTCATTCGCGGCATGGGTGGATAGGCAAAGGACTCGCGACGTCCGTTTCCGGTTGACGCCGTGTCCATCAAGCTGGCATTCAGCTTGTCGTGCAGATAGCCCTTGAGGATGCCGTTCTCGATCAGTGTGTTGCATTTCGACGGGGTACCTTCGTCGTCCATGTTTAGCGAGCCACGCCGACCTTCGAGCGTTCCGTCGTCCACAACGGTGCATTCGCTGGTCGCGACACGCTCGCCGATAAGGCCCGAGAACGCGGACGTCCCCTTGCGGTTGAAATCGCCCTCGAGTCCGTGACCGATCGCTTCGTGAAGCAGGACGCCCGGCCAGCCCGGGCCCAGTACGACCGGCATTACACCCGCTGGCGCCGGGACGGCCTCCATGTTGACTTCAGCCTGACGAACCGCTTCGGCAGCCAGGCCGCGGACCGTCTGTTCCGAACTCACGAGCGACAGATCGCCGCGACCGCCGCAACCCGCATAACCCTGCTCGCGACGGCCTTCCTTCTCCATGATCACCGAGACGTTCAATCGCACAAGCGGGCGTACGTCGGCTGCCAGTGTGCCGTCCGAGCCCTGCACGAGAACCATCTCGAACACGCTCGCCACGCTGCCAACAACCTGCGTAATGTGCGCGCCCAGAGCGCGCGTCTCGCGATCGAGGCGTTTAAGCAGTGCAACCTTGTCCGCGTCTTCGAGACTCAGCGTCGGATCGTCGACAGGATAGAGGCTCCTGCGCGGTCCGGTAACCGGGACTTCTGCGCGCCCCTGTCCGTTCGAGCGTGCGATACCACGCGCTGATGCGACTGCATCGGCAAGAGAATTCGAATCGAGCTGGTCGGAATAAGCAAAACCCGTTCGCTCTCCGATAACGGCGCGAACGCCGACGCCCTGATCGACGCTGTGCACGCCTTCTTTGACGATGCCATCCTCGATCGACCACGTTTCGACGCGCACGAACTGAAAGTAGAGATCGCCATAGGTCAGGCTTCGCGCCATCAACGCGCCCAGCGCAGAATCGACCTGACCGAGATCGAGTCCGTTAGGCTGCAGCAGTTCACGCTCGGTCGTAACCAGCGGATCCGGCGGATGTTCGATGTGGTCTTGCGCTCTCATGCTCTGAATATGGTCCGTATAGATTCCCAATGCGGGCTAAAAGTCACGCCGGCTATCCGGCACCGGAAACGAGTTTCGAATCTGCGTCAGTCGCATCATATCCAGATCGGCCACGATCACGCCAGGACCCGCTTCCTGATTAGCCAGAGCCCCGGCCCGGATATCGACAGTCGGCGAATGACCGCAGGTCCTGCGGCCACCCGTCGTCCGGACGGCCGCGCCTTTCATCGCGACAACGTCACTCGGCGGCGGTCGTGAGACCGCCCGGTGGCAGGTCGGCACAGAGTTCGCCAGCCGCCAGATCTTCGGGGCTCAGCCTCTCGATACTGGGCTCGTCCCAGGTTCCGGACATGCAATAAGAGGCGCGACCGATTCCCTTCAACGGCTCCTTGAAGATCTGCGTGAAGATCAGGAGCGCCGTGCCGACACCGGGCCCGGCCAGGAAGCCCATCGTCGGCAGCACCTTGCCGGGTTCCGCAGTGACAATCGCCTGCTGCTGGTAAGTCTGATCCTTCAGCCCGGTACGGCCAACGACGCCGATGTCTGCCACGGGCCCGGTAAGCAGCAGATTGTCGGTGTATGCGTTGCCGTCGATCAGAACGAACGCGCCGCTTACTTCATCGAACACGAGCCCGCGATTGAATACATCGCGAAAATCGAGAGACAGTCGTCGCGGCAGCGCCGTAATACTCATGAGTCCCATCATGCGACCCGCACCGGGCTCTAGATCGAGCACGCTGCCTTGTTCGAGCCGGAGCGAGACTTCGCCGCTGATAACCTTCTGCCACTCCGCGGAAGGTCCTCCCGGCCAGTACACGTGGGCGGAAACCTCGGCGAACTCGCCCTCGAGTACGGGATCGAGACCAAGTTCATCAAGCGCAGTTGCGACATCGGTGCTGTTGAGCATGAGTTCGAAACGCGTCGATGCCGTCGAATCCGACTGCGTGTGCCAGTCGCCGTTGCCGGACAAGGTGTAGCCACCGGCGCGCGCCTCGAAAGATTCAAACCGCAAACCGTCGGCATCGGCGCGAACGTCGGCGCTGAGGCGGCCGTACCTGCGTGGACCGACTACGAAATCGTCGGCCGTGACCAGCAGTCCCGGCAAATCACGCGGATCGATCTCAGCAGCGCCCTCGGAATCTCCGGTAGTGATGTGCAGGCGCGTCATCGTCGCGCGAATCTGTTCCCGTGTACGCAGATCGAGCGGCATAACCACGTGACCGGACACCGGCTCGCTATCGATGTCCACGATCCATTCCGGGGGCTGCCGCTGGACCGTCAGCGTCGTGGCGCCGAGGCGTTGACCGAAGCCCGAAAAGTCAGCGAATTCGAGGTCTACATTCGACAGCGTCGCATCCGCGCTCGCGCCGGTTGTGATGTCTTCGAAAAAATTCAACCAGTCGTCGAGTCGAACCTGACCGAGCGAACCGCGTATGTCGAGGCCATCTGTCGACGGAAGCAGAGGATACGACCCGCCAAACCGAACGCTTCCGCGCAGCAGTTCAAGCTCATCGGGTCGGTTCGCGAGACTGAACGCAAAACGGTTCGCCGCGCCGAGATTTCCCTCGATATCGACCCTCTCGGATTGCGGGAAAATCAGATCGACCTGAAAGCTGGTCGCGTCAGCGGGTAGTTTCGCCAGTGGCTCGGGAAACTTGAGCGCAACTCCGGACAGATTGGATCCGACACTGATGCGCAATGGCTCGCGCGGGCGAGGATCGCCTGGCTCAGGGTTGGACGGCAACATGAGCGTCCCCTGCCAACGCGTCTGTCCCGCCAGATAAGAGCCGAGAGGAAGATCGAATGCCGCGCTGACGGATTCCGCAGCTACTTCGCCCTCGACGTCCAGTCGCGATCGATAGCCTTCGGTTTCGGGTGGCGAAACGGTCGCGATGACCGGACCGTCGAGAAGCGTTGCCTCGATGCCGGATCCCGTGACGTTGAGATTCTCGAGCGACAGCACCCCTTCGATTTCCGTCGCGGCAAGCCCGAACCCCTCGACCGTAAGCTCACCGTTGCGCATGCGGATCTCCGCGTCGAGATCATAGGACGCAACGTCCCTCAGGGGCAGTTCGAGGTTCAGATCGAGTTCGGCCGAGCCGCCAGTCGCCTGAACCCGCGACAGGTCCGGACCGAGGCGTCGTGCGAACAGCGGTACCGCCTTGAGATACGCCAGGACGTCGGGCAGGGCGGCGTCAGTAACACCCGAAAGCGCGATAACGGCATCGCTCATATCGGCGATTCCACCACTGATGACCGCGCGGTCGCCGCCGATGACTGTGGCCATGCCATTGGCCGTAAATCCCTCGTTCAGAAAATCGACCGTCGCAGTAATATCGCGCGCAACCGGCCAGTTCTCCATGAACGACAGCACGCCGTTTTCGACGTCGAAGGACGCTTCGAAGCGGCCTTCGTCCTCATAGAACGGGAACGCCGTGATGGGTCCGGCGAAAGTTGCCTGGGCCCTGGGTACGTAACCCGCGACGATTGAGCGATCCATCCAGGCAACAACCGGTTCGGGCAGCGCGCCGACCGGCAGGTAACGGCTCGTGCGGGTCGTGTCGAAATCGAAAAAATAGGCCTCAAGATCCAGCGTTGGCGAACTGCCGTCGGGCGGCACTGTGAACTCGAAGTTCGAACGCGTCTCCAGATCGGCGTTACTGATCGTCAGATCGTCGCTGACGAGCCGAACACCGTCGAGACCCTGGCGCCACACGAGCGTCGTTCTAAGCTCATCGATGTCCAGTGGCTGACGGAACATGCCCGGCCAGTCGAAGACGGCGTCGCGCGTGAGCAGCGTCATGCGCCCGCTGCGGGAATCCGTCCGCAAGTCACCGGACAAACCCGTTATCCCCGGTGATTCGGCAGTCGAGTTGACGCCGACGTCGCGAAACGCGGCTGCCGCCGAATAGACAAGCTCGTCGCCGGCCGTATCCCAATCCAGCTCGAGCGTCAGAAAGTCGCCGCGTGGCTCCAGCTCGAGCCAGGCATCCCTGACCGGATGGTCGGGCAGGACCGCAACGACCGGTGCAAGATCTTCGAGCCTCAGGAAACTGCTGCTGAGCACGAAGCCGGTAGGCCCGGGCTGCCCGGTTACGGCGATGCGGGCACTCACATCGCCGGGCCAGGAGCGCCCGTCGCGGCGAATGTTGAGGTCGCTCAGCGCGAGCTGCCAGCCATCGGCGTCGAGGCTCCATTCCGTTGTCACGGACAATATCTCGTAGAGCAACGCGTCGTCCCCGATCACGGTGCTATCGGCGAGCAGCAGTTCGGTCAGCTCTATCTCGCTCGTCGCGCGCTGCAGGCGACCGTCGAGAAAGTCGAACCACACTGACACGTCGCCGACGCCGCGGCGCGGCATATAGGGATTGGCGGGGAACTGAGTACTTAAAGCGCTGAGATCGAGATCGCGGATTTCCGCAACGATCCGCCATTCCCGCCCCACGCTACCGGGCAAGGCAACGAGGCTGCCATCAGCCGACAGATCGACTCGGCTCGCGAGTTCGGCTGGCGCATCCGCGCGCGCCTCGACGACCAGGCGATCGGCATCCCGCACGAGTCCGGCGCTGACATCGAGAAACTCCCAGGCAATACCCTGAAGAGGATCCTCGTAAACGATCGTGCTCTCCCGCACTGCGACTTCTACAGGTGGCAGGTCATCGATCTCGAATTCCGCCGTCGCCGCTTGATCAGCTGGTGCGCCTTTTACACGAAAGCTGCCGTCCTCCACGCGCTCGACTGCGAGGCGCGTATTGACGACCGTCAGTCGATTCACCGCGAATCGCCGCTCGGTCAACAGGGCCGTGACGCTGATGCCGACACTCGCTTCGCCGGCCGTGAATAGCGGCTCGCTGTCGTCACCGGGCGTGCTGACGCTAACGTCGTAAAATGTCAGCTCGGGCCCGAGCAGGGCCCAGCGCGCATCAACGCTCTCGAAGTTCATCTCCAGGCCGAGCGCGTCGCGTGCCCAGGCCTGGATGTCGCCGCGGTAGCTGGGCAGTTGTGTGGCTACCAGCCGAAACGCGCCGATCCCTATTGCGAGCACGATGGCGATCACGCCTGCCGCGAAATACAGTTGCCTGGCGATTCTTCTAAATAGCTGCCACATAAGCTGCCGTTCTTCTACATGAGCACGACGTCGAACTGGTCCGGCGCATAAAGCCCCTCACTCTGGAGCCGAATCGGTGATCCCGTCAACTCCTCGAGCTCCGCCACGCTCACCGATTCCTCGTCCAACAGCCGCTCGATAACGTCCGGCCGGGCGAGGACCAGCACTTCCTGGAATTCAAACTGCCCATGCTGCCGCAGGATCTCCCGGAAGATCTCATAGCATACGGTTTCCGGCGTCTTGACGTAGCCTCGCCCTTCACAACTTGGACAAGCCTGGCAGAGCACGTGTTCCAGGCTCTCGCGAGATCGTTTGCGGGTCATTTCGACGAGACCCAGCGGCGAGACCGCCATGACCTGGGTTTTGGCGTGATCGCCTGCCAGCCGCCCGGCCAGCGCCTGCGAGACCTGACGACGGTGCTCCTCATCGACCATATCGATAAAGTCGATGATGATGATCCCGCCGAGATTGCGCAGGCGCAACTGTCGCGCGATGGCTACCGCCGCCTCCAGGTTCGTGCGAAAGATCGTTTCCTCGAGATTCCGGTGGCCGACGTACGCTCCCGTGTTGACGTCTATCGTCGTCATGGCCTCTGTCTGGTCGAAGATCAGATAACCGCCGGATTTCAGGGGTACCTTGCGCTCGAGCGCGCGCTCGATCTCGTCCTCGATGCCATACAGATCGAAGATCGGCCGTTCACCCGTGTAGTGATCGATGATCGACGATTTCTGTGGCATGAAGCGCTCCGCGAACTCTTTCATGCGTGTGTGGACGGGTTCCGAGTCGATACGTACCCGTTCGGTTTCCGATCCGAGAAGATCTCTGAGCACGCGTACCGCGAGCGGCAGATCTTCGTGCACGAGTTCAGTCGCCGAAGCGCGAGCGGATGCCTCTTCGATGGCCTCCCAGAGTCTTTCGAGGAACAGCATGTCAGCCCGCAGCGCGTCCGTCGATGCGCCTTCGGCAGCCGTCCTGACGATGAAGCCCGGCGCCGAATCGACATCGATGATGCTCTCCATGGCGGCCCTCAGCCGCTCGCGTTCATCGTCGTCCTCGATGCGCGCCGAGACTCCCACGCCCTCGCTCTGCGGCATCATGACGATGTATCGCGACGGGATCGTTATGTGCGTCGTAAGCCGCGCGCCTTTGGTCCCCAGCGGATCCTTGAGCACCTGCACGAGCAGCTCGTCGCCTTCCTGAACCAGGTCGCGGATATTCGTCTCGATCTCGGTGCCCGCCTCCGCTTTGTGAGGGTGGCGCCCGATGTCCGACGCGTGCAGGAACGCCGTGCGTTCTATTCCGATGTCGATAAAGGCCGCCTGCATTCCCGGCAGTACCCGCGACACCCGGCCTTTGTAGATATTGCTGACGAGACCACGGCGACTCGCACGCTCGATCAGTACTTCCTGTAATACCCCGTTCTCGAGTAGTGCAGCGCGCACCTCGCGTGGTGTCACATTGACGAGAATCTCTTCCCTCACTCGGCGGCCTCGTGCAACCAGGACGGCATTCCGATGTTACTCAGCATTAACGCGGTCAGTGCCAGCGGCAGTCCAACGACTGACGAATAGCTGCCACTCAAGTGCTCCACGAACACCGCGCCCATGCCCTGGATGGCGTAGCCGCCCGCCTTGTCCATCGGTTCTCCCGTCGCAACGTACGCGAGACGCTCCCGCTCTGTCGTCGCCTTGAATCTCACTTCGCTCACTGAGACTTCGTCGCGGGATCTGCCGTTGCCGATAACGCTGATTCCCGTCATGACCCTGTGAGTTCGTCCGGACAGCCGGTCGAGCATGTTCAGCGCGTCGTCGGTATCTGCAGGCTTGCCGAGGATCGCATCGCCAACCACTACCGCCGTATCGGCGCCGAGCACAGCCCGCTGTTCGTCCGCCGCGATGTCCTCCCAGATCCGCGCGGCTTTGGACCGAGCCAGGCGCACCACGAGATCTTCGGGCCGCTCATCCACCTGCCGCGATTCCGCCAGCGCCGCTGGCCGTACCTCGAACGGCACGCCGATCTGCTCGAGCAGCGCTTTGCGCCGCGGGGAGGCAGATGCGAGATACATGAAATCCTTTCTCATTCAATGAAATATACGGGGAAATTCGGCCGAACCGAAGCGCGCGGCCCTCGTCAGGCGCGATGGTAGGGATGGCTCCGAAGAACGCTCCAGGCTCTGTATAGCGCCTCCGCGACAACGATTCGGACAAGCCCGTGCGGCAACGTCAGCGACGACAGGGACCAGGTCTCGTCGGCGCGGGCCGCGCATTCGGGTGCGAGGCCGTCGGGTCCGCCGATCAGCAGGCACACCGGGCCGCTCTCCATCTCCCAATGTTGCAATTTCCTGGCGAGATCCCCGGTCGACCACGGCCGGCCGGCCACTTCGAGCGCGACGACATGCGCAGATGCAGGCAATGCCTTGAGCATGCGCCGGCCCTCGTCCGCGAGCGGTTTCGCTGCAGCCGTATTCCTGGACCGATGCCCGAGCGGAATCTCGACCAACTCGAGTGCGTAACCACCGCGCAAGCGCTTCGCGTACTCGTCGAAACCCGCGTCAACCCAGGGGGGCTGGCGGTTACCCGCAGCGATGACGAGGAATCGCTTCACTTCTCCTCAGCACGCGGTAGCCGGATCTGCGCGGACCGGCCCGGTCAGGATGTTCGCCCGGCATCTTCGAGCCCGTCGAGATCCCATAGTTTTTCGAGATCGTAGAACTCGCGAACTTTCGGCAGCATGATGTGAACGACGACATCTGCGAGATCGATCAGAACCCACTCGCCGCCTTCGAGGCCTTCGATCCCGAGCGGGGTCAGACCGCGTTCCTTGCCCTGCTCCAGCAGCGTTTCCGCTACGGCACGAACATGCCGGCTGGAGCGACCGGTCGCGATGACCATGAGATCGGTTACGGACGTCAGATGACGAACGTCGAGCCGGACGATCGCTTCCGCCTTGAGGTCGTCGAGCACGTCATCGACGAGTTCGCCGACCGATTCTGCTGCGAGTTGCTTATCCTTGTCTGGCATAAATCTCCGATTCGAGCAGCATTTTACGAACGCTTTCCGGCACCAGATACTTCGGGTCGATGCCGGCACCGATGCCGTCGCGCAGATCTGTTGCCGAGATCTCGAGCTGTGTCACCGGCGTCACGTAGATTCGACCACAAAGACTACTGTGCAGTTCTGCTATTTCGCGAGTATTGCGATCATGCAGCACTTCGCCGAGCGCTCCCGCCGCGGACGCCCGCCACCCGGGCCGGTGGGCAACGATGATATGCGCGAGCGTGAACAGCTCGTTCCAGTTGTGCCACCGGGTCAAGCCCAGAAACGCGTCCATCCCCATCAGCAGACACAACGGCGCGTCCGGGTTCTCTTCGCGAATACTGCGCAAGGTATCGACGGTGTAGGAAGGGCCTTCGCGATTGAACTCGCGCTCGTCGACGGCGAACCCGGGTTCGCCCGCGATCGCGGCACGCACCATTTCTACGCGTGATGCGCCAGCGACTGGCGCTTCTTTTCGATGCGGCGGTTCTGCGCAGGGTATAAAGCGAACTTCGGCGAGCGACAGGCGTTGCTTGAGTTCCAGCGCCGTTCGCAGGTGTCCATAGTGAATCGGATCGAACGTGCCGCCAAAGATACCGATTGAGCCCATGCGTGAGTTCAGACGCTCCCTGTCAGGCCGCCCGACCCGGTCGCTTTGCCGTTTTAAGCATCTCCATGACCAGCTGCGTCAGACTATCCCAGGGCTGCCCTCTTTGCAGTCCCTTGATGGTCCGGTCGGTTTCCTCGGCCGAATGCAGAGATGCCTTGAGGTCGTCGAGGCTGTAGCTCCGCGCTGCTCGGGTCAGGAGCGCCTGGCGCTTCGGCCACACCCGGTGCTTCGAGTACACGCTCGATTCGCTCTGACCCTGGCTTTGCGCTGTCTTCAAACGGATCAATAACCCGAGTTCCCGGCTCAGCGCCCATAGTACCAAAGCCGGCTCCACGCCCTCGCCGCGCAGGCCCTCGAGGATCGACAGCGCCCGCCGCGCGTTATTGGCGAGAATCGAATCCACCAGCCGAAACACATCGTAGCGGGAGCTGTCGGCGACGGAGTCGAGTACGGCCTGCTCGGTGACCTCGACCTGACCATGCAACAGCGCGAGTTTCTGGATCTCCTGATCCGCCGCCAGCAGATTGCCTTCGACACGGTCGGCCAATAGCTCCGCCGCCGAGGTCGAGAAGCGCAAACCGGCGCGTCCCGCCCGTTCACGGATCCAGGACGGCAGGTATGCGCGGTCGACGGGCCAGGCGCGAACGACGACGCCGCTTGCGTCGATCGCCTTGATCCACGCGGTACGAAGCGCGGCGGAATCGAGTTTCGGCGTCACTACGATCAGCAATCGATCGGGATCCGCTCGCTCGACGAGCGACTTCAGCGCCTTCCGGCCCTGATCGCCCGGCCGCAGCGATGCGAGACGCAGTTCGAGAATTCGCCGGTTCGCGAACAGCGACAGCGAATCAGCCTCCCCTTCGAGTTCGTCCCACGGGAATCCGCGATCGATGCTGTAGAGATCTCGATGTGAGTAGCCCTGGGTCTGCGCTTTCGCGCGTATCGACTCGAGCGCCTCCGCAACGACGAGTGGCTCATCGCCTCCGACGAGGTAGACCGCGGCAAGGTCTCGGCTCAAATGCGAAGAGAGTTTTTGCGCGTCGAGAATCAAGTACGGCTCTCAGCCCGCGTCGAGTTGCGACAGCGGGATGCCATGCTCCTCCATCATCACGGGAAAACCGTCGATGACGGGATAGGCGATGTTGCCGTCTTCCGTGACCAGCGCTTCGGCCAACTCGACGGTGACGGGCGTGTCGTCGCGCGACTTGATCTTGTGCTCGTTGATCAGCGCGTTCAGCTTCGCGAGCCGATCGCCGGGCAGAGATGCGACCGGCTGCCGCGTCAGCGGGCAACGAATGAGGTCGAGCAGCTGCGGGTCAATCGTCACGGCGTCGCGCTACTTCGATACCCGCTCAGTTCGCGAAGGCGGCACGGGGTCGTGCCGCGGCGCGGCCCAGGGATGGCATCGGCCGACGCGTTTCAGCGCCAGCCAGCCTCCGCGGGTTGCGCCCTGCTGCGAGATCGCCTCGACCGCGTAGGTCGAGCAGGAAGGCATATAGCGGCAGGACGAGCCGAGCCACGGCGACAACAGGTACTGGTAGCCGCGAATCAGGCCAACCGCGATGCGTGAGCTTACAGGCAGTCGTTTATTCATGAGTTATCGGGTCCGCCGCCAGCGCGATCCGTCCGCACTATCCTCTATGACTACGCCGGCTTTCTCAAGCTGGTCGCGTATCTCGTCGGCCGCCGCGAAGTCACGCGCAGCCCGCAGCTCCTCGCGACGGCTGACCAGAGCGTCGATCTCGGCGTTCCCGGGCCCGTCAGAACTGTCGTTGCGGCCAGGATCGCTGAACCACGCTTCCGGATCCGCCTGCAGCAGGCCGAGAAGCCTGGCGCCCGCGCGCAGGGCAGTCGCCTTGCCGCGACGGGTTTCGCTATCCGATTCGCGATTTGCCTCGCGCGCAAGCTCGAATAGCGCGGCCAGCGCCTTCGGCGTATTCAGATCGTCGTGGAGCGCTTCGAGTACGGATTCCGGCGGCTCACCGGCATCGTCACTCGTGCCGCCGATGCCCGCGGCCCGCAGCGCGCCATACATGCGGTCGAGTTTCTGCCGGGCATCATCGAGGACATCCGAGGTCCAGTCGAGCGGCTGCCGGTAGTGCGCTGTCAACAACCCGAGCCTGACCGCCTCTGGCGGCGCTTCGTCCAGCAACTCCCGGAGCAGCAGGACGTTGCCGAGCGACTTGGACATTTTCTCGCTGTCGACGTGGATAAGCCCGTTGTGAATCCAGTAGCGGCAATAGAGCTGACCTCCGTGGGCGCAGGTGGATTGCGCTGTCTCGTTCTCGTGATGAGGAAACACGAGATCCTGACCGCCACCGTGGATATCGATCGTGTCGCCCAGATGCGCTTCCGCCATGGCGGAACACTCGACGTGCCAGCCGGGCCGGCCGCGACCCCAGGGACTGTCCCAGCCCACGGCATCCTCTTTCGACGGCTTCCAGAGAACGAAATCTCCGGCACTCTTTTTATAAGGCGCAACGTCAACACGCGATCCGGCAATCAGCTCACCCGGATCGCGGCCCGACAGGCTGCCGTAGGCCGGATAACTCGCGACCGAGAACAGCACGTGCTTTTCCGCTTCGTAGGCATGGCCGGAGCGTATCAGCCGCTCGATGAGATCGACGATTTCGGGAAGATGTTCGGTCACATGCGGCGCCAGGTCGGGAGGCAGGACTCCGAGACGCTCCATGTCTTCGAGATACGCGGCAAGATATCGCGCGGTGATGACGCCGATCTCGACGCCCTCTTCCGTCGCGGCCGCGTTGATCTTGTCGTCGACGTCCGTGACGTTACGCGCATACACGAGGTTGTAGGAGCGTCGCAGAACCCGCGCAAGCACGTCGAAGACCACGGGGGGTCTCGCATTACCGATATGGGCGAAGTTATAGACCGTCGGCCCGCACACATACATCGTTACCCGCTCCGGATCGGCAGGCTCAAAGCGCTCCCGCGAGCGCGTTAGCGTGTTGTGCAGATAAAGGTCCATTGGGCGCTGCGCACGTTAGCATATAATCTCCGCCTCTCGAGCATGAGCAACCCCGAAATGAGCCAGGAATTCGCAGAACGCCGGACCGTGGAACAGGTCGAAGAAGGCACCGAGCTCGCGCCGAAATTCGATGCCCACGGTCTTATCCCGGCCGTCACGACCGACTACGACTCGGGCGAACTGCTGATGCATGCGTTCATGAACGCCGCAGCACTGACAAGGACGATCGAGACCGGGGAAGCGCATTACTACAGCCGCAGCCGGCAGGCGATCTGGCACAAGGGTGCAACCAGCGGGCTCGTTCAGACGGTCCGGGAACTCCTCATCGATGACGATCAGGACTGTGTCTGGCTGCGCGTCGATGTTGCCGGCGGCGCGAGCTGCCACGTCGGCTATCGGTCCTGTTTTTACCGCAAGATCGCGATGGGCGAAGACGGCGTATCGGAGCCGCTGGAGTTCACGGAATCGGAAAAAGTGTTCGATCCGGACGCCGTATACGGCGATGCGCCGAATCCGACCAAGCTCTAGCCGCGGGAAATCGTCGGGAAGTAAAGCAAGGTTCCCGGTCGCGGCGACATCGTCCCGCGCCGCGGGCGCGCGGATTCCGGCAGGTCACCGCTGATCCCTTTTAGCCGCATCCATTCGATCCTGGACGCGAACTTCTCCGCCAGCGACGCCGACTCCTCGGAGATTCTCGCGGAGATCGGGAATGATTTGATGACCAGGAGGTCTTTCCTTGATGGCTTCGCAAACATGGCTCTTTCGCAGAAAATTCGACGCCTCAGAGACTAGGCCGAACCCGCGAGGCGCGACGCGATGGAGTTCACAGAATTATGTTAAAGCCTTGCGAACCTGCCAGGTCGGCCGGTCAGCCGTGTCGATGATTTTGTGGCCCGCAAGCCAGTCACGGGCAGCACGGCCGTCACCCGAGAGCCAGGCGGAAGCGCTGCCTTCACGAAAGCTGTAGCCCCAGGCGTCGAGATCGGCGAGTATCCGCCGCCGACCCATACCGGGCAACGTATCGGCCAGCACGACCTGCAGATAGCAGACCGCGGCTTCTTCGTCGTCGCCGCCGCCCGCATCCCGCCACAACGCAGCGCGCCGCTCAGGCGTCATGCAAACGAAGTGTCCGAGTTCGTGCAGGACCGAGTGCACGGGCGTATCGGGCCGCACGAAAAGGCAGCGTCCGGCGATCCCGGCCTCAGGCTCGCCCCAGAACGACGCCGGAATCCGGGCATTCTCGTCAACCTGGATCAGCTCGAGACCGTAACGCGCAACAATGCGATCTACGGCGACCGCATCGAGATCGCGCAGCTCGGTTACGTTCATTGTCAATTTTGGGTCGCAGCAACCGTGCCGCGGTCGGCGGCGATGCGTCGCAGTACCTGGCGTGCGAGGTCTTGTGCCAGCGATTCCCGGAGAACCGATTGTTCTATGCTTTTTCCGAGGACGAGCGTTTCGTTGAAAGTGTAGTTTCGCGTCGCCACGAGCGACGTCGGCTCGATGAGCTCATCGTCGCCGGCGCGAAGCGAGAACGTGATCTGATAGTAAACCTCGAATTCGCGCGGGATATTCCGCGCTGAGACCGACAACATGCGCTGAGCGGTCAGGTCTTCCGTGATCCGAAGCACGGCGCTCGCTTCCTGCGGAGAGTTCACGACTTCGGCGCCACGCGCCCTGAGCGCGTCCCGCATGCTGACGAAGAACTCGGAGGATCGATCTACTGCATCGATGTACGTCGTCGCCGCCTCGGTCGGAAGCGTCGACATCCCTTCGAGGTGAAAGCCGCAGGCGCCAAGTGCTGCCGCTCCGAGCAGGATCGAACCGCGTCGCAACGCGCGTACTCCACTGGTATATAAGAAACTCGTTGTCATCGTCCGCTTGATTCTAACCGCTTTTGCAAAGATCATCCGACCCCACCGGGCGCCCGCGTAGAGCGCTGAGGACCACAGGACACGATGGCTGCCTACCCCTTCAAGGAAATCGAGCCCAAGTGGCAGAGCTACTGGGAGCGAAACAAGACATTTCGCACGCCGGCGAAAGTCGATCGCACCCGGCCGAAATACTACGCGCTCGACATGTTTCCTTATCCAAGCGGCGACGGGCTTCACGTGGGGCATCCGGAAGGCTATACCGCATCCGACATCGTGGCGCGTTACAAGCGCATGCGGGGTTTCAACGTCCTGCATCCGATCGGCTGGGACGCTTTCGGTCTGCCGGCCGAGCAATACGCGCTCAAGACCGGCACGCATCCGAAAATTACGACAGAGAACAATATCAAGCGTTTTCGCGAGCAGTTGCGGTCGCTCGGCTTCTCCTATGACTGGGATCGTGAAGTCAACACGACGGATCCCGACTACTACAAGTGGACGCAGTGGATCTTCAAGCAGTTGTTCGATCGAGGCCTCGCTTATCAGCAGGAGCTTCCCGTCTGGTGGTGCCCGGAGCTGGGCACGACGCTCGCGAACGAAGAGGTAATCGACGGCCATTCCGAGGTCGGCGGCTTTCCCTGCGTCAGGCGACCGCTGCGGCAGTGGGTGCTGCGCATTACCGAATATGCCGACAAGCTTCTGAGCGGGCTCGACGACCTCGATTGGCCCGACAGCACCAAGGAGATGCAGCGCAACTGGATCGGCCGAAGCGAAGGCGCGGAAGTCGATTTCCACATTGACGGCGACCCGGAGCGCTTTATCCGCGTATTCACGACACGCCCCGACACGCTGTTCGGCGCGACCTATATGGTACTCGCGCCGGAACACGAACTCGTCACCAAACTAACGACCGACGAGCAGCGCAAAGCAGTACAGACTTACCAGCAGGAAGCGGCGAAGAAGAGCGAGCTCGAACGAGCGGAATTGCAGAAGGAGAAGACCGGAGTTTTCACCGGCTCCTACGCCATCAATCCCGTCAACGACGAGCGCATCCCGATCTGGGTCGCGGACTACGTACTGGTCAGTTACGGTACCGGCGCCATCATGGCCGTTCCGGGCGAAGACCAGCGCGACTGGGATTTCGCAGAAGCATTCGACCTGCCGATCATTCGTACGGTTCAGCCGCCCGAAGACTTCGACGGCAAGGCGTACACGGGCCAGGGAACTGCGATCAACAGCGGCTTTCTCGACGGGCTCGAGATGGAGGATGCGAAGCGCAAGATCATCGATTGGCTCGAGGCCGGGGGGCGCGGCAAGGCGAAGATCAACTACAAGCTTCGCGACTGGCTGTTCTCGCGTCAGCGCTATTGGGGTGAGCCGTTCCCCGTCGTGTTCGTAGACGGTGAACCGAAGACGCTCCCGGAAGATGCGCTGCCCGTCACGCTTCCGGTACTCGAAGAATTCAAACCCAGCGGATCGCCGGAAGGCCCGCTCGCAGCCGCAACCGACTGGCTCGATATCGTCGATCCGGAGACCGGCAAGCCCGCCAGGCGGGAGACGAATACGATGCCGCAATGGGCCGGATCCTGCTGGTATTACCTGCGCTATATCGATCCGGATAACAAGGACGAGATTGCATCCCGGGAGCTTGCGGAATACTGGCTACCTGTCGACCTTTATGTCGGTGGCGCGGAACACGCGGTACTGCATTTGCTCTATGCGCGCTTCTGGCACAAGGCATTGTTCGATGCGGACGTCGTCCCGACGCCGGAGCCATTCGCAAAACTCGTTCATCAGGGCATGATCCTCGGCGAACTCGAGTTTACGAGTTATACGACCGATGACGGCACCCTCGTTTCCGCGGAACATGTTCGCTCGGGTGAAGACACGCGCACCGGAGCAACGCTGAAAACCGCCAAAGTCGATCCCGAATCCGTAACCAAGCAAGGTGATCATTTCGTACTGGCGGAGAACGCGTCGATCCGCGTGGACGCAAGAGCGCACAAGATGAGCAAGAGCCGCGGCAACGTCGTAAACCCGGACGAGGTCGTCGACGCCTATGGTGCCGACGCGTTTCGGCTCTACGAGATGTTCATGGGTCCGCTGGAACAGGTCAAACCGTGGAACACACGCGGGGTCGAGGGCACGCACCGTTTCCTGAACCGCGCCTGGCGTCTCATTGCGGGCGAGGAAGCCGGCGAGTTAGCCGACAAGGTCGACGACTCCGAACCGACGAACGATCAGCTTCGTGAACTGCATCAGACCATCTCCAAGGTAACGGCCGACATCGAAGCGTTGCGGTTCAACACCGCGATTGCGGCTCTGATGGAATTCACGAACACGGCCCTGAAGTGGTCTGTCGTACCGCGCAGCATAGTCGAGCCATTTATCCTTCTGCTGGCGCCACTCGCACCGCATATCTCGGAGGAACTATGGCAACGGCTCGGCCATGAGGATTCTCTGGCGTACGCGAACTGGCCCGAGGTCGACGAAACTTATCTGCGCGCCGATACGATCGAAGTCGCGGTGCAGGTCAACGGAAAAATGCGCGGCCGCATCGAAATTCCGGCCGACGCGGACGAGGAGCAGGTGCTGGCGTTGGCGCGCGCGGACGGCAACGTGCTGAGACATCTCGAAGGCAAGGACGAGAAGCGCGCGATCTACGTCCCGGGCCGCATCGTCAATTTCGTTGTGGCGAACTGAAGCAACAGGACGACGCAGCAAGCGGTAAGCACCGCGACATTTCCCCAGCGAGCGTACGGCGTCGCGCCAGAATAACCTCGAACCGTGCCTTTCAAGACCTGCGGCTCGAATTGCGGCGATGTCGCAACGACGTTGCCGGCCGGATCGATAATGCCGGAGATACCCGTGTTGGTGGCGCGCAGCAGAAACCGGCCGGCTTCTGCCGCTCTGACGCGAGCGATCTCGAGATGCTGATGTGGCGCGATAGAGTCTCCGAACCACGCATCGTTGCTGACGTTGACGAGCAAGGTTGCTTGCGGAAGATAATGCAGCTGCTCCGCGCCGAAGACGTCTTCGTAGCAGATCGACATCGCGATGCGCTGACCTGCAACGTCGAGGGGCGGCTGACCGTCCGGGCCGGGTACGGCGTCGCTATACGGCAGACTCATGAGACGCAGCCATTCGCGAACGAACGCAGGCACCGGGAAGTACTCGCCGTAGGGAACCAGGTGTCGCTTGACGTAGAATGACGGCGACTCGCGCAGCGCGACGATCGTGTTCTGCACCGCGTCGCGCTCCGGGTCGGCGCGCAGAATCCCTAGAATCAGTTCACTCCCGTTTTGCTCCGTCCAGTCGCGAATCTCGTCGAGATACTCGCCGATGTAGTCAAACAGCGATGGAATAGCGGCTTCAGGCCAGACGATCAGATCGCTGCCCGCGCTCGCATGGGTCAGATCACGATACAGCGCTAAGGTAGGGCCGAGCTGCTCGGGCTCCCACTTCAGATCCTGCGGCACGGCGCCCTGGACCAGCGCGACCGACAACTCCCCGTCGAGTGGATCGGTCCAGCGAATCGCTGACGCAAGATACCCCGACGCCCAGATCGATATCCCCAATGCTGCGGCGAGTATCCGCTGTCGCGGCGATCCTCGGGTCAGCATGACCAGCGCACCTGCAGTCAGCAGCACGGCCCAGCTCATGAAGTGGACGCCGCCAACGGCGGCGAACCCCATCAGCCAGGAATCCGACTGACTGTAGCCGGCGGAGAGCCAGCCGAAGCCCGTGAAAACCCATCCTCGCAGCCATTCCGTGATGACCCATAGCGCGGGCAGAACACCAAACCAGGCAGCCGGACCGTCAGTCGCAAACCATCGCGCCGCAACCCACCCTGCTACGGCCGGGAACAAAGCGAGCGCCGAGACCAGTAGCAGCGTCATCGCGATGGCGAAGACAGCCGGTGCCGGGCCGTAGTCATGGATACTGATGTAGACCCAGTAGACACCACAGAGAAAGCTCGCCATGCCGAAGGCGAAGCCGAGTCGAAACGCCCGCCACGCGCTCGCGCCGCTCCAGACATGAATCAACACGGCGAAACAGAGAGGCGCAAGCCAGAACTGGCCGAAGGGTGCGAAAGCGAGTGGCAACAGGCAGCCTGACGCGACTGCCAGCACCAGACCGACGTCGGAAAGGATCGGCCGGGACGAAGTCGTCATCGCGCGCCGCGACGTCAGTCGGCGCTGGAGAGAACAGCCGCTTCGACGGCGTGAATTCGGCGCCGGTCCGCGCGCAGTACCTTGAAGCGAAAGCCTGCGAGATCGAGTGTCTCGCCGCGGCGCGGTACGCGCCCCAGTTCGTGCATGATGAGGCCGCCGACAGTCTCATATTCTTCGTCGTCCAGCGAGACGTCGAAGTGCTCATTGAAGTCATCGATGCGGGTCAACGCGAGCACGATGACCCGGCCGTCCTCCTGCACCTGGATGTTCTCGTCTTCTTCGGGATCGTGCTCGTCGTCGATGTCGCCGACGATCTGTTCGAGCACATCCTCGATTGTCGCGAGCCCGGCCACACCACCATATTCATCGACAACGATCGCCATGTGATTCTGGCTCTCGCGGAACTGTGTCAGCAGCGCATTCAGTCGCTTGCTCTCAGGAATGAACACCGGCGGCCTGAGCAGATCGCGCAACTTGAACTGACTCGAGTTCTGACCGTCTTTAAATCGTTTCAGCAGGTCTTTGGCGAGAAGTATGCCGATGATCTCGTCGCGGTCGTCGCCTATGACAGGGAATCTGGAATGGCCGGAGCGCAGGATTGTATCCAGCATCTGTTCGAACGGCTCGTCGAGATCGAGTACGACCATATGCGATCGCGGTACCATGATTTCCCGGACCTGCGATTCGGAAACCGCGAGCACGCCTTGCAGCATCGCGTACTCGTCATTGGCGAGGAGATTCTGGCTGCGGCAGTCTGCCAGGAATTCCGCGATCGCTTCCCGTTTCTCACCGTTGTCAGCACGGCGAGGAAACAGCCTGGACCACAGTCCGGATTTGCTGCTGATGCTCTTATTGGAGGGTAATTCGTCTGGCATCGTTGGACTCTATCTTGCAGCCACGGAAAGCGGCATGCAAGCGCTCAGCCGGCAGCAATATAGGGGTCAGGGAAGCCCAGCGAACGAAGAATTTCGACTTCTCTGGCTTCCATGACTTCGGCCGCGGCTTCGGCTTCGTGGTCGAAACCGGCCAGATGCAGCGCACCGTGAACGCAGATATGGGCCCAGTGAGCCTCGAGCGCCTTGCCCTGGTCAGCGGCCTCGCGCTCGAGCACGGGAGCACAGATCACGATATCGCCCAGCATGGGCAACTCGTCGCCGGCGGTCGGGAACGAATCTCCCGGTGGAAACGAAAGAACGTTGGTCGGTCCGCTCCCGGCGCGATAGCGCCGGTTCAGCTCGGAGCTTTCGGCTTCGTCGACGACGCGCAGGGTCAGGGTAGCCGCAGTCTCGCGTTCCAGCGCGCTCGCCACCCATGCCTGCAGCGATGCGCTGGCCGGCACCGATTCGGACGCGGAAGCGATTTGAACTACGACGTCGAGAGCAGAACCAGGCTCAATCGCCATCGGCTCCCGGCCCTTCGCGCTGCGCGCTGTCGTCAGCACGAGCGTAAGCTTCGACGATCCGTTGCACCAGCGGGTGACGCACGACGTCGCCGGCGTCGAAATAGACGAATTCGACGCCTTTCAGCCCCTTGAGCACACGACGAACGTGATTGAGTCCCGACTCGCGACCGCGAGGCAGATCGGTCTGGGTGACGTCCCCCGTCACCACAGCGCGCGAACCGAAACCGATTCGCGTCAGGAACATTTTCATCTGCTCGGCCGTCGTGTTCTGCGCTTCGTCCAGAATGACGAAGGATTCGTTCAATGTCCGGCCGCGCATGAACGCGAGCGGCGCAATCTCGATGACGTTTCTCTCGATGAGTCTGCCAACGCGATCGAAGCCCAGCATCTCGTACAGCGCGTCATACATCGGTCGCAGATAGGGATCGACTTTCTGCGACATATCCCCGGGCAGAAATCCGAGTTTTTCGCCGGCCTCGACCGCAGGGCGCACCAAAACGATTCGCCGCACGAGATCGCCTTCGAGCGCGTCGACCGCCGCAGCAACCGCAAGGTAGGTCTTGCCCGTTCCCGCCGGCCCGACGCCGAAGATCAGATCCTGGTCACGCATTGCCCGCGCGTAAGCCAGCTGATTCGGGCCACGCGGACGGATATCGCGGCGGCGTGTATGGAACGTGAGTTCGTCCCCGCGCGCACCGCTGCCGGAACGGGAATGTTCCTGGAGACTCATGTGGACACGTTCCGGGTCGAGCGTTTCGTCTTCCGTTCTGGCGTACAGATCTTCCAGAACGCGTCGGCCCACGTCGGTCGCCTTCGCTTCGCCCGAGAGCTGAAACTGATTACCGCGGTTCTTGATGCTGATCTCGAGACGATCCTCGATCTGCCGCAGATGCTCATCGAGGTGCCCGCAGAGATTCACCATACGCCGATGGTCGTTGGGCGAGAGGCTGACGGAAACGTAATCGGCGCTGGTCACGGTGTCATGCGACGGAACGGTTGACGGACGCGTCGTGCAGGCGGCCGCGCAGCGAGTTGGGCATGGCTTCTGTGATGACGACGTCGGCAAACTGCCCGACCAGTTGCGGGTCGCCGATGAAGTTGACCCAACGATTGTTTTCCGTACGTCCCGCGAGTTCCCGGGGCGTCTTGACGGAGGGTCTTTCTACGAGGATGCGTTGTACGCTACCGACCATCGCACTGCTGATCGCGCGCGCCTGCTTGTCAACGAGCGACTGGAGCTCGGCCAGGCGGCGCTGCTTGACCTCGCGCGGTGTCGGATCCTCGATCGATGCGGCTGGCGTACCGGGACGCGCGCTGTAGATAAAACTGAAAGACTGATCGAAACCCATTTCGCGAATTAGCCCGAGTGTCGCCCGGAAATCGGTCTCGTCTTCTCCCGGAAACCCGACGATAAAATCCGACGACAGCGATATGCCGGGACGCACTTCGCGCAACCGCATTAGCTTGTCCTTGTACTCGGCGATGCGGTGGCCGCGTTTCATTAGCGCGAGAATGCGGTCGGAGCCGCTTTGCACCGGCAGGTGCAGATAGTCCGCCAGCTCCGCGACATCGGCATAAGCATCGATCAGGGCATCCGTAAACTCGACTGGATGCGACGTCGTAAACCGGATTCTTTCGATACCGTCGATCGCCGCGACGTAGTGGATTAACGTCGCGAGATCCGCGACGCCGCCGCCGTGCACGGGGCCGCGATAGGCGTTGACGTTCTGGCCCAGAAGATTGACTTCCTTGACGCCGAGCTCCGCGAGCCCGGCAACTTCGGCGATCACATCATCGAGCGGCCGCGAAATCTCTTCGCCCCGGGTGTAGGGAACCACGCAGAAGGTGCAGTACTTGCTGCAGCCTTCCATGACCGAAACAAACGCCGTACAGCCGGACGCGGTCGCCGCCGGAATCTCATCGAATTTTTCGATTTCCGGGAAGCTGACGTCCACAACGCCCGTGTGTCCCGCCCGGACTTCGCCAATCATGGCCGGAAGGCGATGCAGAGTCTGCGGGCCGAACACAAGATCGACAAACGGCGCGCGTTTCAGAATCGCCTTGCCTTCCTGGCTGGCCACGCAGCCACCGACGCCTATTATCGTCCCGGGCCTGGACTCCTTTTGCTGCCGCCAGCGCCCCAGCAGCGAAAACACTTTCTCTTGCGCCTTCTCTCGAATCGAACAAGTGTTGAGCAGCAAAATGTCGGCCTGAGCGGGATCCTCGATCTGGCGTACATCGAGCGATTCCGCAAGCACGTCAGCCATCTTCGATGAATCGTATTCATTCATCTGACAGCCGAAGGTCTGGATGTAAAGGCGATCCGGCATACTATCCTAAGCTGTTGTTTTTCATGGCTAATATACCACGGCGGCGTGGCGGACACGCACGAATCACCGCGTTGCGCAGGGCTGGCCCTCGCCGCAGGTCAGAACGGAATGTCGTCGTTGAACGCCGTATCCGCAGGGGGCCGCTCCGCCATCGCGGGTGCGGCTGCCTGCGCTGGCGCGCCGGCGCCGGGGCGCGACCCGAGCATCTGCATCTCGTTGGCGATGACTTCCGTTGTCCAGCGGTCGTTGCCGTCGCGGTCCTGCCATTTACGCGTTCGCAGCTTGCCCTCGATATAGACCTGCGAACCCTTGCGAAGGTATTCCGCCGCGATCTCCGCAAGCCGGCCGAAGAACGCTACGTTGTGCCATTCGGTGCGCTCCTGCTGGTCGCCGGTATTCTTGTCCTTCCAGGACTCGCTGGTCGCGATGCGAATATTGGTTACCGAGCTGCCGCTCGGCATGGCCCGCGATTCCGGATCTGCGCCGAGATTGCCGACGAGTATTACTTTGTTGATGCCCCTTGCCATTCGCGCTCCTCGTTGATTTTTCTCCGGCTCATCACCGAGTCCGGGCCGGTCATTGTACGCGCTGCTCCTGATATTGGCACCCGCTTTTGTCGCCGGAGCGCACGGAAACCGATGCCCCCGAAATCCGTTGCCTCATAGCGAGAGGATAAGCTCCCGCATCCGCTGCCGCTCCGAGTCATCCGGCATGCGCCCGAACGCGGATTCGATATTCTCCCGCATATGCTGCGAGTTGGTCGTCTCGGTGAGAACGCAGTTGACCCCCGGATGCGCAAGGATGTATTTCAGGGAAAATTGCGCCCAGCTCGTACAGTCGAAATCTGCCACCCAGTCGGGAAGCTCTGCGCCACTCACGAGCCCGAAATAGTCGCCGTTCATGAACGGCCCGTTAACGATGACCGCTACCCCGAGGTCCTGTGCCAACGGGATGATTCGGTCCTCGGCAAGCGTTTCGACCACTGAGTAGTTCACCTGCAGGAAATCCACCGTTTCGCTGGAAATAAAGGACTCCAGCACACCATAGTCCTCGTAGTTCGATACGGTGACTCCGACGTAGCGCGTTTCACCGGTTTCCTTCCAATCCAGCAGGTTCGGCCAATGCGAGTTAAGACCGCGCAGGCTCATGACTTGCAGCACGTCGAACGTGCGCCGACCGAATAGCCGTTGGGCCTGCCGTACCTGCTGAACGCCGGTCTGCGCATCCGTAGTGTTGATCTTCATCGTGATGAACAGGTCATCGCGCAGATCGGGAGACTGCAGGAGTTCGCCGAATCGTCTCTCGTTTTCCTCCGGGTAAGGCGTCGTATCGACGACTCGGCCACCGTAGCTCACCAGCATTCTGAGCACCGTTGCCAATGAATCGGTGCCGGCGTCGGGAATCAGCCTGACGGCTTTGGAGGAGCCGAGACCGACCACCGGCAACATTTCGCCGGTCGCGGGTATCGCGCGGGCCGGCAGGCGCTCCTGGGCTAAGCCCGGGACCGGTCGAGCCAGAAGTGCTCCGAGCGCGGAGAGTCCGCCCAGGAATCCTCGTCGTGTACAGGTTGTGACGCTCATTCCTCTACTCCTGTTGCGAAAACGATTAACTATCCATTGTCGAGAAAAACAGCCGCTTTACCTTCGCGGCTTGAAGCGGCCGTAACAGGCGGTCATTCGGGACGGCGCAGAATTCGCGTCGAAAGAAGATCCCGCTGTAATTCGGCCGATATCCGCGCTAGTTGATCCAGCGGATTAGCGGAGCCTTCACCAATTCGCTTCGGAAAATAGATTCCGTATCCCCGATCTCGGCGGGATCGAACGATCCCGTGAAGCAGCAGCGTTTCTCCGTCCGACGTAATCTCCACGTCTACCGTACTGTTGAGCTCCAGATCTACGGGATCGTCAGGCTCCAACCGGAGAAAAATTCCCTCCGCGCTGATGTTTCCGAGCGCGGCCTTACAATGAAG
>JAHEKF010000098.1 GCA_024638465.1 Rhodospirillaceae bacterium | reverse complement strand
CAAAGAGGATCACTACTATGGTCAAAGTATTGGTCGCCGGATACGGCGTCATCGGCCAGCGCTTGGCCGACGGAGTCGAGGCGCAAGGCGATATGGAACTGGTCGGCGTAGTCGACGCGGCTCCCTCGCTCAGCGTCCTGTCGCTACGTGACAAAGGAATGCCCTACAAGTTATACGCGGCTTTCGACAGCGCGAAGACCGATCTCGAGAAGGCGGGAATACCTGTCGCGGGCACGATGGAAGATATTCTTCCCGAAGTCGACATCGTGCTGGACGCAACCTCGGCCGGGGTCGGCGCGAAGAACAAGGAACTCTATGCGAAACACGGCAAGAAGGCCGTTTTCCAGGGCGGAGAAAAGAACGAGATAGCGGACGTATTTTTTCATGGCTACGCAAACTACGAGAAAGGAATCAACGAGGACTTCCTTAAGCTGACTTCCTGTAACACGACCGGACTGATCCGGACGATCGACTGTCTCGATCGCGGTGTCGGCATCGAACGTGTTGCGATCACGATCGTTCGACGCGTAGCCGATCCGGGCGATTATCACCGCGGAATCGTCAATGCGCTTCAGGTCGACAAAGCACCGAACCATCAGGCCGTGGACTTGATGACCATCATGCCGCATGTCGACGCGACCGGCCTTCTGGTGCATACGCCGATCACTCACGGCCACTTTATATCCGTCCTCGCGACACCTAAAGAAGATCTCTCCATCGACGAAGCACGCGCTCTGTTCGCCGACCACGATCGCATTCGCGTCGTCTCCCTTGACGAGGGCTTCCTCGGTAATGCGTCGGTCTTTCGCTACGCTCGCGATCTCGGGCATCCGCGTGGCGACATCTACGAAGTCCCGGTCTGGGAAGACACTTTCGTCAAGTCCGGGCGCGATCTGATGTTCGGTATCCATATACCGCAGGAATCGGTCACGATTCCGGAATCCATCGATGCGGTTCGTGCGGCGACCGGTATGGAGACCGACAGACTGAAGGCTGTCGGCGCAACCAACAAATACCTCGGCCTGCCCTACTGGAAGTAGCGAAGCCGCCTGGACGTCGCTTGCGGTCGTGCAAGTCGCGCGCGGCTGTAGTCGACGTTCCCTATGCTGCTAAAAACAGGACGCGAGACGCTTCCCATGATCAAGATGAAGAGCATCGACGACTTCGACTTTGCGTCGAAGACGGTCTTGTTGCGTGTTGATATCAATTCTCCGATCGATCCAGACACAAAAGCGATCGTCAACGAAAACCGCATCCAGAAATCCCTGCCGACTATCCGAAAGCTGCTCGACAAAGGTGCGAAGCTCGCGATTATTGCGCACCAGGGCGACACGCTCGACTACCAGAATCTGATCGCGCTGGAGGAGCACGCCGGAAAATTGTCGAAATATCTCGGCATTCAAGTCGACTACATCGACGACGTCGCCGGACCGGCGGCGCAGGAATGCGTCAAGTCGCTGAAACCAGGGCAGGCCGTGCTGCTCGGTAATCTTCGCTATCTCAGCGAAGAGATCTCGACATTCGAAAACGCTGTCAAGCTGAAACCGGAAGAGATGCTGAATACCTTTCTCGTCCGCGGCCTCGCACCGATCATCGATATCTATGTCAATGACGCATTTGCGGCGGCGCACCGCAACGCGCCGTCTATGGTTGCCTTTCAGGAACTTAAACCGACAGCGGCGGGCGATCTGCTGTTCGATGAAGTCTCCGCATTGTCAAAAGTCATGCTGGCGCCGGAGCATCCCTCCGTATTCGTGCTTGGCGGCGCCAAGATCTCCGATGCCTTTGGTATGATGAGCCAGGTGCTCGAATCCGGAACCGCGGACAAGATTCTTACCTGCGGAGTGACTGGCGAAGTCTTCCTGATGGCGGCGGGTTATCGCCTCGGCGCGACGAAAGAACAATTCCTGACGGACCGAAGCCTTGACGTCTTCGTTGACGACGCAAAAACTTACCTCGAAGATTTCGGAGATCGCATCGAGTTTCCCGTCGACCTCGCCTACGCGACGGACGGGCAACGACGCGAAATCTCCATAGAAGATCTCCCCGTCGACGAAATGTTCATGGATATCGGTTCTCGAACCATTTCCAATTACCAGTCCGAGATCGCAGTAGCGAAAACGCTGTTCGTCAACGGCCCCGCCGGAGTCTATGAAGACGTTTTATTCGCTGCCGGAACGGAATCCATTTGTAACGCGATCGCTGACTCGAGCGGATATTCCGTCATCGGTGGCGGCGATACCGTAACGGCGGCAACCAAATTCGTCGATCTGGATCGAATCGACTACGTCTGCACGGCCGGTGGCGCGATGGTCAGATACCTGTCCGGGAAAAAACTGCCGTTGATTCAGGCCATGGAGAAAGCCTACGCGCGGGATTCTGTCTAGGCAATCGACGGTAAGTCAGCGGCATAGAACCCCGACATGGATAAGGTTCCCGTACTAGAACGCGTCAGCCGGATTAGCGGGGTAGTTTCGAGCCTCCGTGTACACTCATCGGGATCAGAATCGTCGAGGCGGCGTAATGGATCGGGATAACCACAAGCTCTCAGCGGGCAGCCGAGCGCGATCTGCAACTTCACTGGCCATTTACGCCGTGCTCGTATTCGGGGCGCTCGCCGGGTGCCCCGTATTGGCGCACCATTCCTTCGCCGCTGTCTTCGACCCGGATCGACTCGTGTCGGTGACCGGAATCGCGACACGGCTCGAACTCTCCAATCCGCACGCGCTTCTGCACGTCGAAGTCACGAACGATAGCGGCGAGATTGCACACTGGCTCGTCGAAATGCCGGGCAAGTTGTCGCTCGCCCGCCGCGGCTGGACGGACGACACGGTCATGCCGGGAACGACCGTGACGGCGATCGGAAACCCCGCCCGTGACGGATCGACGTTGATGTGGTGGCAGCGAATCCAGTTCACTGACGGAACGGAGCTGTTGTTTCCCGCGCTTGCCGATCAACTCGCGATCGAAGAGCAGCGCCGCGAGCGTGTTCGTCGCGCTCGCGAAGAATAACGCCCTAGCCTTTTCGGTTCGCGGTCTCCGAAATGCCGAGCAATGCCGCCGCATTGCCGCCGACGATCGCCGCTTTATCGCCATCCGTCAGCGCATCTGCACCGTCAACGAATCCGACGGGATCGTACATCCCCATGTCGAACGGGTAATCGGTGCCAAGCACCATATGGTCGCTGCCATACAGACTAACCAGATACTCGAGCTGATGCTCCGTAAAGACAACGGTATCGAAATAGAGTTTTTTGAGATAACTCGTCGGCGCCTCGCTTATGCAGCGTCGACAGTCTTCGCGATTCGCGTGCGCGTGATCGATCCTCCCGGAATACGCTGCCAGATAACCGCCACCATGCGCTACGCAGATCTTTAGCTTGGGATAGGCATCCAGCACGCCCCCGAAGATCAGGTGACTGACGGCCACCGTCGAATCGAGCGGGTTACCGATGACGTTCGTAAAATAGTGATCGCTGAGCCGATCGCCATCCGAGAATCCGTTCGGATGCAGAAAGATCAGGACATCGAGCTCTTCGGCCTTCGCGAAAAACTTGCGAAATCGATCGTTCGAGAGTTCTTCTCCCGCGACGTTGGTGCATATCTCAACGCCGCGCATGCCGAGATCCCGAACGGCGCGCTCGAGTTCCGCGACTGCAAAATCCGGCTCCTGCATCGGCACATTCGCCAGCCCGACGAAGCGATCCGGATGCGCCGCGACAACCTCGGCGATGTGGTCATTGACGATTCTCGCAGAATCCCTGCCGAGCTCGGGCTCGAGCGCGTAATAATATTGCAGCGGAACCGGTGAGATCGCCTGTATATCGATACCCATCGCGTCCATGTCAGCAAGGCGCGTCTCCGTATCGGTCAACTGTGCTGCGATCGTTCCCGCTTGCTGTCGATTGACTTCGCGAGTTGCTGCGTTCGCGAACTTGAACAGAAAATCGGTCTCCATATCGAATGCATGTTCGACGGCTTTCTCGGCAGCTTCCACATAGATATGACAATGAAGATCGACGGTCAGCCGGGATCCGCCGCTGGACGATCTCGACGAGCCGCCAGACGATGCTTGCACGGTCGAACCCGCGCTACATTGATAAAACATGATTCTTTCCCTGTTGTTTCGCGGAGATTGTTATTTCAGATGACGGTCGAAGAATCCGATAACCGCATCGACGGCTTCGCGCTGAACCGGATCCGGATTGTATTTTCCTGAGGCATCGCGTTGAACGAAAATGAATCCGTGATGATCGTGGTCAAACGACATCCATTCCGCGTCTTTGCCCGCTTCGCGCATTAGCTCGAAGCTGAGCCTGAACGTCGCCTGATTGTGATCCCTGTCGCGGCCTACGACGAGTATCGGCATCTCGATGGCGTTTATCCGAAGCATGGCCTGGGCATGATCAATGCGACCTCGCAGCGCCTCGACCGCAGCGGCCTGCATCTCCGGCGTGTTGACCTCCATGGTCTCGGGCTCCGGACCGGTCGGTGCGGCGCCGGGCGGATCAGGCAGCCTCGCCAGATAGTCCATCGCGGCCGGCTCGGTTGCGACGCCCGCACGGAGCCCGTGATACTCGGAAGCGACCTTGAACAACATCTCGCTGCCGTGACTGACGCCGAGCCAGCCGACCCGATCCGGGTCCACATAGGGCAGAGCTTTCACGTATTCGACAATGGCGATCGAATCCTCATACTCGAGCGGCCCGCGACTCCAGCGATCCCTGCCCTGGAACTCCCTGACGGTCAATTCGCTGCCGTAAGGCGTGTCGACCTCGGCCCGGTAGCGCATCCAGACCACGGCGTAGCCGGCGTTGAGCAGTTCCTCCAGCGTGCCGCTACCGTAATTGGTCCACTCTCTTATCCAGCGCAGACCATAACCGCCGTTCATATGCGCCGCCACGATCGTCGGAAACGGCCCTTCGCCCGCTGGCTTGCGGATTCCGATCGGCGCGTAAACCCCATCCAGTAACTCAACCATGCGGAGCTCTACAGGTATGTCGGAGCCCATGACGGGTTCGGTCATCGAGAACTCGGAACCGGTTACAACTTCCGGAACGAACAGCCACATCGGATCGATGCTTTCGTTGGTCGCGGAATCCTGTGCGAGCGATACCGAGACCGTACCGAGAAGGATCAGTGAGAGGATCGTGGCTGTGCGCATTTTGTCGCTCCGGTGGCCGCGCCTGGCGGCACGGTTGTCGTCGAGAACCTGTTCGGCCGACATGATACAACGCCTGCGTGCCGTTCATTAACACTCTGCAACAGAGGTTGGACGGTCCGTTTCGACGCAGGATAGAATCAGGTCTTGCGACTACAGGGGGTCGATGTCATCGAACTGAAAATCAACGGCGCCGTCCACGAGTTCGATGTCGATGAAACGACGCCACTCCTCTATATATTGAGAAACGATCTCGGCCTGAGCGGTCCCCGATTCGGCTGCGGTCTGGCGCAGTGCGGTGCCTGTACCGTTCTGGTCGACGGTAACCCGGTACGCGCTTGCGTCACACCCGCCGCCGCTCTGAGCACGTCGGAAATTACGACGCTGGAAGGACTTGGCAGCCGCGAAGATCCGCACCCGCTGCAAGCGTCGTTCGTGGAAGAACAGGCGGCTCAATGCGGATTCTGCGCCAACGGCATGATCATGACGGCCGCGGCACTGCTGGAGCGAAACGCTTCACCTTCCGACGACGAGATCCGCCGAGCGCTCGCCGGCAATCTCTGCCGTTGCGGGACGCATACGCGGATACTGAAAGCGATCAAGCGTGCAGCAGAAGGCGGATCGGCATGAACGGCACCGGTCTTCTCACGAGGCGTTCGTTCCTGCGGAGCAGCGGTGCGCTGATTGTCGCGGTCGGTGCGCCGGCACGACTCGTGGGCCAGCCACCCGCGGATTTGCCAGCTAGCCTGGCGCGGAACATGAGCCTCGATACCTGGATCCAGATCAATGCCGACGGCTCCGTCGCGATCTCATCCGGAAAATGCGAGCTTGGCCAGGGCATCCAGACCGCTATGGCACAGATCGCGGCTGATGAACTGGATATCGACATCTCACGAATCCGGATGCGCAACGTCGATACGTCCCACTCGCCCAACG
>JAHEKF010000046.1 GCA_024638465.1 Rhodospirillaceae bacterium | reverse complement strand
TACCGCCGCCTGGCCATGAAGTTTCATCCTGACCGAAACCAGGACAATCCCGACGCTGAGAACCAGTTCAAAGAGGCCAAGGAAGCGTACGAAGTTCTGTCCGACCCCGATAAAAGGGCCGCTTACGATCAGTTCGGTCATGCGGGTGTGGAGGCCAACCAGGCCGGCGGATTCGGTGCCGGCGGAGAAGCGTTCAGCGATATTTTCGGCGATGTCTTCGGCGATATTTTCGGCGGTGGCAGGCGCGGCAGGAGCCAGGTTTTCCGGGGCGCGGATCTTCGTTACGACCTCGAGTTGACGCTGGAGCAGGCGGTGGCCGGCGATTCGATCAATATCGACGTTCCGACCCAGGTCGAGTGCGAGCCCTGTAAAGGCAGCGGTGCTGCGCCCGGCACGGAGCCGACGGCATGTACGACTTGCTCCGGAGCCGGTCAGGTGCGGGTACAGCAGGGCTTCTTCTCCATACAGCAGACCTGTCCCGCTTGCCGTGGCAGCGGCACGATGATCCAGACGCCGTGTAGCAGCTGCAACGGCCGAGGCCGCGTACGCAAGGTCAAGACACTCGCAGTAAAGATTCCGGCAGGTGTCGATTCCGGCGATCGTATTCGCCTCGCCCAGGAGGGCGAAGCGGGCCGTAACGGCGGTCCGGCCGGAGATCTTTACGTCGATATCTCGGTCAAGCCGCACGCGATCTTCGAACGCGACGGTCGAGACCTGAGCTGCGACGTGCCCGTCAGCTTTGCAACCGCGGTTCTAGGCAGTTCGGTCGAGGTGCCGACGCTGGAGGGTCAGGTCGCGCTCAAGATTCCGCCCGAAACCCAATCGGGCCGCGTGTTTCGTCTGCGTGGCAAGGGCGTGAGATCGGTGCGCGCGAACGGCGTGGGCGATCTGTTCTGCCGTATCCAGGTGGAAACACCCGTGAATCTGACCAGCGAGCAGAAAGATCTGTTGCGCGAATTCGAAGCTTCGGTCGAGAAGGGCGGGTCTCGGCATAGTCCGCGAGCTCTGTCATGGCTCGATGGTGTCAAGAAGTTCTTCGAGCGAATGGGAGCGTAGTGTGCTGAAGATCGCGATTCTGGGTGCGTCAGGACGCATGGGTAATGCGCTTATCGAGTGTATTTCTGCCGGCGATGATCTCGAACTGGTCGGCGCGACAACGGAGACCGCCGATCCTGATCTGGGGCGAGATGCGGCTGAGCTCGCGCGGCTACCGGCAGCCGGCGTGCCGCTTACGGACGATCGGGGCCAGGCACTTCACGACGCCCATGTCGCGATCGACTTCACATTGCCCGCAGCGACGATTGCGAACGCGCTGGCCTGCGTCGAGAGCGGGAAGCCGCTCGTAGTTGGCACGACCGGACTGGAGGATAAACATGTCGAGGCGCTGAAGAGCGCAGCGCGCGATATTCCCGTGGTCGTCGGCCGCAACATGAGTGTTGGCGTCAATGTTTTCATGGATCTCGTCGCTCGCGCGGCGGCTGCACTTGGCGAAGATTATGACGTCGAAATAACGGAAGCCCACCACCGCCACAAGGTCGATGCACCATCCGGCACCGCTATCGCGCTCGGTGAAGCCGTCGCTCGAACGAAAGGGCGATCGTTGGAAGAATTGGCGATTCACGGTCGTCACGGTCAGATCGGGCCGCGAGTGCCCGGGACGATCGGTTTTTCGGTGATTCGTGGCGGCGACATCGTGGGTGACCACAAGGTACTTTTCGCCGCGCCAGAGGAAACGGTCGAGTTTTCTCACCATGCGATCGATCGCAGGTGTTTTGCCAGGGGAGCGCTGCGGGCTGCCCGTTGGGCGGCGGGCCAGGCACCCGGTTACTACGGGATGGATGATGTACTGGGTCTCGGCCAGAGCCGGTAGCAGGAGCATTGCGCGACGGCAGCTTAGAGATACAATAGCTTTCTGAGACTCCCTTTCGAAAGATCTCTTGCGGGATGAGTTGCGCGCCTTGCCTCATCCCGCTGTGTTATGCGAGGCGCGTAATTCCGAGGAGCTCAGCGTGGCAGAGCCGGCGATACTAGCGCTCGCGGACGGTACGGTCTTTCACGGCCAGTCTGTCGGCGTTTCCGGCCAGACCGTCGGTGAGGTCGTGTTCAACACGGCCATGACGGGGTATCAGGAGATCCTCACGGACCCATCCTATTACCGTCAGATCGTTACGCTGACGTATCCGCACATTGGCAACGTCGGTACCAATTCGGATGATTTCGAGTCAGCGGAGATCTTCTCGGCCGGTCTCATTATTCGCGACCTGTCGATGGCGGTCAGCAACTGGCGGTCTGAATCGTCGCTCACTCACTTTCTCGAACGCGGCAATGCGGTGGCGATCGCCGAAATCGACACGCGCAAGCTGACGCGATTGATTCGCGACAAAGGGGCGCAGGCCGGTTGCATCATGACGGGTGTCGATGCGGAAGCCGATGCAGCCGTTGCGGCGGCACGTGAATTCCCCGGGCTCCAGGGCATGGACCTGGCAAAAATGGTATCTGCGAAGAGCGTTTACCAGTGGACCCAGGGCAGCCTCTGGCCGGAGCGCAGAACACATTTCGAGAAACGAATCTCCGAATACCACGTAGTTGCTTATGATTTCGGGATCAAACGCAATATTCTGCGCATGCTGGCTGACCTGGATTGCAGGTTATCTGTCGTGCCGGCGGAAACTCCGGCGAAGGAGATCTTCTCGCTGTCCCCCGACGGCCTGTTCCTCTCGAACGGCCCGGGAGATCCGGAGCCATGCAGCTATGCCATCGAGGCGATCGCGACGCTGGTCGAATCCGGCTTGCCGACTTTCGGCATCTGCCTCGGGCACCAGCTTTTGTCGCTGGCGAGCGGGGCAAAGACCGTAAAGATGAAATTCGGTCACCACGGCGCGAACCACCCGGTACTCGATCTCGACAGCGGGCGCGTAATGATCACGAGCCAGAATCACGGCTTCGCGGTCGATGAGGACACGCTGCCGAAAAATCTGCGCGCGACCCACCGCTCGCTGTTCGACGGTTCGCTGCAGGGGATCGAACGGCTCGACCGGCGCGCATTCTCGTTTCAGGGGCATCCCGAGGCGAGTCCGGGGCCGCACGATCTCGCGTTGCTGTTTCAGCGGTTCATCGCAGAGATGCAGGCATTTCGTACAGCGAATAGTACAAATTGAATATAAACATTAACTTATACGTATTATCTCGAATGGATATAGATTAAATGCCGCGGCGCGATGACCTGGAAAGCGTGCTGATCATCGGCGCAGGGCCGATCGTGATCGGTCAGGCCTGCGAGTTCGATTACTCGGGAACGCAGGCCTGTAAAGCGCTCAAGGAAGAGGGCTATCGCGTCGTTCTGGTCAACTCGAATCCGGCCACGATCATGACGGATCCTGCGAGCGCCGACGCAATCTATATCGAGCCGATTCACTGGAAAACGCTGGCCAGCATAATTGAAAAAGAGCGCCCGTCGGCATTGCTGCCGACCATGGGTGGACAGACAGGCTTGAACTGCGCTCTGGATCTTGCGCGCGAGGGCGTTCTGGAGAAATTCGGCGTTGAATTGATCGCAGCGTCCAGAGACGCGATCGACATGGCCGAAGATCGCGAGCGATTTCGCTTCGCCATGCAGGAGATCGGCCTCGAGGTCCCGCAGGCGGGCGTTGCCAAGACGATCGAAGAAGCGTGGAAGATTCAGGAAGAGGTAGGCTTTCCCACCATCGTGCGCCCTTCGTTTACGCTCGGCGGTAGCGGAGGCGGCATCGCCTACAACCGCGAGGAATTCGAAGCGATCGTCTCCCACGGTCTCGATTTGTCGCCGACGACAGAGGTCTTGCTCGAGGAGTCCGTGCTCGGATGGAAGGAATTCGAGATGGAGGTCGTCAGAGATCGCAACGACAACTGCATCATCGTCTGCTCGATCGAAAACCTCGATCCGATGGGCATCCACACCGGCGACTCGATCACGGTCGCGCCAGCGCAGACGCTAACCGACAAGGAATACCAGACGATGCGAGATGCGTCGATCGCGGTATTGCGGAAGATCGGCGTCGATACCGGTGGTTCGAACGTCCAGTTCGCCGTGAACCCCGAGGACGGCCGTCTGATCATCATCGAGATGAATCCGCGCGTGTCGAGATCGTCCGCGCTGGCGTCGAAGGCTACCGGATTCCCGATTGCGAAAGTCGCGGCAAAACTGGCTGTCGGGTATACGCTCGACGAACTCAGGAACGACATCACGGGTGGCGCCATCCCGGCGTCTTTCGAGCCGACGATCGACTACGTCGTCACCAAAGTGCCGCGATTCACGTTCGAGAAATTCCCGCAGGCCAACGATCGTCTGACAACGCAGATGAAATCCGTCGGCGAAGTCATGGCGATCGGACGCACGTTCCAGGAATCCCTGCAGAAGGCATTACGCGGCCTCGAGATCGGCGTGGACGGATTGACGCCTGTCTGCGGGCCGATCGAGAACGAAGATGCGCTCGCCGCGCTGCGTCTGGAGTTGCGGATGGCTGGCGACCGGCGCCTCTGGTATGTCGCCGATGCGTTCCGCTACGGTATGACGCTGGCTGAAGTTGCGGGTCTGACGGGAATCGACCCCTGGTACCTGCATCAGATCCAGGACCTGATTCGCGAAGAGGCCGCGCTCGAGGGTAGTGAGATCGACGCGATCGACGTCGCGACCTTGCGCCGGCTCAAGCGCAAGGGATTTAGCGATTCGCGTCTCGCTGCGGTACTGGGATGTCGGGAAAAGGAAGTTAGAACAAAGCGTTACGAGTTAAACTTAAGGCCAGTATTTAAGAGAGTCGATACCTGTGCGGCCGAGTTCGCGAGCAGCACAGCCTATCTCTATTCGACCTACGAAGACGAGTGCGAGGCCGATCCTACCGATGCCGAAAAGATAATGATCCTCGGTGGCGGGCCCAACCGTATCGGGCAGGGCATCGAGTTCGATTATTGCTGCGTCCATGCCGCGTTCGCGCTTAAAGAAGCCGGCTTCGAGACCATCATGGTGAACTGCAATCCGGAAACCGTGTCGACGGACTACGACACCTCGGATCGTCTCTATTTCGAATCGCTGACCCTCGAGGATGTGCTCGAAATCGTAGCGAAGGAGCAACCCAGGGGCGTGATCGTTCAATACGGTGGGCAAACGCCGCTCAAGCTGGCGCGCGACCTGGAGGCGGAAGGGGTCCCGATTATCGGGACGTCGCCGGACTCGATCGACCTCGCCGAGGATCGCGAACGTTTTCAGCACTTGCTCGAAGAGCTGGAGCTCAAACAACCGCCAAACGGTACGGCCCGCAATATCGACGAGGCGGTTAGTATCGCGAAAGAAGTCGGATATCCGCTTGTCGTAAGGCCGTCTTACGTCCTCGGCGGTCGCGCGATGGAGATCGTGCATTCGGAGGACGAATTGCGTGAATACATGACCGAAGCGGTCAGCGTTTCCAACGAGAGTCCGGTGCTGCTCGATCGATTCCTCGATCTTGCCGTAGAGGTCGACGTGGACGCGATCTCGGACGGTGATGTGGTCATCATCGGCGGCATCATGGAGCATGTCGAGCAGGCCGGGGTGCACTCGGGAGACTCGGGCTGCTCACTTCCGCCGTTCACGCTCGACAAGGAGACCCAGGACGAGCTCGGCGCGCAGGTGACCCGCATGGCCAAGGGGCTGGGCGTCGTCGGAATCATGAATACGCAGTTCGCTATCCAGAACGGTGTGATTTACGTCCTCGAAGTCAATCCGCGCGCTTCGCGCACGATACCGTTCGTCTCGAAAGCTATCGGCCAGCCGCTCGCCAAAATAGCTGCGAAAGCGATGGCCGGAATTTCGCTTGCTGAGCAGGGCGTATCCGCACCCGCGGACCGCAGCTACTTCGCCGTGAAGGAATCGGTCTTCCCGTTCGTGAAGTTTCCCGAGGCGGACCCTATCCTGGGTCCCGAGATGAAGTCGACCGGGGAGGTCATGGGGACCGGGGAAACATTCGGGGAGGCCTACGCGAAGGCGCAGTTCGCCTCGGGTGTGCTGTTACCGGTTCGGGGCACGGCCCTGATCAGTGTTCGCGATCGAGATAAAGCGGCCGCGGTTGGACTCGCGAAATTACTCGTCAAGCGAGGATTCGAGATCGTAGCGACCGGCGGGACCGCGGCCGTTCTGGCGGAATCCGGAATCGCATGCCGCCGCGTCAACAAAGTTCGTGAGGGGCGGCCGCATATCGTCGACATGATCAAGAACGACGAAATCAGTCTGATCGTGAATACGACCGAAGGGAAGCAGGCGATTCGTGAATCGCGGCCGATTCGAGGCGCTGCCGTCAACAAGAAAGTAACCTATTACACAACGTTACCCGCAGCGATAGCGACCTGCGAAGCGCTGGAACACCAGGACAATGTGGTCGTGAACCGACTTCAGGATCTGCATCTCGAGAACGCCGGATGAGTAAGGTACCGCTGACCACCCGTGGCGCCGAAATGCTTCAGGAAGAACTCAAGGCGCTCAAGCGCGAGCGACCGGAGATCTCGGCCGCGATAGCCGCTGCAAGAGAGCATGGCGACATCAAGGAGAATGCGGAATACCACGCCGCCAAGGAGCAGCAAGGCCTGGCGGAAGCACGTATCAGAGATATCGAAGGAAAACTGGCCAACGCCCAGATCATCGATATCGAAAAGGTCAACGCCGGCGGTACGGTCGTTTTCGGCGCGACCGTGCATCTCGCCAACGTCGACTCCGATGAGGAGATGCGTTATCAGCTCGTCGGCGAAGATGAAGCGGACATCAAAAGCGGTCTGCTGTCGATCAGCTCGCCGATTGCGCGAGCGCTTGTCGGCAAGCAGGAAGGCGATGTCGTCGACGTGATAACGCCCAGCGGCACACTGAGCTACGAGATTACCGAAGTCGAATACGTCTAGGCTCGACCGGGCGACGGCAGAACGATCCCTGGCTCGTCGGCGGCACGGTATATCAGCGCCATATTCCCCACGCGCTGGATCAATTCCGCGGCCGTGCGCGCGACGATTTCACCGATGATCGCATCCCGGTCCTTTCGACTGCCGCTGCGGACGCTGATCTTGATGAGTTCGTGGTGCGCCAGCGTTCTGTCTACCTCAGCGACGACGCTGTCCGACAAGCCGCTCGCGCCGACGAGAACGGTCGGCTTCAGCGCGTGACCCAGGCGGCGCAGGTGCTTGCATTGGGATTCGGTGAGCGCCATGGTTCGAATTATATAAGGAGTCTCGGTAAATCGACGTGGCACGCAAATCCGGTTCCTCTTCGCACTGGCGCAGGCAGGAAAGTAGCGATATTTTCGTCAACAGAGCGGCACGGGAAGATCTGCGCTCGCGCGCCTACTTCAAACTCGAACAGATCCAGGCGAGAGAAAAAATCCTGAAGCGTGGCAACCGCTGCGTAGATCTGGGAGCGACACCCGGTGGCTGGAGTCAGTTCGCTATCAACGCGGTGGGGCGCGACGGCATCGTATGGGCGATCGATCTCCTGCCGATGCAGCCGCTGCCCGGAGTGACATTCGTTCACGGCGATTTCACGGACGGCACGACTCGGGAGTCGCTGCAGGCAATGATCGGGAGCGAACGTGTCGATCTTGTAATGTCCGATATGGCCCCCAATATCACAGGTAACCGATCAGTAGATCAGCCGCGGATTATTGCACTCGCTGAAGATGCGCTGTATTTCTCCGAGGAAACACTGCGTCAGGGCGGAAGCTTTCTGGTCAAGTTGTTCCAGGGAGAAGGATTCGAAGCTTTCGTGGACCTCGCTCGATCGCGATTCGGTCGTGTAAAGCTCATAAAACCGCAGGCTTCGCGACCCGATAGTCGCGAGATGTATCTGCTGGCGGGAAACTATGGGATGTAGTAGGGTCTAAGCAATTAGACCGGGTTTAAAGCTCTTGAGGGTAACGCATTGAACGACTTGGCAAAGAACGTCATCCTTTGGGTGGTCATCGCCGTCGTGCTCGTGTACGTCTTCCAGAGCTTCGGTACGGCGAGCCAGCGCATCAACACGGTACCATATTCCCAATTTCTGTCTTATGTCGAAGATGGCTCTGTCGAAGAGGTTGTTTTCGACGGTGACGCCATTCGTGCCGTCCGTCAGGGCGAGCAATTCATCACCTATAATCCCGAGACCGACAACACGGCACTGATAGGAACGCTGGACGACAACAATGTCGTCATCCAGGCGAGCCCGCCGCGACAGCAATCGTTCTTGCTGCAACTGTTCATATCCTCGTTCCCGATCCTGCTGCTGATAGCCGTCTGGGTCTATTTCATGCGCCAGATGCAGGGCGGTGGTGCGGGCCGCGGCGCGATGTCCTTCGGCAAAAGTCGCGCGCGTCTGCTTGGCGAAGATCAGGTCAGTGTGACATTCGCCGACGTGGCCGGTATCGAAGAGGCTAAAGAAGAAGTTGTCGAGATAGTCGAGTTCCTTAAAGATCCGGCAAAATTTCAGCGCCTGGGCGGCAAGATCCCGAAAGGCGTACTCATGGTTGGGTCTCCCGGCACGGGTAAAACGTTGCTGGCACGCGCTATCGCGGGCGAGGCCAAGGTTCCGTTCTTCACGATTTCAGGCTCGGATTTTGTCGAGATGTTCGTTGGCGTCGGCGCCTCGCGAGTCCGCGATATGTTCGAGCAGGCGAAGAAGCATGCGCCCTGCATCGTTTTCATCGACGAGATCGATGCCGTGGGGCGACATCGCGGTGCCGGGCTGGGCGGTGGGCACGACGAACGCGAGCAGACGTTGAACCAGTTGCTGGTCGAAATGGACGGATTCGAGGGCAACGAAGGCGTGATCGTGATCTCGGCAACGAATCGTCCGGACGTTCTCGATCCCGCGCTACTGCGCCCTGGTCGATTCGACCGGCAGGTCGTCGTACCGCTGCCGGACGTGCGCGGTCGCGAGCAGATTCTCAAGGTCCATATGCGAAAAGTGCCTGTCGCATCGAACGTCAAGCCGTCCGTATTGGCGCGCGGAACGCCTGGCTTCTCCGGTGCGGATCTGGCGAATCTCGTCAACGAGGCGGCGTTGCTGGCGGCTCGAGCCAATCGCCGCACCGTCAGCATGGACGAATTCGACAAAGCGAAAGACAAGATCATGATGGGAACAGAACGACGTTCCATGGTCATGAGCGAAGATGAGAAAAAGCTCACCGCTTACCACGAGTCGGGGCACGCCATCGTCGGTTTGAACGTCCCGGACCACGATCCCGTTTACAAAGTGACAATTATTCCGCGCGGACGTGCTCTGGGTGTGACGATGTTCCTCCCGGAGGAAGATCGCTACAGCTACTCCAAGCAACGCCTGATGAGCCAGATGAAGAGCCTCTACGGTGGGCGGCTTGCCGAAGAGCTGATATTCGGGCCGGCGTATGTCACGACCGGTGCGTCGAACGACATCGAGCGAGCGACCGAAATCGCGCGAAACATGGTGACAAAATGGGGGCTTTCGGACCGACTCGGTCCCCTGACTTACAGCGAGGATGACGGAGAAATTTTCCTCGGTCGCAGCGTAACGCGTCACAAGCAGGTTTCCGACGTAACCGCGCACGTTATCGACGAGGAAGTTCGCACGCTGATTGACCTGTGTTACGAAGAAGCGAAACGAATTCTCGAAGAGAACAAGGACAAGCTTCACATGATGGCTGCTGCGCTGATGAAATACGAGACGATCGACGAGGATCAGATCAGCGATATCATGTCCGGCAAGCAACCGCGACCGCCGGAAGACTGGGACGATTCCGAGCCCGGTGAGACTATCGAGGCCGAGCCAGATCCGGAGCCAGAGAAACCGAAGCCACCGCTGGGCGGTCCGGCCGGCCAGCACTGATTTGGCCGTGCCTAAGCGCTACTTCGGCACCGACGGCATTCGCGGTCAGGTCGGCAAAGAACCCATGACCGTCGACTTCGCGTTGCGCCTCGCGGGTGCCGCAGCGCGCGTACTGGCTCCGCAAGGCGGGTCGATGCTGATCGGCAAGGACACGCGCGTGTCAGGCTATATGTTCGAGTCGGCTCTCGAGGCGGGATTCGTCGCTTCTGGTGTCGACGTCTTGCTGACCGGGCCATTGCCGACCCCGGGAATTGCCTATCTGACGAAAAGTCTCGGCGCGGACTTCGGTATCGTCATCAGTGCCTCGCACAATCCGTATTTCGACAACGGCATCAAGTTCTTCGACCGAGAAGGCGAGAAGCTGTCCGATGAAACGGAGCTGGAGATTGAAGCCGGTCTGGAAGACGCGCCGGTGACGCAAGAATCGCGAAACCTTGGGCAAGCGACCAATGTCGGATCCGCGCGAGTCGATTATCAGGAGTTCTGCAAAGCGACGATCCCGAAGGGGATGGACTTTTCTGATCTCAAGATCGTCGTCGATGCGTCTCATGGCGCCGCTTACAAAGTCGCGCCGCGAGTAATGGCCGAGCTCGGAGCGGAAGTCATTCCGGTCGGTTGTTCGCCCAACGGGCGCAATATCAACGACGGCTGCGGCTCGACACGTCCGGATCTGCTGAAACTCACGGTCAAGGGCGTTCGCGCCCAGGTCGGAATTGCCCTCGATGGTGACGGTGATCGGGTCGTGATGGTTGACGAAGAGGGCGAACTGATCGACGGCGATCAGCTCCTCTATATCCTCGCCGGCGACTACGTAGCCCGAAACGACCTCAAAGGCCCGGTCGTCGGAACGGTCATGACGAATCTCGGGCTGGAAATCGCCCTCGGTGAGATGGGTGTGGATTTTCTCCGTTCGAGCGTGGGAGACCGGCACGTCCTCGCTCTGCTGAAGCAGCACAAGGGCGTTCTCGGCGGTGAAACTTCCGGGCATTTGCTCTGTCTCGACAAGACGACGACGGGGGACGGTCTGATCACGGCGCTACAGGTTCTGGCGGTGATGAAGCGTTCCGGAAAGACTCTCACGGAGCTGACAGCCGGAATGACCCGGATGCCGCAGACCATGCTGAGCGTAAAGGTTGCTGAACAGGTCGATCCGCATTCGGCTCCCGGTGTTCGCGATGCGATCAGCCTGGTCGAAGAACGGCTCGGTGATCGCGGTCGCGTCGTACTGCGGGCATCGGGTACCGAGCCCGTTATTCGCGTCATGGTCGAAGGCGAGGACCGCGATACCGTAGCCGAACTGGCCCAACATCTCGCGGACTCGGTTCGCTCGTCGCTCAAAGCCTGAGCGTTGCGTTAGGCGACCTGGCGCCGTAAGCTCTCGGCCCGCCCCACTGGAGACCAAGGAACACCGATTCAATGGCAGAATCTGCACGCAATTATCTCGTCGCCGGCAACTGGAAGATGAACGGATCGACGGCGGCGAATCGCGAACTCGTGGACGGTCTGCTGGACGGCTTCTCGCCATCGGACGGTGCCGGAATGCTGTTGTGCCCGAGCTTCGTGCATCTACGGGATGTCGCCTCGTGGATAGCGGCGTCGGATATTCAGCTCGGCGCGCAAAACCTGTCCGAGCAGACGGGAAGCGGCGCGTATACCGGTGAGATCCAGGGCGCGATGCTGAAAGACGCGGGTTGTGACTACGTAATCGTCGGTCATTCCGAGCGCCGGACCCTGTATGGAGAAGCCGACGATCTCGTGGCGGCAAAATTCATCGCTGCTCAGGCTCAAGGCCTGACGCCAATCGTTTGCGTCGGGGAATCCCTGGAGCAACGCGAGACAGGCAGCACGGAAGCCGTTGTCCGCCGCCAGATCGACGCGGTTCTCGACGCGGCCGGTGTCGAGGCGTTTTCCGGGGCGGTCGTCGCCTACGAACCGATCTGGGCCATCGGGACAGGGCACACCGCAACACCGGAACAGGCGCAGGATGTTCATGCGGCGATCCGGGGAATGATCGCCGCCCGAAATGATACAATCGCTGCCGGCTTGAGAATTCTCTATGGCGGCAGCGTCAAGGGCTCTAACGCCGCGGAGCTGTTCGCCATGAACGATATCGACGGCGGTCTGGTCGGTGGCGCTTCGCTCTCGGCGTCGGATTTTCTCGCAATCTACCGTGCCGCTGCGGGCTGAGCTGGAATCACACACTATGTTGCTGCAATCGATAGTATTGATGTTCCATGTGGGCGTCGCCATCATGATCGTCGTCCTTGTGCTCCTGCAACGCGGCAAGGGCGCCAGCGCAGGCACGGGATTCGGCGCCGGCGCATCCGGGACAGTTTTCGGCGCACGCGGTTCCGCCAGCTTCCTTTCGCGCGCGACGGCGGTCCTCGCAACCCTGTTCTTCGCGACGAGCCTGTCGCTGGCTTATCTCGCCGGTCAGCAGACGGCGCCAACGAGCTTGATCGAGCAGTCGCTCGAGAATCAGCCGACGGTACCGACCACAGCGCCGCAACCACAGTTCGAAACGACGGAGTTGCCGGATCTGCCCGAACTCCCTGGTCTCGACCCGGGCTCAGAGATGCCTCAGGAGCCGCCAGGCACCGAGCCCGCGAACTAAACGATTCAACGATGCCGACGTGGTGGAACTGGTAGACACGCTGTCTTGAGGGGGCAGTGGCGCAAGCCGTGCCGGTTCGAGTCCGGCCGTCGGCACCAATCCGTTGAACGACACTCTGAACGATTGGGAAATAATTAAGTACGTTAAAACAATAGATTAAGTTATTTTTATTATCGGATTTCTAGCTTTATTTTCGGGGGGGCTGAACATGAGTAGATCTGCGTGGATCCTGATGCTGACAGGCGGCATGCTCTGTGCGACGGCCTGGTCACATCATTCGCGCCGGAATTTCGATCTGGAGAACACGACCGAGCTCAGAGGGACCATAACCGAATATTCCTGGCGCAATCCGCACACCTTCGCGAAACTCGAAGTGGCGACCGATGCCGGCGGTACGGAAGAGTGGCTGCTGGAGCTCAATTCGATTTCTGTGCTGACCGGCACCGGCTGGAATAGCGATACCCTGCATGTCGGTGACGAAGTCACGGTTGTCGGTAATCTCGAATTCGAACCCGGATCCAAGTTGTTCTTTTCGAACTACTTTGTGCTCCCCGACGGTAGCCGTATGGTCTCCGCGCCGAACTATTCGCGCGGCGTGCCGATCGCACGTCCGCCGGCACGCGAAGTCGATGCTGCCGCTCGCTCAGATGACTTCAGCGGCATCTGGCGGCCCCAGGGCATGGGTATGGGCGCTGCGGCGGCGGCAATCTCTTTGGGTGGCCAGACACCGTCGCGCGGGTTGCCGCTGACCGCGGCCGGTCAGATCGAGCTGGACGCCTTCGATGTCGAGGAAAATCCCTGGTTTCGCTGTGAGCCCCGGACTTTGCCCTGGCTGGTCTCCGGGACGCAGCAGATCGTTCGGGAATCGGACGATCGAATCCTGTTTCGCTACGAGATCATGGAGGTCGAGCGTGAGATTCACCTGGGGCTGGCCGACCATCCCGTCGGCGTAGAACCCTCGCATCTCGGGCACTCGATCGGGCGTTTCGAAGGCGCGACGCTGGTTATCGATACGGCCCGGTTTGCGCCGGCCGTGTGGGGGATCGGCGCCGGGGTGCCTTCCAGCGACCGGAAACATGTCGTGGAGCGCTACACGCTGGCGGCGGGCAACCGCCTCAGCGTCGAGTACACGGTTGAGGATCCCGTCTATCTGACGGAACCCGTTACGCTTTCCGCGACGTATTTCCTCGATGCCGAATACCCCTGGCAGGACTACAACTGCGATCCGCAGGCTAGCCAACGCCACCTTACCCTCGAGTAGGGCCGGAGGACGGACCGCGACCCGATTGACGCCCGGCTGGCGGCGCCGAAGACTTAAATTCGTTGCGGGCACACAAACCGCGCTATGACTGATACAATCCGCGCCGATCGGTCGCGATCCGGAAGGTAGATGCTCGCAACTTACGCTCCTGTCTTGATCTTCATGGTCATTTCCGGTGGGCTGGGCCTAGTGCTCCTGTTCATCGGACTGGCTCTCGGGAAAGGTCAGAAGGACCCGGAAAAAACTTCCCCCTACGAATGCGGGTTCGAGGCGTTCGAAGACACTCGCATGCGTTTCGACGTTCGCTACTATCTCGTGGCGATCTTGTTCATCATCTTCGATCTGGAGATTGCGTTCCTGTTTCCGTGGGCCATTTCGCTCGACCAGGTCGGTTTGTTCGGACTCGTCGCGATGGGCATTTTCCTGGCGATACTCGTCGTCGGTTTCGTCTACGAATGGCGAAAAGGAGCTTTGGAGTGGGACTAACGAGGGAAGCGCCGATCGAGATTCCCGAAGTCATGGAACGCGGCTTCGTGGTGACGAAGCTCGACGGGCTCATCAACTGGGCGCGAACGGGTTCAATGTGGCCGATGACGTTCGGTTTGGCCTGTTGCGCCGTCGAAATGATGCATGCCGGTGCTTCGCGATACGATCTCGACCGCTTCGGCGTTGTCTTCAGAGGCAGCCCGAGACAGTCTGACGTCATGATCGTGGCCGGCACGCTGGTCAACAAGATGGCGCCGGCTTTGCGTAAAGTTTATGACCAAATGCCGGAGCCTCGCTGGGTCATCTCGATGGGATCCTGCGCGAATGGCGGCGGCTACTACCACTATTCCTACTCGGTCGTGCGGGGCTGCGATCGAATAGTCCCTGTCGACGTTTACGTTCCCGGCTGTCCGCCGACCGCGGAAGCTCTGCTGTACGGAATCGTTCAGCTACAACAGAAGATTCGCCGCACCCACACGATTGCCCGCTGATGCCGAGCTTCGAATCGTACGGGGCCGGATTCCGGTTGGATGTGAGCGCTTGAGAAGAGTATCGGAGTGACACAACTTTCGCCGAAGCTAGAAGCCCTCGCGACCGGGATCGAATCGAAACTCGGGAGTTCCCTGACGCGACACGACTCGTCGCCGGGCGAATTGACTTATATCGTCAGTCCCGACGAGCTCGTCGCGGTAGCGACGACGCTGCGTGATGACGAAGCGTTTCGCTTCGAAATGCTCATGGACGTATGCGGTGTCGACTACCTTAGCTACGGCCGCGCGGAGTGGGATAGCGACAGTGCGACGAACACGGGTTTCAGTCGTGGCGTTCACCGCGGGCAGGAGTCCGAAATCGAGGATCCTGATACGAAGTATTCTCCGCCGAACCGCTTCGCTTCCGTCTATCATCTGCTGTCGATCGAGCATAATCACAGACTCAGGATCAAGTGTTTCTGCACGGATAACGAGCGACCTATGGTCGACTCCGTCGTCTCGATCTGGTCATCCGCTGAGTGGTACGAGCGCGAGGCATTCGATCTCTTCGGGATCGTCTACGTCGGCAATCCGGACCTGCGACGAATTCTCACTGACTATGGATTTATCGGTCATCCGTTCCGGAAGGACTTCCCGCTCATCGGCAACGTCGAGATGCGCTATGACCCTGGCAAGGGTCGGGTTGTCTACGAGCCTGTAAGTATCGAGCCCAGAACGCTCGTTCCGAAAACGATCCGTGACGACAATCGTTATGACCCCGATCTCAAGGATAAGACTGATGCCTGAGATCCAGAACTTCACGCTCAATTTCGGCCCGCAGCACCCGGCGGCTCACGGAGTGCTGCGGCTGGTGCTCGAAATGGACGGTGAAGTCATTCAAAAGGCCGATCCGCATATTGGTTTGTTGCACCGTGCGACGGAAAAACTCGCCGAATCGAAGCCATTCAACCAGACGATCGGTTACATGGACCGGCTCGACTATGTCTCGATGATGTGCAACGAGCACGGCTACGTGATGGCTATTGAAAAATTGCTCGGCATCACGCCTCCGCTACGTGCGCAGTACATTCGTGTCTTGTTCGACGAGATAACGCGAATTTTGAATCATCTGATGTGGCTCGGTGCGCATGGGCTCGACGTCGGCGCAATGACCATGTTCCTTTTCTGCTTCCGCGAGCGCGAAGACCTCATGGACTGCTACGAGGCCGTCTCCGGTACTCGGATGCATGCGACTTACTACCGCCCGGGAGGCGTCTACCGGGACTTGCCCGAAACGATGCCGAAGTACCAGCCATCGAAGCACCGCAACGAAAGCGATCTAAAGCGTTTGAACGAAGATCGCAGCGGTTCTTTACTCGACTTTATCGAATCGTTCACCGAGCGTTTCCCAGGCTGTGTCGATGAATACGAAACGCTGTTAACGGACAACAGGATCTGGAAACAGCGCACCGTCAACATCGGTGTCGTTACGCCAGAGCGGGCGAAGCAGCTCGGATTCTCGGGTCCCATGCTGCGTGGTTCGGGTATTGCGTGGGATCTTCGTAAGAAGCAGCCATACGAAGTCTATTCAGAGCTGGATTTCGATATTCCTGTTGGTGCGACGGGCGATTGCTACGATCGTTATCTGGTCCGGGTCGAGGAAATGCGCCAGTCGAATCACATTGTCAAGCAGTGCGTTGATTGGCTGCGCGCCAACCCGGGTCCCGTAGTCCTCGACGATCGCAAGCTGTCGCCGCCAAGCAGGATCGAGATGAAGGATGACATGGAGTCGCTCATTCATCACTTCAAACTGTTCACGGAAGGCTATTGCGTTCCCGAAGGAGAGTCCTACGCGGCGGTCGAGCATCCGAAGGGTGAGTTCGGTGTCTATCTCGTTTCCGATGGTGCAAACAAACCGTACCGGGTAAAGGTCCGGGCACCGGGATTCGCGCATCTTTCCGCGATGAACGAGATGGTCGAAGGCCACATGCTGGCCGATGTCGTCGCGGTCATCGGAACCCAGGACATCGTGTTCGGAGAAATCGACAGATGAGTATCGGTTGGCTATCCGAACATGTGAGGGAAGAGATCGACCACTGGGTTGCGAAATTTCCCGACGGTCGGCATCGCTCGGCGATAATCGGGGCTCTGCAAGCCGTCCAACACGAAAACAAGGGATATCTTACGCCCGAGCTCATGGACGCGGTTGCCGCGTATCTCGATTTGCCAAAGATTCAGGTTTACGAAGTCGCCACGTTCTATTCCATGTTCGAGACGGAACCTGTCGGGCGCCATTGTGTGTCTGTCTGCACAAATATTTCCTGCATGCTTCGAGGCTCGGACGAAATAGTCGAGCATCTCGAAAGAAAATTCGGAATCAAGCTGGGCGAGAGTACGCCCGATGGCAAGATCTTCCTCAAGCGCGAAGAGGAATGTCTTGCGGCCTGTTGCGGTGCGCCGATGATGATGGTGGATCACATCTATCACGAGAATCTTACGCCTGAGAAGGTGGACAAGGTTCTCGATACTTTGGATTAGCGAATTGAAGACCGAAACGCCGAAAGTCTGTTTCAGTACGCTCGATATCGAAGGCGAGTGCTGGTCGCTCGAGAGCTATCTCAGTATCGGGGGCTACGAGGCGTGGCAGAAGATTCTTGACGACAAGATGGATCGCGCGGCCGTGATCGAGGAAGTGAAAGCTTCGGGGTTGCGCGGCCGTGGTGGAGCGGGATTTCCCACGGGCCTGAAGTGGAGCTTCATGCCGAAGAATCCCGATCAGCAAAAATACCTTGTTTGCAATTCGGACGAGAGCGAGCCCGGAACCTGTCACGATCGAGATATTCTTCGTTACAACCCGCATTCGCTGGTTGAGGGAATGGCCATTGCAGGCTACGCGATGGATGCGACTGTCGGATATAACTACATCCGCGGTGAGTTTCTCGGAGAGCCCGTGCCGCGTTTCGAAGCGGCTGTAAAGGAAGCTTACGACGCTGGCTGGCTCGGGAAAAACATCAAGGGCACAGGGGTTGATTTCGACCTGCATACTTTCGTCGGGGCCGGCGCTTATATCTGCGGTGAGGAAACCGCGCTTCTCGAATCACTGGAAGGGAAGCAGGGCAAGCCGCGCTTCAAGCCACCGTTTCCCGCCAACTATGGGCTTTATGGGGCACCAACGACGATCAACAACACGCAAAGCCTCGCCTCGGTGCCCTCGATCATCCGCAACGGCGCCAAGTGGTTCGCGGATCTCGGCTGCGAGGGCTCGGGCGGCACAGGCATATTCTCTGTCTCGGGACACGTCGAAAAACCTGGTAACTATGAACTCCGGCTGGGAATTCCATTCAGGGAGTTGCTCGAAATCGTGGGCGGGGTGCGCGGTGGCAATAAACTTAAAGCGGTAATCCCTGGCGGATCATCCGTTCCGGTTGTGCCTGCCGAGGTCATCATGGACCAGACGCTCGATTTCGACACGATTCGCGAGATCGGATCCGGACTCGGCACCTGCGCGATGATCGTAATGGATGAGACAACCTGCATGGTGAATATGCTGCGCCGTATTTCGCGCTTTTACTACGCAGAGTCCTGCGGCCAGTGCACGCCATGCCGCGAAGGAACCGGCTGGCTCTACCGTATGCTGACGCGCTTTCAGCAGGGTAAAGGAAACAAGGACGATATCGACTTGCTCGTCGATGTCGCAAACAAGATCGAGGGGCACACGATCTGTGCATTCGGCGACGCCTCCGCATGGCCCGTGCAGAGTTTCATCAAGCACTACCGCCATGAGTTCGAGTATATGGTCGAGAATGGCGGGCGCAGCATCGTTGACGGCATCAAGAGCGCGGCTTGAAGCTGCCGAGAACACCTGTATGAGCGACGATATCGTCAACATCGAGATTAACGGCCAGCCGGTTACGGCGAAGAAGGGCCAAATGCTGATCGAAGTTACCGATCGGCACGAAACGTATGTACCGCGTTTCTGCTACCACGAGAAACTGTCGATCGCGGCAAACTGTCGTATGTGCCTCGTGGAGGTCGAGAAAGCGCCGAAGCCGCTTCCGGCCTGCGCAACGCCGGTAATGGATGGCATGAAGGTGTTCACGCGCTCTGCCGCGGCCATCTCCGCGCAGAAAGCGACCATGGAATTCCTTCTCATCAATCACCCGCTCGACTGTCCGATCTGCGACCAGGGCGGCGAATGCGAGCTTCAGGATCTCGCGATGGGCTTCGGCCGCGATGTCTCTCGCTACAACGATCGAAAGCGGGTAGTAAAAGACAAGAACCTGGGGCCATTGGTTTCCACCGACATGACGCGTTGTATCCACTGCACTCGCTGTGTTCGCTTCGGTCAGGAAATTACCGGTATCCAGGAACTCGGGACGGTGGGACGTAGCGATCAGGTTGAGATCGGTACCTATATCGAGCGCAGCGTCGATCATGAATTGTCCGGGAACATCATCGATCTCTGCCCGGTTGGTGCACTGAACAACAAACCGTACCGCTTTGGCGCGCGTGCCTGGGAGATGGTAGCGAAGCCCATGGTCTCGCCGCACGATTGTGCGGGTTCGAATCTGTTCGGCCATGTGTTGCGAGGCAAGCTCAAGCGTGTCGTGCCGCAGGACAACGAAGCGATCAACGAAACCTGGATATCGGACCGGGATCGGTTCAGTTACGAAGGCGTTTATTCCGAGGATCGGCTGATGGCGCCGCTCATCAAGGTAGATCAGGAGTGGCGTGAGGCGTCCTGGGCCGAGGCTATCGAAGCCGTGCGCGATTCGCTTAGAACTGGCGTCTCCCACGAGGGCGACGCGCTGGGCGTGCTGGTCTCTCCCAACGCAACGCTGGAGGAGATGTACCTCCTGAATCGAATCGCCAGACACCTCGGGAGCCAAAATCTGGATCATCGGCTGCGCCGCCGGGATTTCAGCGACCAGAGTTCGGATCCGGATGTGCCTTCATTGGGTATGCCGATTGCCTCTATCGACAGCTTGAATGGTGTTCTGGTTGTCGGCTCCAATTTGCGGAGGGAAGTGCCGATCATCGCTCACAGACTGCGCAAGGCAGCGCTTGCAGGAGCTGATGTCGGCTTCGTCAATCCCGAGGAGTATGAGTACCATTTCGCCAGCGCAGCCTACGTTGACGCACCTCTTGATCGATTTGCCGAGAAGCTGGCGGGTGTCGTGGCGGCTGCCGCGGAAACGACAAAAACGAACGTTCCAGGTTCGATCTCGAAAATTCTTGCAGACGTCAAGGTGGATGAAACGGCGCGTAGCGCCGCGAGAATACTCAGTGAGAACGACCGGTCGCTGATCCTTTTCGGTCAGATCGCCGCCCGACATCCGAATTTTTCCGCCATTCGCCGGTTGGCGGCAGTCCTCGCGGAGCTGACGGGCGCACAACTGGGTTTTCTTCCGGAAGGAGCCAACGCGGTCGGCGCACACCTGGCGGGAATCCTGCCGCATCGTGGTCCGGGCGGCGTGGAGCTCGAAGAGCAGGGCAGGGATGCGCTTGGCATGCTTGCGTCACCGCGAAGCGTCTACATGCTGTTCGGCATGGAACCTGACGGCGATTTAGCGGACTGCGCACTCGCGGAACAGGCGCTCAAGGCAGCTGACAAAGTTATCTGCTTTTCGCCGTTTGTAACGCAGAGCCTGCTTGACTGCAGCGATATTTTGATTCCGCTCGGTACGTACGCGGAAACGGCCGGAACTTTTGTCAACATTGAAGGCGCATGGCAGAGCTTCGACGCGACAGCCAGTCTTGTCGGAGACGCGCGTGAAGGCTGGCGCATTTTGCGCGTTTTGGGAAACGAGCTCGAGCTTCCTGAGTGTGACTACCAGAACGCCAGTGAAGTCAGTGATGCACTCGCCGCGGAACTCGGCTCTGGCGCCATCGATAGCGCTTTAAGCTCACGAGCCGGAATCAGTCTGCAGTCAACCGACGTTGCTGATTTGACGCTCGATGTGCCGATGTACGCGATTGACTCGGTTGTTCGACGCGGCAAGGCATTGCAAAGCACTCAAATTGCTGCCGAGACCCGCGAGGGAGGGTCAGAGGCGTGACTGCTCTGATCGATCTTCTCGACCGGTTGATTGGCGTCATAGGACTGCCCGAGTTTCTGCATTACGTCGTGCTGACGTCGATCAAGATCGTCCTCGTCCTTGTGCCATTGATCATCGCGGTTGCGTACTTTACTTATGCCGAGCGAAAGATCATCGGGTATATCCAGAACAGGCTGGGTCCGAACCGAGTCGGTTGGTACGGTTTGCTTCAGCCGTTCGCCGATACACTGAAGATGCTGCTAAAGGAAATCGTGGTTCCGAGCAACGCGAGCCCGTTTCTTTTCTTTCTCGCTCCGTTACTGTCGCTGATGGCGGCTTTTGCCGTGTGGGCTGTCGTGCCGTTCAGCGAAAATTTCGTTATCGCCGACATCGATGCGGGACTCCTATACGTGCTGGCGTTAACGTCGATGGGCGTCTACGGCGTGATCATCGCTGGCTGGGCATCGAATTCCAAGTATGCATTTCTCGGGGCGATGCGCTCTGCGGCGCAGATCGTGGCTTATGAGATCGCGATGGGGTTTGCTCTCGTCGGTGTGTTGATGGCGGGGGGAAGCCTGAATCTCAGCGCGATCGTTTTGGCGCAGGAGGGAACAAGCGTGCTTGGCTGGTTCGTCTGGCCGCTGTTTCCGCTGTTCATGGTCTATTTTATTTCTGGTCTGGCGGAAACAAACCGAGCGCCGTTCGATGTCGCAGAAGGTGAATCCGAGATCGTAGCCGGCTTTCATGTCGAATACTCCGGAATAGCATTCGGGCTTTTCTTCCTGGCGGAATACGCAAACATGATTCTGATCACGGCTTTAACCGTGATTTTCTTTTTTGGCGGCTGGATGTCGCCGTTCGCCGGAATACCAGGTCTCGACGGCACCTTTATCGGACAATCCAGTTTTTTCTGGATGGCGATTAAAATGGCGTTTTTCATGTTCTGTTTTCTGTGGGCGCGCGCGACGTTTCCGCGCTATCGCTACGATCAGATCATGCGCCTCGGATGGAAGGTTTTCCTGCCGGTAACGATCGTCTGGATCGCCGTGGAAGGCGTGATGGTCGCGGCTCAAATCGGCCCCTGGGCCGCGTAATCTGAGAGAGTTTGGATCGATGTTTAAAAATCTGATCAAGACATTTCTTTTGACGGAACTCGGAAAAGGGCTGAGCGTGACGTTCAGGCACCTCTTCGTTCGCAAAGTTACCGTTCAATATCCCGAAGAAAAGGCGCCGCAATCGCCACGCTTTCGCGGGCTCCATGCACTGCGACGCTATCCCAACGGCGAGGAACGGTGTATCGCTTGCAAGCTATGTGAAGCGGTTTGCCCGGCACTTGCGATAACGATCGAATCCGACGTTGCCGACGATGGTACGCGTCGTACATCGCGATACGATATCGACCTGTTTAAGTGTATCTACTGCGGATTCTGCGAAGAAGCCTGTCCGGTAGATGCGATCGTCGAAACGCGAATCCATGAGTATCACATGGAATCCCGCGGCGAAAACATCATGACGAAGGACAAGCTGCTGGCAGTCGGTGACAAGTACGCCGACATGATCGCGGCCGACAAAGCGGCTGACGCGCCGTACCGGTAATACCAGGACAGCGATTTGGTTACGACACTTCTCTTCTACGCGTTCGCCTCGGTGCTGATCATCGCGGCGGTCGGCGTCATCGCGAGCAAGAATCCTGTGCACTCTGCGCTTTTTCTCGTACTTGCATTCTTCGAGAGCGCAATGCTCTGGCTGCTGATGGAGGCAGAGTTTCTCGCTGTCGTTCTCGTCCTGGTATACGTCGGCGCCGTAATGGTTTTGTTCCTGTTCGTCGTCATGATGCTGGATATCAACGTCGAACGTATGCGCGACGGTTACACGCGCTATCTCCCCCTGGGTCTCGTTGTCGCTCTCGTGGTCATTCTCGAAATCGGGCACGTTATCTGGTATCGCAGCCAGAATCTGCCATTCCTGACCGTTCCGGAACCGAATCCCGAGGGGTATAGCAATACGCGCGAGCTCGGCTCGGTTCTGTATACCGAGTATGTCTATGCATTCGAACTTGCCTCCGTCGTACTGCTTCTGGCGATCGTGGCGGCCATCACGCTGACCATGCGTAAACGTCCAGGGCTGAAAGTCCAGGACGTAGCTAAGCAGGTTGCTGTTAATCGCGACGACCGTGTACGGCTCGTCAAGGACGATGCCGGTACGGAAACGGAAACATGAGACCATCGCTGTGATTACCGTTTCTCATTATCTGGTCCTCGCCGCGATCCTGTTCAGTCTCAGTGTAGCGGGCATTTTCATCAATCGAAAAAACGTCATTCTGCTCTTGATGTGTATCGAGCTCATGCTCCTCGCCGTCAACTTCAACTTCATCGCGTTCTCGAGAATGCTCGACGACACGGCGGGGCAGGTCTTCGTCTTCTTTATCCTCACAGTTGCCGCGGCTGAAGCCGCAATAGGACTCGCGATTCTCGTCGTCCTGTTTCGCGCCCGGCAAAGCATCAATGTCGAAGAGCTCGACAGTCTCAAGGGCTAGTGATGGAAACGACGTACCTCACAATCGTCCTTGCTCCGCTGACCGCCGCGTTAATAGCCGGATTATTCGGCCGCCAGATCGGTCGAGCGGGCGCCCATTCGATTACGATCGCCGGCGTTACCGTTTCATTCCTGCTCTCGCTGGTGGTCTTGAAGAACGTCGCTCTGGATGGGGCCCCCGTGTTCAATGAGACCGTTTACCGATGGGCAACTGTCGGCGGTCTGGAGATGGAAGTCGGTTTTTTAATCGATCATCTGACGGCGCTCATGATGACCGTCGTGACATTCGTATCGCTGGCAGTGCACGTCTATACCATCGGCTATATGCATGACGACGACGGATATCAGCGATTTTTCAGCTATATCTCGCTGTTCACGTTCTCGATGCTGATGCTGGTGATGTCGAACAACTTCTTGCAGCTGTTCTTTGGTTGGGAAGCTGTAGGTGTCGTCTCCTATCTCCTGATCGGTTTCTGGTTCAAGAAAGACACCGCGATTTTCGCGAACATGAAGGCCTTTCTGGTCAATCGTGTCGGCGATTTCGGATTTCTTCTCGGAATCGCAACGCTCGTCATGTTTACGGGCTCGCTCGACTATGCGGAGGTATTTAATGAAGGTCAGCGCCTGAGCGGCGAATCGATCTCGATTTTCTCCGGATCTGAATGGTCGGTACTCACTGTTGCGTGTATCGGGCTTTTTATTGGTGCCATGGGCAAGTCGGCACAGGCGCCGCTGCATGTCTGGCTTCCGGATTCGATGGAGGGGCCGACACCGATTTCCGCGCTGATTCACGCGGCCACCATGGTGACGGCGGGCATCTTTATGGTTGCGAGGATGTCGCCGCTGTTCGAGTACTCTGCAACCGCTCTGAGTGTCGTCATTGTCATCGGTGCAACGACCGCATTCTTTACGGGGCTGCTGGGACTGGTCCAGAACGATATCAAGCGGGTAGTCGCTTACTCCACATTGTCGCAACTCGG
>JAHEKF010000097.1 GCA_024638465.1 Rhodospirillaceae bacterium | reverse complement strand
AAGCGTCCGCCGTTCTGGCTATCGTCGATCGCGTCGCGTATCGAGTCCAGGTCGAAACCGAAATGGGACGGAAATTTCTGATCCTCGGATGCGATTACGGCGAGCGGCATACTGGAGCTGATCGATGTCCAATCCGTCCATTCGTAATCGAGATCTGCTCTTGCGTCTGGATCGAGCAACATGAACGCCGTCGTTGGCGGATCGAGCCAGCGCAACGCAAGCACGGGCAGCCAACTGAGCAATAGGCAAGCGAAGAGAGTCGCGGCGGCCCACCTCGGCCACCGCCGACGCTTGTTGCTCTTAACGCGATACTTTCGTCGCCGCCAGCGCATCCGCTAAGTCTATCAGTGCTATATCGCTATCTGCACCGTTCGCGACTAAGGGCACAATCTTCCCACGCACCTGAGAAGCGGTGGCAACTTCGAACATCCGGCGGGAACTCCGTTTCGCGCGACAGATCCTGCCTAGGAAATCCCGCAAGCACCCGCACTCGCCCGGGCCTGCAGTCGGCCCGAGACCGACATTCGTTAAGGAGATTCTACGAAACCAGAGCCTCTACTTGGATTGACGACCGGCAAGGCCCGACTCCTCACCACACGGTTGCGATGTGCATCCGAGTTGATACTGCCGGACCTCCGGCCAACGAGATCGAACGCATTGAGCGAGTCGAGCTGCTGTCGTGCAGCTGTCGGGTTCAAGCGCCGTCCCCTTGGTGGCGGAAGCACTGGGGAATATGCAATCGCCGGATAGTACGTATACGGCGAGTAATTTGGAGATGCGTACAGCCCCTCTTCCCAAGCCTGCTCTGACCGAGGCCTTGCTTGCTGCTGCGCCACGACCCGTTCAGTCCACGACTCATTCGTTCGTTTCGCCTGGTTGAGGATCGAATACGGATCGGTGGCCGGGTCGTAGTCTGCGGAGTTCAATTCTCTGAGCTGCAGAGTGGTGACCGAAGTTTCGTTTTCCGGTCTAGTATCGCTGTAGTGGACGACACCATCTTCACTAACCCATTTGTAAATCTCCGATGCGTTCGAAGCGATGCTCCACGTCACAGACAACGCGGCGAGCTGCATGAGAAGCCATCGCGAGCCACTACGAATAGATTGTTTAGACATCGTTGCACCACCTACTTTCGACGATCAGTCCTCATTCCACAAAGCCGACAATCCATATCATTACGTACCTTAACGAAACCGAGCTGAACGCAAACTGAACTGAGCTCGTCCGATTTCGACAACGTAAAAAATAGTCCATTAGCTGCGAATATACCAGCTGAGCGTCCGCCTCGAAGCGTGTCATCGCTGTTACAAAAGTTGATTCTGCGACGTCCGACGCAACGACCGCTCCGGAGCAGGATCGAGACACCAATTTCGACGACGTTTATTCTGCGCGTTACACTGTATTGAAGTATTCATCCGCCGCCAACCATCCTCTGTAGAGGGTCGATATTCTTTCCCCAGACAATCAGGAGCGTGCGGTCAACTGTTAAACGTTGTCCGTTTGCCGCCAGGAGCAGCCCCTAAGAAGATAAACGTAGTCCATAGCGACACTTCCAAGAAACCCGGCGATTACAGGGCGAGAAGCGCCGTGATAGATAAGAGCGAAACGGCGATGACCCCGTCTACCTCTCCTTTCTGCCGACGGATCCTCCACAATAGGAATGCTGCGGGTATCCATCCCAGCGACGCTGGAACAGCAAGAACGGGTGTCAGGAAGACGATAACGATCAGATTCATGATCTAACTTCGCTCTAGCGAGCAAGCCAAAACTGCAATGGCTGCTTGGGGCCAGAAGCCGCCATCGGGCTACACTCACTCAGACATCCACATCCGTGCGCTTTCCGGGTCGCAAACGGCCGCAACAAATGTCTCGTGTGGCGCATGATCCAGCACGATACCACCGGCCATAGGCTCTCGAAGGTATTCCGGATCCTCCAGTACGAAGTCGAATCTCAACTGCGTCTGGTCGTCCGTCAACTGGAATCTCTCGACGAGGTGCTTCTGTGCTCCCGAAGGAATGCCGAGTGTGTTTCCGTTGAGGTGATCGGCAAAATCAGTTGTGTCGACGACGAGAACGTCACCTTCCCACCAACCGATAGAGTGGCCCTGGTTAGTACGTTCGCCGTCGGCCGGATGCTCTCGCCCGTCCATGTAGACGAGCCGTTCGATCTGGAATTCCTCGGTCCGGATCAGAACGTGCTCTTCTTGCCTCTTGATTTCCAACAGACTGACGATGACCGTCGCCGGCGGAGGTGGCGGCACGCACTGCGATTCCGGCGCGTCCTCTTCGGTGTACACAGCCTGGGCAGCGGCCCCTTTCTCAGTCAGAGACCCGCTATCTACGTGCTCCACGACGTCGTTGAACGCCGAAGGGTCCCACAGCGAAAAGATATCCGCCGCTGCGACCGTCGGGGCCGGAGTATCCAGAAGCTCTGGTGTCAACGTTGTGCCGTCCGGTGTAGCCAGCGTTACCATTAGCGCATGGTGTCGCTCGGCATTCCTGTCGGGATTTCCTCGAACTACAACTCGGTCTCCAACTCCGAGCGTCGTTGCCGTCCAACCAGTTCGTGACATCGTTTTGGGATCGTCGCCTTCGACCTGCCATCGAACGACTTGACCACTGTCGTCTTCAGCATCGACGAAAATGTACACGTGTGGGTATTTCCAGCTGTAGCCGCTGACAACGCCCTCGAGGACGATCTCGCGGTCTCGATCGAATATCACGGGGCTGTGATGCGCAACTGCAGATGTATAGGCCAGGCCTGTCACGATAGGAACTAGTAGCTGTCTCATAACTCCTCCAGGCCACCCGACTGGCCGAACATTTTCCAAACATTCACTCTTTTCTCCGAAGCTGACATTCAGAACGACCGAATCACCAGGCATTGCAGTGTTGGCTCTCGGCCGGGAACAGTCGCTACTAGATCGCGAATAGTCGGTACTTCAGCTATCAGGATGGCCGTAATTTTTCCAATAGTCACCTACGTCCAGAAAAGATTTCCAGCAGCCGCCTAACAAACCAAGGATGAATGGATAGAACATCCATTGCAGCGGGAGACCCATGAGTTCCACACCGATTAAGTAGACGGCGATCGCGGCGAGAAAACCGTAGAAGCCATACAACACGATGTAGGCCAGACCGATACAGAAGCTTACTACCAAGCGCGTGAGCAGCGTGTGCGGCTGTGTCGGATCCTGCTTGGACAGCAAATCTGCTACTAAATTAATCACCTGTTCCTCGACTGGTCCGGCAAGTCGTTAGTCGCTCGCAGCCAGGGCCATCAGCGGAGCGAGTCCTCGATCCAGCGGCCCAGAGTGCGCGAAAGCGATCAGCTCCAACTCGACATTCTCGCTCGCCAGTCGCTGGCCCAAACGAGCCAAGGACGCATTGGCCTGGTCCACGTCTGTGCTGAAGACCCAGGGCGGGCCCTTTACCGCATCGTCACTGGTGATGTTGCCGGCGTCGCCCAGAAACAACGCGCCGTTCGTCAGATACCCGGCGCTGCCGGCCGTGTGACCGGGTACTGCGTAGACCGTTACTTCCGCATCACCGATTCTGACGGTCTCGCCATCTCTGAGAAGCCGGCTTATCTCGACGCCGGTCGAGCTCGCCGACATCATGCGACCCAGCGGGCTGCTCGGAGCCACACGCCCCGCGACGAGATCCGCCTCTGGAGCCAGGGCCATGACCTCGGCATTCGGGAACATCGACACCGCACCAATATGGTCCTGATGACCGTGAGTCAGGAACACCGCGACAACCGCATCGGCCCCGAGGCCCCGCCGTGACAGCTCGCTGAGAACGGCGGCCCCGGAGCGATCCTCACCGGCATCGATCAAGGCCACCTCGTTCTGACCAACGGGTAATATCCACAGGGTCGTGAATTCATCCTGGACCAGACGCATCCCGTTAAACTCGAAATCTTCCGGAATCGGCTTCATCCCGATGACGACAGGTCCGAATAACGCGCCGATGGCAACGATCGCGGCCACGACCAGGACGCCGAGAGAAACGAGAAGCCGCTTGAGTACGCGATTCATAGTCATCCCTTCACAAAGTTGCGATGAATAATCTCGATATCTCTGCTCGGCACGATTCCACGTCCAGCGGACGGCAGTATTCGGCCAGTTTCTATCACTCGATTCGACACGAGTATAGCGCCAGCGCATGGCGGCTTTGGAGTCTAAAATACGCGCTCGAGACTTCGGTTTTCGCCGCCCCTAGAAACGCCGCGTGAGTCCAATCGACAGCACCAGCCCCGCCAGACCGTGCCCTCTTCTAGAAAAAGCGGTGCTATAAACCCCTTGACCCACGCGCTGTTCGCGTGGTCCAACACTAAAGACGTGAAATATCCGAGGCTCCAAGCCATGCCGAACTCGACGCCTTCCCAGCCCGATAGCCGCGCTAGCCATATCGAATGCTACCGCCCTCTCGCGCGCGTCTTTCATTGGTTGACGGTGCTGTTGCTGGCGACTCAGTTTCCCGTCGGGCTCTACATGGTCTACCGCGGACCCGGACAAAACATCTGGGACGCCACGACGAACACGCTCTACTCCGGCCACAAGCTCGTTGGCGTCGTCATCTTCGCGCTGGTCGTGCTCCGCCTCTCCTATCGCCTAATCGTGGGCGCCCCGGCACCCGCGCCGACGCTCACGCGCTGGCAAAAGGTCATCAGCGCGCTGAACCACTGGAGCATGTATCTGCTGCTGGTGTTGGTGCCGGTCCTCGGCTACCTGGCCATCTGCTATTTTCCAGCGCTCGGGATTTTCGGTGGCGTCTCGTTGCCCGCTATCGTCGCGCCCGACAGGGCCACGTATGACCAGGTAATCGACTGGCACGCAGCCGGTGCCGGCGCACTGGCCGGCCTGATTTGTCTGCACGTGGCGGCAGCGCTTTATCATTATTTCATTCGACGCGACGACGTCCTCGCGCGCATGCTGCCGGGCTTGGGTGATTCGCGACTCGAGACGCCGGCTCGACAGGTGTCTTCGAGACGCTGAGCTCTGCGGAAAAGATCGTTTCACAGCGCGCGCGGTTCGGGCCTCGCCGGTCACCGCAGGCGCAATGAAAAGTGCCCGGCATCACAGTATAGTCGTCGCATCAACTTATTCTGCGCCATGCATTTCATCGGCGATCGCACGAGGTGACCAGATGGTCAAGAACTCATTATCTCTGGCTCTGCTAATCGGTAGCGCCTGCGGGCTGATCCATTCCACCCAGGCTCAACAGTATGAGGGCCTCGGCTCAGGTGAGGGCCTGCCACGCCACGAGATCACTCATCTGGCCGGCGACCTCTACCGCTTCAGGCAGATTCGGGATTTCGGCATGTTTGCAGTCACGCCTGATGGGATCATTGTCGTCGATCCGATGAATACCGAGATGGCCACGTGGCTCAAGACACAGCTCGATGAGCGATTCGGACTCCCCGTGAGGTATGTGATCTACAGCCATCATCACAACGATCACGCGAGCGGCGGCGAGGTCTTTGCGGATACGGCCACGTTTGTCGGCCACGAAAACATGCGCAAGAACATGCAACCCCCTGCAGCGGATGCGCCCCTGAACCCGCGCCAGCGGCTCTGGGATGCGAACGGCGACGGTCTCATTCAGCTCGACGAAGCGGTCGGAACTCCACACCATGCGGAGTTCGACTTCTTGGACACGAACGCAGACAGAGGCTTGAGCCACGCAGAGATGTGGATGCGACGCTCGGGGGGCGAGCAGGTGCCGCCCGACATCTACTACGCGGACGAGGCATCGATCACGCTGGGCGGCAAGACCGTCGAGCTTTACTACACGGGGCGCAACCACACCGACGATACGACCCTTCTGCTGTTCCCGGACGAACGTGTGATCCATGCAGTCGACTACCTGACACCCAAACGCCCGCCGGCCTACGACTTATACGGCGGCTTCATCCCGGACTGGCTCGCATCACTGCGACGCGTCGAGCAACTCGACTTCGACACCATCTCTCCGGGTCACGAGCTGCCCGGCACGAAGGCCGACGCCATCGAGCAACGTCGCTACATGGAGGATCTCATCGCTGCCGTTACGGAAGGAATGGCGGCCGGGCTGACCGAGGAGGAGCTCGTCGATACGGTCCTGATGGAGGACTACGATCATATGATCGAGTTTGAAGCGCACCGCGCCGGCAACGTGATCGGCGTCTACCAGACGCTGATAGCCAACGAATAAATCTTCTCGGAACAGGCTTG
>JAHEKF010000096.1 GCA_024638465.1 Rhodospirillaceae bacterium | reverse complement strand
TGGAAGTGATCTGGCGTCAATATCCGAAGGTCGTCGGTTTCGGTCACTACGGACACCGCCTGGTGTTTGACGACGAGGGCTACCTGTGGATCTCGTCGGGCGACCGGCAGAAGTTCACGCCGGCTCAGGATATGCAATCGAATATGGGCAAGGTCCTGAGGCTGCATGACGATGGATCGATTCCCGACGACAATCCCTTCGTTGACTACTACACCAACCAGGATCCGTTCGTCGATGACATCGGCGTGTACGGGCAGGTCTGGTCTTTGGGTCATCGCAATCCGCTCGGGCTCGCCTTCGATCTGGACGGCGGACTTTGGGTCATGGAGATGGGGCCAAGTGGCGGCGACGAGTTGAATCGCGTCGAGCGCGCCGCTAACTACGGTTATCCGATCGTCTCGAACGGCCAGCACTATGACGGCCGCGGGATCCCCGATCACAGTTCGCGTCCGGAATTTCGTGCGCCTGCGATCTGGTGGACGCCGGTTCTGTCGCCGGGCAACCTCATGATCTATGACGGCAGCCTGTTCTCCGATTGGCGCGGCAACGCCTTTGTCGCGGGACTGTCCTCGCGAGCGATCGTACGCATCGAACTCGACGGCGACACTGCTCGCGAAGTCGAGCGCTTCGACATGGGCGGCCGGATCCGCGGCGTCTTCGAGGGTCCGGACGGCGCTATCTGGGTACTCGAGGACGAGACGCGTGGCGGCACGGGACGCATGCTGAAGCTCACGCCGCTGCGCTGAGCGCTACAATCGGAGCCAATGGCAGGGCATTGACGGTAAACCTTTGGAGGTCACGAGCATGACGAGTTATTTCGCCGGACGTCGGGAGTTTTTGGGAGCAATGACGGTAACGGGCGCGTTCGTGACGGCCGCTTCGGTGCTGAGGACGCCGTTCGTTTATGCGGCCGGCCCGGCTCAATACGATCCGTCGGCGCGGTTCGACCTCAACGTGACAGACGTCGAGTTCAGGCGCAACGAAGCCGGGCGACAACTCATGGCGCGCATCTACCAGCCCATCGGGCCCGGGCCGTTTCCCGTAGTGCTCGATCTTCATGGCGGCGGCTGGAATCATCGCGACCGTCTCGCTGAAGAACCGATGGATCGCGCGTTGGCGGAGAGCGGCGTTCTCGTGGTTGCGATCGACATGACCCGCGCGCCGGAAGCGCCGTATCCGGCGGATGTACAGGATGCCAACTATGGAGTGCGCTGGCTGAAGTGGAAGGCGGCGTCCTGGAACGGTGACGTGTCGAAGGTGGGCGTATTTGCGAGCTCCAGCGGCGGCCATACCGCGCAGCTTCTCGGGCTTCGGCCAAATGACGCACGCTACAACGCCATTCCGTTGCCCGAAGCGCCGCATCTCGACGCGACCGTGGACTTCATCGCGATGCGATCGCCGATCAGCGACACTTATGCGCGCTATCAGAACGCGATCGCAACGGACCGCGACCACATGATCGAATACAACAAGCTCTATTTCGATCCCTGGGAAGCGATCCACGAGGCCAATCCGCAGGAGATCCTGGACCGCGGCGAGAACGTGTCACACGTACCGATGTTGATCATGCAGGGCGAGCTCGATGATAACGTGCTGCCCGAGGTGCAGGAGAAGTTCGCCGCGACATGTAACGCCGCTGGAGGCGATTGCCGGCTGGAGATCTTCGAAAACTCGGTGCACCGCTGGACCGCAGAAGAGGGGGCCCAAACGGAGCGTGCGCGCGAGATGGTCAGGCAGTTTACCGCCACGCAGCTCGGCTCCTAGTCGGGCGCGTTGCCGGTACAGGGGAATCGTTATCGACATGTCGGGAAAGTTCTTGAAGTGCGCGCTCGCTGTCGTGGCGGTCGGTTTCTCCGGGTTTGCCGGGGCGGCATGCCTCGAGTCCGGCGTGCAGGTTCAGATTCTCGGTTCGGGCGGCCCGGGACCATCGGCTGGCAGAGCGTCCGCCGGATACATCGTCTGGGTCGACGGTGTCGGGCGCATCATGGTCGATGCGGGCAGCGGCACCAAGGATCAGTTTCACGCAGCCCACGCTGACCTTGGCGACATCGAGCTTCTGGCGCTGAGTCATTTCCATCCCGATCACTCGTCGGAACTCCCCGCCATCTTGTGGCCGCAAGGATCGGAGGCGCGACTATCGGGCCCGACCGGATCGGAAGGTTTTCCATCGGTAACCGAGTTTCTCGAGCGCATGTTCGGAGGAAGCGGTGCCTTCCCCGTTCTCGGCGATCGAGTCGACTTCGACGTGGTGACGGTCGATACGGCCAGCCGGGAGATTGCCGAAGTCTGGAACGACGGGGAGATTCAGGTACGCGGAATCGGCGTTCCGCATGCGAACGTCCCGACCATCGGTTATCGCGTCGACGTCGGCGGCTCGAGTATCGCATTCAGCAGTGATCAGAACGGCTCGGATCCGTCCTTCGTCGACTTCATTCGGGACGTCGATGTCCTGGTCATTCACATGACGGTCGATGAAAATGCCAGCGGCTACGGTGCGCAACTGCACGCCAAACCGAGCGTTTGGGGTGAGATGGCTGCGCGCGGTAACGTGGGTCGCGTGCTCGTCAGCCACATTTCGGCGCAGTCAGCTGATGCCCTGCAGGCGAATCTCGATATCCTTGGCGACAACTATTCAGGTCCGGTGACGGTCGGCGAGGACCTGCTCTGCGTCGAGATCGAATAGCTCGCTACCGGGTCGATCCCGGCTGTGCGCGCTGCTCGGCTCCCCGCTGCGGCAGGACCGGAGCGCGAAAACTACATAAATGTACGATCGGAGTTAAAATTTCACTGAAGAATCTGGCCTGCGAGGCCTGGAGATTGGGAGATGGTCATGTCGAAATGGTTAAAGGGCGCTTCCGCGCTTGTCCTGGCTTTCGTCTACGGTCCGGTGGTCGCACAGGAGCCGCTGAGCGCGTTGCCGGATGGGCCCGGTAAGGAACTCGTCGAGGCCGCATGCGTGGCCTGTCATGAGACGGACATCATTTACAGCTCGACGGGATACACTCACGAGCAGTGGAAGCGCCTGACGAGCCGGATGATTGCGCTGCCCGAGCCACTCGCGTCCAATATCACGCAGTATCTCTCAACGACGTTTCCCCAGCGCTACGACCGCGTCCCGACGCTGGTGCCTGGCGATACCAAGGTCACGTTTCTCGAGTGGGCGGTGCCGACGCTGGGCCAGCGCCCGAGGGATCCGCTCATGACGCCCGACGGAATGATCTGGTGGGCGGGAATGTATGGGAACCTCGTCGGCCGTCTCGATCCGAAGACGGGCGAGATGACCGAATGGAAACTCGAGGAGGGTGCTTATCCTCACAGTATTATCAACGATGCGGCCGGGAACATCTGGTATACGGGTAACAGCAACGGAACCGTCGGTATGCTGAATCCCGACACAAGCGAGATCACGGTGTATCCGATGCCCGATCCGGATGCGCGTGACCCGCATTCGGGCATCATTACGCGCAGCGGCGACTACTGGTTCACGGTTCAGAACAGCCACATGATCGGTCGGCTGGTGCCCGATACCGGCGATATTCGACTGGTCGATACGCCGACGCCGGGCGCGCGTCCGTACGGAATCGAAGAAGACTCGAACGGAATGATCTGGGTCGCGTACCGCGGAGCGCCGGCGGTGGCGCGCGTCGATCCGGACTCCTGGGAAATTACCGAGTTCGCGACGCCGAACCCGGACCCGGAGTCGCACCACGGTAATCACTACGTCAGACGTCTCTCCATCGATAGCAACGATATCGTCTGGTACGTCGATTCCGGACGCGGCTTCCTCGGCCGTCTCGATCCGGAAACGGGCGAGATTCGGGAGTGGCAAACGCCGAACGGTCCGAATTCGCATCCCTACGCGATCGAAGTCGTGAACGACATCATCTGGCTTAACGAATCCGAGATGCGCCCCGACGTGCTGCTGCGCTTCGACCCGGCAACCGAGAAGTTTCAGAGTTGGGCGATCCCGTCGGGTGTCGGCATCATCCGTAACATGCGCGCCACGCCAGATGGCAATCTCGTCATTCATCAAAGCAGTACCAATACTATCGGTCTCGTTTTGATCGACAATGAGGCCGAGTGGATGCCAGGGCCGTACCGGCCCTAAGCGGCGCTAGTTGCGCGTGGCGCCGGTGATCTTGACGGTCGTTGCCGCCAATTTTCGCGTCGCCGCCGCGAGATCCGGCGGTTCGGCATTCTCCGTTTGATGCGGGGCGCCTAACTCGTTTTCATGATCTCTGACGGCTCCGATCGCGGATCCCGCGATAGCCAGCGGCCCTGCTCGGCCGCATCGAGGAATACCGAGACGCGGTCATTGAATAAATCGGGTTCCTCTAGATTCAGCGCATGCCCGGTCTTCGGGATCACGAGAAGACCGCTCGCGGGTATCACGCGCTTGAGATAGTAGCCGGGATTAATGCAGTGATCGTCCTCGTCGCCGACGACGATCAGTGTCGGGGTTGGGATCGCACTTAATACATCCTCGAGATCGTAGAGCGACGGACGCTCCGCCTGCACACCTCGCATCGTGTTCGCGCTGCCTGTTGCGGAGTGCTCGCCGAGCATCGCCCGGAAAGTTTCCCAGCCTTCGGGATCTTTTAGTAGAAACGGAATTCTGGAAGCAGCCATGGCGTAGGTATGGGAATAGATTTCTGCGCCGAGGCGCTCGAACTCGTCAGCCACGTCTCGCGAGAGGTCACGAAAAAATTGCTCATGCTCCTTCTCCGCTCCGTATCCGGCGCTGGCGGCTACCAGTGAGAGGGCGCGGTTCGGATACGTTATTCCAAAGTGAAGCGTGGCGAAGCCTCCCATCGACAGACCGATGATGTGAGCGCGCTCGATATCGAGATGGTCCATCACGTCGCGTATGTCGTCGACGGCACGCGATTGTGAGTAGCTGGCAACGTCTTCAGGAACATCGGACGGCGGATAGCCGCGTGCATTGAAGCTGACGCATCGATATCGACTCGAAAAATGCGCGACCTGCGGCGCCCAGCTTCGCTGATCGCCGCCGAACTCGTGAACGAATACGATGGAGCTGCCCGATCCTGTCTCCTCGATGTGTAGCCTCACCCCATCAGATGCAGTAGCGAACGTCATTCCCGGCTCCGGTCAAGTGATCGACCGCCCGGAGGAAATCCCGGCGTCGATGTTCATGCGGCTATCGCCCTCAGCTGCGTTATCCTATCTGCTGCTGTCGGGGCTGGATAGCCGCTTCAGCGACGCGCGTGGCTAGCGACTCGATACGCGCGTGACAAACGTTGTCATCGCTTGCTGCGCGATCGCATCAAGCCGGTCCTGGAGGGGAGGGGTCATGATGAAAAAATCAATAAATAAAGTAACTTATCTATTATTCTTACCGTTTCTTCTAGCTGCTTGCGGGACCGGTTCGGAGGGCGACAATCTATCGTCCGGTCCGCAAATGATGCCTGCGTTTTCGGTCGATCCGGACTGGCCATCCGTACCTCGGCAATGGCTGCTCGGCGACGTCTCGAGCATCGCCATCGACGCGGAAGACAACGCCTGGCTACTGCATCGTCCCAAGGTGCGACAGGGACAGATGTTCGATCGAACTGCGCCCCCCGTCATCGGCTTCGATCGGGATGGCAATTATCTCGCCGCCTGGGGCGGCCCGGGTGAGGGCTATGACTGGCCGCAGCGCGAACACGGCCTGCACATCGATCATGAGGGCTATTTCTGGCTCGGCGGTAACTATTGCCCGGCGCGAAACCTGCTTCGACACGATCCGGTCTACGACGACGCATTGCTCAAGTTCACGAGCGATGGCGAATTCGTCATGCAGATCGGTCGTGCGAGCGGCAGTACCGGAAACGCGGACACCGACAACGTCCACGAGCCCGCGGATGCGTACGTCCACGCTGCGACGAACGAGATATTCGTCGCGGACGGCTATGGCAACCATCGCGTCGCTGTCTTCGACGCCACGACCGGTGAGTTCAAGCGCCTCTGGGGCGCGTTCGGCAACGAACCCGTGGACAAGGACGACTGTCCGAATATCGCTTTGAGTTCGGTGCCGCCCGGCCCCGGCCCGGATCAGTTCAGCGTCGTGCATGCGTTGCGCGTTTCCGACGACGGGATAGTCTACGTCGCGGACCGTGAGAACCGCCGCGTGCAGATATTCACGCTCGAAGGCGAATTCATCGATCAGATCATCTGGCACGATGAGCGCTTCGCTCGCAATGTCGCGCTGTCGCACGATCCGGAGCAGCAGTTCCTTTACGTCGGTGGCGGCAACGGCATCTTCGTCTACGATCGC
>JAHEKF010000045.1 GCA_024638465.1 Rhodospirillaceae bacterium | reverse complement strand
GTGGTTTGGCGCAGTTCGCTCATGCACAGGGGCTACAGGGGTTCGGTAGCGGCGAGGGATTACCACGCCACGACATAACGAACTTGACGGGCGATCTTTATCGTTTTCGGCAAGCCAGGCACTTCGGCATGTTTCTGGTCACGGCAGACGGAATTCTGGTGGTTGATCCGACGAATACCGAGGCGGCCACCTGGTTAAAGGAGCAGCTGGATGAGCGATTCGGCATTCCGGTGAGATACGTGATCTACAGCCACAGCCACAACGATCACGCCAGCGGCGGAGAGGTTTTCGCGGAAACAGCAACGTTTATCGGTCACGAGAACATGCGCAGGAATCTGCAGTCGCCGGCTGCCGATGCGCCCTTGCTGCCGCGGGAGCAATTGTGGGATACAAACGGTGATGGATTGATTCAGAGGCCCGAGGCTGAGGACACGGCTTTGGCGAACGCGTTCGCCAGACGGGATACCAATGGTGACGGAAATCTTACACGGCAGGAAATCTGGGCGGGCCAGTACGCGGGCGAACAAGTGCCTCCGGATATCTATTACTCGGATCAACTATCGGTGACCTTGGGTGGCAAGACTGTGGAGCTTCACTACACAGGTCGTAATCACACTGACGACATGACCGTTGTGTCTTTCCCGGACGAGCGGACGATCTATACCGTCGATTTTTTAACGCCTAAACGTCCGCCGCGAACTTACCTGGGCGGTGGTTTCTTTCCGGACTGGCTCGATTCGCTGCGACGCGTCGAACAACTGGACTTCGACATTATCTCGCCGGGCCACGAATTGCCCGGTACGAAAGAGGACGTAATCGAACAGCGCCAATACATGGAAGAATTGATCGCCGCCGTGTCGGCGGGAATTACGCAAGGAATGACCAAAGAAGCGCTCGTCGATTCAATTCTTATGGAAGACTACGATCACCTGATCGAGTACGAGCTGTCGCGGGCAGCGAATGTCATTGGCGTCTACGAGGCGCTGGTGTCCAGTCAAACATTTTGAATATTGGGCGCAACGTCATGCGGATTCTCAGTTTAATTTCTGCGAGCTTCTGCCTTATGGCTTGCGCGACTTTGCAGAATTCGGATCCGTTGGTAGTCGACGTCGCCGGGATCGAGACGCTTCCCAGCGAAGGGGCAGAATTGCGGTTGCTTGTGAGTATTCGAATCCAGAATCCGAACGATTCACCGGTTGAATTCAACGGTGCCGCGATAGACCTCGATGTCAACGGAAGAAGGCTCGCAAGCGGCGTGAGCGACGAGGTTGGCACGATTCCGCGCTACGGCGAGGCGCTGCTCGCGATGCCCGTAACCATCTCTGCATTTAATGTCGCGAGACAGATTTTCGGCGTAATGAATCAACCGAACGTCGACGAAGTGAGCTATCGTCTGCGCGGCAAGCTCGAGGCGGGACTGCTCGGTACGAGGCGTTTCACTTACGAAGGAGCTTTTCAGCCGGATCTGTCGCAGTCCACGCTCTAACGAAATCGGGGAAGGCAGCAAGCGCGGAAACCCTGAGTTCCGGAGCTGCCCGAACACGCGTAATTACTCCCCTGCAGGTAAAGAATAATGAGATGGAAAGGCCGTCGATCGAGTACCAACGTTAACGATGCCCGCGGTAGGCGGGTGCGCGCCGGATCGTCGGCGCTGATTCCCATTATCAACATTGTGAGCCGCACGCTCGGCGTTAAGGGTCTCGTCATCCTCGGTGTGCTCGGTGTCATCGGCTGGCAGGTCGGAATTATCGATCCGGTGGCGTTGCTTGGCGGTAGCCAGGTGCAACAGGTCGAATACGAGCCGACCCAGGAAGAACAGCAGCTCTTGCAGTTCGTATCGGTCGTTCTTGCAGATACCGAGGATACCTGGTCGCGCGAATTCGAGAGAATCGAAAGGCGCTACGAGGAGCCCGAGCTCGTGATTTTTCGCGATCGGTACCCGACCGCCTGCGGTACGGGCGATGCACGAATGGGGCCGTTTTATTGTCCGGCGGATCGGAAGATCTACATCGACCTGAGCTTCTACAACGAGTTGGAGCGGCAATTCGACGCGCCCGGAGATTTTGCTCAGGCTTACGTCATCGCCCACGAGGTCGGTCATCACGTTCAGAACCTGTTGGGAATATCGGCTGAAGTTGCCGCGATGCGTGGTCGTCCCGATTACAACGAGTATTCGGTCCGTCTGGAGTTACAGGCGGATTATCTTGCGGGAGTATGGGCGAACCACAACCAGCGATACCTCGATCGTGGCGACATCGAGGAGGCAGTCCGCGCCGCCAACCAGATCGGTGACGATGCCATCCAGGCGCGGACCCAGGGGCGGGTGGTTCCGCATGCGTTTACGCACGGAAGCTCCGAACAGCGCATGAGATGGTTCCGGCGCGGCCTGATGACAGGGCGCCTGGAGGAAGGCGATGCGTTTGCAATGGCGTACGAAGACCTCTGACCGGAGCTCTCCGGGCGAAGCTGATGCGATACGGCCCGTCCCGCTAATGCCAGTGGCCGTGCTCCGGTGACCAGACCCTGCCGGCTGGCGTAGCGCCAGGATCGACGTCGTCGATGGTCGTCAGGATGATGATGAGGCCACCCAGCAGGCAAACACCGACCGCAGCGATCGCGAGACGCATTGACAACGACATTTTCTCGGCCTTGTTCAGGCAGCACTGCTTGTATTTTTTTCCGCTGCCACAGGGGCAGGGGTCGTTTCGTCCGATTGCAGCCATCCAGGTCGCCTCCAACTCGCGAGTGCCATCTGTGCGAGACGGCGCCCATAGTTTAACTCGTTCGAGGCGCTCAGAAGACCCGATCCGGTGACGTCGATTGCAGGATCGGCAGCGGCGTACGTTTCAGGGTTGAGCGCAGCGCCCCGGCAGCCCGGACCGCGTGATACGGATACTGGCCGGCCACCGAAAACATATAGCTCTGTACGAAAACATATATTTATGTATGATCTTTTCTATGGCGCCTAAAACGCAGCAAATTCAAAGCGTTCGGAAAAGTCCGCGGATCGCTCGACGGCGCCGTCGGATGCGTGAGGCGTTGTTGACGGCGGGTGCGAGGCAATTCGCGAATCGCGGCGTGGCGCAAGTCAGTGTCGAAGACCTGCTCGCCGAGGCCGACGTTTCACGAGCGACGTTTTACGCTATTTTTTCTAGTAAATACAATCTTTTAGAAGGAATACTTAATCCAATTTTTGATATGGCGATAGCGGCAATAGGCGCGCTTGCGACGTTACCGCCGCGTGAAGCGATCAACGGCATCTTCGCGATCTATCTCGATCTCTGGCGCGAGCACCGCGAGGGGCTGATGCTGATTACCACGGTCGATGCAGCGACGTTTCGCCATTTCGAGGCACGCCATCGGGAACTCAACGAAGTCATGTTCGCCGTTCTGGCGCGTGCGGAAAGAGAGAATCTGCTCCGCAACGGCAGTGCCGAGTACTCACTCAAGGTCATCGCGAGAACGGCGATCCCGCTGCTGAAGGTCTATGCGGATCATCCCGCCGGCGACGCACTGTTCGCGGACGCCTTGCACGCCCTGTTGACGCGGGCCGGCTAGCGCGTTCATGAGCGCTGCAGCCAGCCCGAATCAGGTCATCGCGGTCCTGCTCGTGGGCGTGCTGATGGCAGCTCTCGATATCGGTATCGTCGGCCCGGCACTGCCCGCGATCCAGGCAGATTTCGGCGCGGACGAACGTGCCTTATCGTGGGTTTTCGGGATCTATATCCTGTTTCAACTCGTCGGCGCTCCGGTCATGGCCAAGCTTTCGGATCGCAGCGGACGGCGCAACGTCTATATGGCCTGCGTCAGCGTTTTTGCGGCTTCTTCACTGATCGTCGTCGTGGCGCCAGATCTGACGATTCTTCTGCTCGGCCGTGCAATCCAGGGCTTCTGTGCGGGCGGGATCCTGCCCGTCGCGAGTGCCGTCATCGGCGATACCTTTCCCCCGGAAAAACGCGGCCGCGCACTGGGCTTGATCGGCGCCGTTTTCGGTGTCGCGTTTCTGCTCGGGCCCCTGCTTGGCGGCATCCTGCTACGCTGGGGGTGGCAGCTCCTGTTTCTGCTCAACCTGCCAATCGCGGCGGTGGTGCTATGGCGGTCATGGCGCATACTTCCGGTGGCAAGGCGCGTGGCAACGGCACCGCTCGATGTCCTCGGGATCTTGTTATTGAGTGTCACGCTGGCAGCATTGGCGCTCGGCATCAGCTCGCTCGATGTTGCCGATCTGGCGGGCAGCATCGTCTCGATCAGTGTGCTGCCGCTTTTCATTGCGGCGACCTCGAGCGGCGTTCTTCTGGTTTTCGCCCAGCGTCGCGCCGAAGATCCGGTATTGCATCCTGAGTTGTTGAACTCGGTGGAGCTGCGGCTCGTTGGCACGATCGCGCTCGCGACCGGGATGGCCGAAGCTACCATGATCTTTCTGCCGTCCTTCGCCGTTGCGGCGCTGAGCGTCGTGGAATCGACGGCCAGTTTCATGATGGTGCCGTTGGTCCTGGCGATAACCTTCGGCTCGCCCGCTGCAGGACGGATGTCGGATCGATTCGGTCCCAAGACGATCATTCAGATCGGCCTGGTGACAACCGTAGCCGGGTTGCTGCTGTTCGGGCTTTCGACCGTTACCGTGGCGACTTTTCTGACCGCCGGCGTACTCGTTGGCATCGGAATGTCGGCGTTGATCGCGCCGCTTCGTTTCGTCGTGATCCGCGAAGTCAGCGCCGCGCAGCGTGGCGCCGGACAGGGGCTGCTAGTGACCTGCCTCGGCGTGGGGCGACTGACCGGGTCTGCGATGGTAGGGGGCGTTGCGGCGTCGGGTGCTGACCAGGTATCCGGATACCAGAATGCACTCGTTTTCGCCGCAATGCTGCTGACGGCAGCCGTGTTCGTCAGTACAGCGCTCAAGAGCCGCCACCGGATAGAGCTGGCGGACACCTGACCCACGCTTCGTGAACCCTGACGGTTTCGCATGGTCATCACGGTGTTTTCCCCGGTTGCGGCATGTTGCTGCCGTTTTCCGAGGATGGCATCGCGAGCGCCAACTGCTGCTAGTACTTCCTGTACACATCGATACCCTGAAGGCAGAATGGCGCCCTGATTCATTGGGGCTCCGACATGCGCGAATTCTGGATTGCACCGTCAATTCTGTCGGCCGACTTTGCGCGGCTCGGTGAAGAAGTCGATGCCGTCGTTGATGCGGGCGCTGATCTCGTTCATTTCGACGTCATGGACAACCACTACGTGCCTAACCTCACCATCGGGCCGCTCGTCTGTGAGGCGCTCAAGAAGCACGGAACCAGTGCGCCGATCGATGTCCACCTCATGGTCAAACCGGTCGACCGGATTATTGGCGATTTCGCAGAAGCCGGCGCGAGCTTCATCAGTATTCACCCCGAAGCGAGCGAACACGTTCATCGATCGTTGCAGCTCATTCGCGCGTCCGGGTGCAGAAGCGGTCTCGTCTTCAACCCGGCCACGCCGCTTACCTGGCTCGAGCACCTGCTGGACTGCGTCGACATGGTGCTGCTCATGTCGGTCAATCCCGGCTTCGGTGGGCAGACCTTCATCGATGCGACGATCGAAAAAATCTCGTCTGCCCGGCGGCTGATCGACGACTCGGGTCTGGATGTGAGACTCGAGGTCGACGGCGGCGTGAAGGTCGACAATATCGGTGCGATTGCCGCTGCTGGCGCCGATACGTTCGTCGCAGGTTCGGCCATCTTCGGCAGCGATGACTACGCTGCCACGATAGGCTCCATGCGTCGCGAGATCCGCGCAGCGCTCGACTGAGCACGCCGTTCTGCTATTCTCGCCCCCCCTGGCGCCCCGGCTACGTGCCGATAGGGCTTGCGGAGTATGTGAGTGAGCTGGACGGTACATAAATTCGGTGGTTCGAGCCTCGCTGATGCGGCGTGTTTCAGGCGCGTGGCTGAGATCGTCGCGAGCCAGCCCGACGGCAGCCTGGCGGTCGTCGTGTCGGCGATCGGTGGCGTTACCGACCTGCTGCTCGGGCTGATCGACAAGGCGTCGAGCGACACGCCTGTCGAGGCGACGATCGAAACGCTGCGGTCCCGTTACGAGGGCATCGTCCGCGAGCTTGTTACGCCGGAACGAGCTGAGATCCTGCTCGCGGCGTTCGCCACGGACCTCGATGACATCAGCAGCGTTCTCAAAGCGCTGTCGGTCGTCAAATCGGCCTCGCACCGCAGCCGCGATCTGGTAGCGGGTTACGGCGAGATCTGGTCCGCACGACTGCTGGCGGCGTTGCTCGATGAGCGAGAGGCGCGCGAGGGTGTCGTGCTCTGCGTCGATGCTCGCGACGTTCTGGTTGTCGCAAGTGGCGAAATGGGGCCTATCGTCGTCTGGGATGATACGCGCGAGAAGCGCAAGCAGGCGATCCCCGACGACTTCACCGGTACAGCCGTCGTGACCGGCTTCATCGCGCGCGATCGCGACGGACTGCAAACCACGCTCGGTCGGAACGGCAGCGACTATTCGGCCTCGATATTTGGCGGGCTTCTCGGTGCTGCCGCAGTGAACATCTGGACGGATGTCGAAGGTGTCATGAGCGGAGACCCGCGCCGGGTACCCGAGGCGCGTGTTATCGATGAGATCTCCTACAGCGAGGCCATGGAACTCGCGTATTTCGGCGCCAAGGTGATCCACCCGCAGACAATGGCGCCGGCTGTGGCGCACGGGATCCCGATACGCATTCGCAGCACCTTCAACCCGGAGCATCTCGGCACGGAGATCACGGCGGATCCCGGACGCGAGACCGCGCTGATCAAGGGCATTAGCGGAATCGACGAAGTCGCGCTCGTCAACCTGGAGGGCGCCGGCATGATCGGCGTTCCGGGTACGGCAGACCGGTTGTTCGGCACCCTGCGCGAAGCGGGCGTCTCGGTCACGCTGATCTCGCAGGGAAGCTCGGAACACTCCATCTGCTTTGCGGTGCCCGAAGCGTCGGCCGAACTCGTGAAAAACGTCGTCGAGAAGGCCTTCGCCGTAGAACTCGCGCAGGGCCAGATCCAGAACGTGGAAGTCACGAAAGGCTGCGGCGTGCTGGCGGTGGTTGGCGACGGCATGGCCGGGTTGCCGGGTGTGGCGGGCCGCTTCTTCAGAACCCTCGGCAGCGCTGGTATCAACGTCCGCGCGATCGCGCAGGGCGCTTCGGAGCGCAACATCTCCGCGGTGATCGATTCCCGCGATATGACGCGCGCGCTGAGAGCCGTGCATGGCAGTTTTTATCTTTCCGCGAAGACCGTGTCGATCGGGCTGATCGGACCGGGTTCCGTAGGGGCGGCGCTGCTGGACCAGATGGCCGGGGAGGCCGGACGGTTGCGTGAGACGTTCAACCTGGACCTGAGGGTCCGGGCAATCGCTCGGTCGTCGGGAATGCTGCTCGAGGAACAGCATATCGAACTCGACAACTGGCGTGACGCGCTCGAAACCGCCGAGGCGCTCGATCTCGACCGCTTCATCGGCCACGTGCAGGCCGATCATCTGCCGCACGCCGTCATTATCGACTGTACCGCCGAACAGAGCGTGGCCGACCATTACCGGGACTGGCTCGAGCGCGGTATTCATGTCGTCACGCCGAACAAACGGGCGCACAGCGGACCACTGAGCTATTACAACGACCTCCGCAGCATCAGCCACGGCGGCAATAAACACTTTCTCTACGAGGCGACCGTTGGCGCGGGTTTGCCGGTCATCCAGACACTCAAGGATCTCGTCGAGACCGGCGACGAGATCACCAGCATCAGTGGCATTTTTTCCGGAACGCTCGCGTATCTTTTCAACGTATTCGACGCGACGACACCGTTCTCCGAGATCGTTCGCGACGCCAACGAGCGTGGCTATACCGAGCCCGATCCGCGCGACGATTTGTCCGGGATGGATGTCGCGCGAAAGGCTGTCATTCTGGCCCGCGAAGCCGGCCTGAATCTGGAGCTGAAGGACATTCCGGTCGAGAGCCTGGTCCCGGATGCCCTGGCCGACGCCTCCGTCGAGGAATTTCTCGAGCACCTCGCCGACTTCGACGCACCGATGGCGGCTCGATACGAAGCGGCTCATGCGAGCGGCGAGGTGCTTCGATACGTCGCCGATGTCGACATCAGGAACGTGTCGGCGAGTGTCCGACTCGCCAGTTTTCCACGCGACCACGCGTTCGCGAACATCAGCCTGACAGACAATATCGTCCAATATGTGACGCGCCGTTATTGTGAGAATCCACTCATCGTTCGCGGGCCCGGAGCGGGGCCCGACGTGACGGCCGCGGGAATTTTTGCCGACCTGCTGCGGCTTTGCAGTATGCTGAGTGCCAACAACGATTAATGCCTCTCCCGAGGCGTCGTCTATGCGTTACTTCAGTACCCAGGGTGGTCACGAAACCGATCTCGTCGGTGCGATGCTCAGCGGCTTGGCACCCGACGGCAGTCTCTACGTACCGGAGGAACTTCCACACTTCGATTCGGCCGATCTGCCGGGCGGTACCGTCGCGGAAGTGGGTGCGACGCTGCTGGCGCCGTTCTTCGAAGGGTGCTCGCTGGCAGCCGAGCTCGAGAGCATCTGCCGCGACGCGCTGAACTTTCCGATTCCTCTCGATGTCCTGCAGTCCGATCCGGGCCGCATCTCGGTACTGGAGCTGTTTCACGGCCCGACAGCGGCGTTCAAGGACGTCGGTGCTCGCTTCCTGGCCGCGGCCATGGAGCGGGCTTTGCCCGAGCTGGACCCCGGCGATTCGCGACCGCTGACGATTCTCGTCGCGACATCGGGCGATACGGGCGGCGCCGTTGCGGCCGCATTTCACCGCCGTCGCGGTATTCGCGTCGGCGTCCTGTTCCCGCGCGGCCAGGTTTCGCCGCGACAACAGCATCAGCTCACGTGCTGGGGCGACAACGTCCGTTCTTTCGACGTCGAAGGCAGCTTCGATACCTGTCAGGCGATGGTAAAAGCGGCCTTCACTAATCCGGACCTGAATGTGCGTCATCGCCTGAGCGCCGCCAACAGTATCAATGTCGGCCGATTGCTGCCCCAGGTGGTCTATTACGCGGCGGCCAGCCTGTGGCACCAGCGTGACCATGGCACTGCAGCCAGCTTTATTGTTCCGGCAGGCAATCTCGGCAATGCGCTTGGCTGTATCTGGGCGCGCGCCATGGGTTTGCCGATCCGATCGATCATTCTCGCGACGAACGCGAACCGCACGATCCCGGATTATCTCGCGACCGGAGACTGGCAGCCGCGGCCGAGCGTGGCGACGCTCGCATCGGCCATGGATGTCGGCGATCCGAGCAATATGGAGCGCCTGCGCCATCTCGTGCCGGATTTTGCCGAGCTGAGAGGGGCTGTGGAGGCTTATCCCGTTGAGGACGCTGCGATCCGGCAACAGATTGCGAAAGATTTCGAGCGCTTCGGGCGCACCTGGTGTCCGCACACCGCGACCGGCTTCTGGGTTTACGATCACTTGCCGGCTGGCCGCCGCGAGCGGGAATCCTGGGTTGTGGTCGCGACGGCGCATCCGGCGAAATTCGATAACATCGTCGAGGATGTCATCGGTGAGGCCGTGCCTGTTCCTGCCGAACTCGCCGCGCTGCTCGAGCTGCCGGCTGCGTCGGAACCGTTGGCCGGCGATCCGGCGGCGCTGGCGCAGGCTATCGATGAATGGATATAAATTTAATATAAACAGTTTCTTATATTAATTATTTAAAGTGAATTATATATTCTTGTCTGTGCTCGCTGCGGTCGCGCTCGCGATCGTCGTCACCGTTGTCGTGATCCGGCGCCGGCGTCGCGCAACGGCAGACGTGTTGCGGGAGATCGGCGTCAAATCGATTCAGGACGTGGTGCTGCCCGCGGGCATGGGCGAAATGATTCATCTCCAGCACGTCCTGTTGACGGCGAAAGGTATCCTCGTCATCGAGGTCAAGAGCTTCGAGGGCAAGGTCTTCGCCAGCGATCGCATGGACGAATGGACGGTAATCGGCGAGAACCAGCGTTTCACCTTTCCGAATCCGCAAGCGGCGTTGTATGACCGGGTCGCAGCGATCAAAGCGGTCTCGCGCGATATCCCCGTCAAGGGCTTCGTTCTGTTCCCGGCCGGGGCCGACTTCGGCAAGGATCGCCCCAGCGAGACGATATACCCGGATGAGCTTCGAGAGCGTTATGGCCGGCCCGCTGAAGCGGAGCTCGAGCGCCTCGTGGAGGCGTTTTACCCGCACTGGGAGAAAGTCCTGCTTGCAAGCGAACCGGCTCCGCGAGCTACGACGCCAGTCTGAAAAGCCGCGTGGCGTTCTCGGCTGTCGCCCTGGCGACGCGCTCTTCAGTTTCGCCCCGGGCGGCCGCCAGCTCGCGAAGAATATGCGGCAAATGAACCGGTTCGTTGCGCCGCGTGCGCGGCTTCTCGACCAGGTTTCGCGGCAAAAGGTAGGGCGCATCGGTTTCGATCAGGACCCGGTCCAGGGGGATGCGCGGCGCTGCCTCTCGCAGCGCTCCGCCACGTCTTTCGTCGCAGAGCCAGCCCGTAATGCCGATATAGAGGTCGAGCTCGAGAAGCGGCTCGAGCTCGTCGATACCGCCTGTGAAGCAATGCGCGACGCCACCGGACAGCCGGTTGCGTACCGTGCCGAGCATTTCGATGAAGGGCTCGAAGGCGTCGCGCTGATGCAGAAACACGGGTAGCCCGGATTCGGCCGCCAGTTCGAGCTGCGCGGCGAAAGCCGATCGTTGCGCTTCCGGAGGCGAGAAATTACGAAAGAAATCGAGGCCGCACTCGCCGACCGCCACGATTTCCGGGCTCGACAGCAGATTGAGTAATGCATCGCTCGTGTGGTCGTCGTAATCCTGCGCGTAATGAGGATGAACGCCGGCCGTCGCGTAAACGCGCCCGGGATGTGCCTGTGCGAGCTCGAGTGCTTTCGCGCTATGGGTAACGGTTGTGCCCGTGACGATGAATCTCGCGACGCCCGCGCCCGCCGCACGTTCCAGAACGGCGTCGCGATCCGCATCGAAGCTGTCGTGAGTCAGATTCAGGCCGATATCCGTCAGCGCTTCCATGGCGACGGATTGTGCCAGTCTGCTGCCGCTCGCGCGCGGATTAGTGCGATAATCGGCCTACCAGCGCCATTATCGAGGGATACCGTCAAGATGACTCGCCGCTTATTGTCAGTTCTGGCCGGCGCCATGTCCGTGAGCGCCGCAGCCCATCATTCGCCGAACGTCCACTTCGACCGCAGTGACGTCGTCGAGATCGCGGGAACGCTGACGGCAATCGACTGGCAGAATCCGCACACGATTCTGACGCTGGAGACGGTCGACCAGGGCGGCGAAGCGGTCGTCTGGATCGGTGAAACCAAGGCGTCGACGCAGCTCTATCGCGCGGGGCTGGGGCCGGAGATTTTCACGGTCGGCGATCGCGTGCGGATGGCAGGCTTCCGCGGCCGGCGTAACCAGCATGCGATGTTCATCACCAACGTCTTGCTTGTCGATGGCCGCGAGCTGATAGCGGAAAACCTGGCTGGTCCACGCTGGACCGAAGAGGTGGCAGGAACCAGCCTCGGAGACTACCAGTCGGCGCGTATTGCCGAAGCACCGGAAGTACCGACCGGGCTGTTCCGCGTCTGGAGTCGCGACGGTTCGGTTTCGGGTGCCGATGACACGGAGCGAATGCTCTGGGTCGACAGCTATCCGCTGACGGAGCAGGCGCGTATCGATCAGGAGAACTGGGACCCGGTCGCCGACAACCCTTACATCAACTGCCAGAACGGCATGCCAGCCATCATGGATCAGGGTTTTCCGCTCGAGTTCGTCCGTGCGGGCGAAGACATTCTGCTGCATCTCGAAGAACTGGACACCGTCCGCCGAATTCACATGAACGCGAATGCGTCGGCAGCCAATAGCGAGCCGAGCGCATTCGGGTTTTCGACGGGTCGCTGGGACGGCGATACGCTCGAAGTGACCACGACCGACATCGACTGGCCATGGTTTGACCAGTCGGGTATTCGCCAGAGCGACGCGCTACATCTCGTGGAGCGTTTTACGCCCGGCGCGGATGGCCGTGTCCTGCACTACGAGCTAACGGCAACCGACCCGGAGATATTCACCGAGCCGGTCGTCCTGGATCGCATCTGGATCTGGGTGCCGGGCGAGCAGATTCGACCGTATGAGTGTTCCTGGAGCGGAGAAGGTCTCTAGACGTTAGAGATTAGACGCTCCTAGAGGTCGTCGCGGTCCCAGATACAGTTGTAGGGCCTGACTTCCTCGGTCGGATCCCACACCCAGACTCGATCCAGAACCACGGGTTCCGTGAAGACTTCCCTGTCCGTTGCCGTTAGCTCGTAACGCAGTACTCTGCCGTCTTCACTCGGTGTGAATCGCTCGGTCACAACGAGATCGTCCGATTGCGGAATGCCTTCCTGGTCGAACCAGTCCCAGTCGATGTCGGTCGTGGTCACTTCGAGCGTATCGCCGTCCCAGCGGCCCAGGGAGATGCCGAAGGGTCCGGCGCTTGCGGTCGCGGCTGCCGCTTCGGACATGTAGAACCGCCTGACCGAATCCTGCTCTTCGAGATAGAGCGCGATTGCGTCGTCTTCCTGGACGAACTCCATCGGCGTCCCGAGGTCCATGATGGCCGGCATGCCGTTGCCGCAGCGGATGTAGGGGTTGTCCTCGATCCGGTCCCAGTTCTCCTGAACCGAACGCGCATAATCCGTGAGCGGATAGCTGTCGGTCCAGAGCGTTCGTCCGGTTCCTTCGATGCCATGGTCCGTGCGATCCGGACCCCAGACTCTGAAAATTCCGTTGTTGTCGCTCGGTAATTCCTCGAGCTCGACGGCCTCGTTCGAACTCGACAGCAGCATTGCGCGACCGCCCGGCCAGCGGGGCTCGACGAAGTTGTCGGTGACGAGTTCGTTGCCGCTGGCGAGAAGAATATTGGTTGCGAACAGGGCCGTGGGATTGCGGCGGCCGGGAAAACCCGCCACCCGAATAGGGTCACCGACCTGAAAGGCATCCTGCGTGACGCCTGCACGGACATACTGGCTTGCACTTCGGCCCTCGATAAGCCAGATCTCTTCAGTCCCGTTCGCGCCGGTAACCGTTACCGCGAGCTGTGTATGCGGGTTCTGCCATTGTGCGGAGGACAGGACGCCATCGATCTCGACGATCTCGCCGCGAATGAAGTGCAGATTCGGCGAGTGATGCGCCAATACCGGCGCCGCCGCGATCGTCGTCCAGGCCGCTGTCAGGATGCGTTTCACGTCGCTCGTGTCCCCGAGTCGAGAGTTCGCTTCCATTATTCGGACGCCCCGGAGTGATTGCAATCCCGAGCCGTGGTTGACGCAGCGCGGATTTCCGGCGCGGCCTGTCGGCGCAGCGACGGAAGCTGGCCTATAATCAGGCACGAAGCTCCCAAGCGATGAAAAGCTCATGAAGAAGAAGCTCGCACTGCGCTCGATTCTGCTGTCTGTATTGTGCGTAACGTCAGGGTTCGCTTCGGCTCAGGGCAGGGCGCGAACCGATGTCGACGTCGCCCGAGCCGGGATGCCGGACGCGATCGCATCTGCACTTGCTGCGATCGGCCGAAACTTTAGCGGTGAAATCGTCGGCCAGACGGCCGAGATCTATGCATCGGCAGAGCGTCGTTTCGATCCCGGAAAGGTCGACGTGCGGCGTGACATTGCCTATGGGCCGGACGAGCGTCAGCGACTCGATATTCACGTAAGTACTGCGGCAGATCAGACCGGCAGAGCGCCCGTGATCGTCATGTTCCATGGCGGGGGTCTCGCGGGCGGCAGTCGCGCATCGATGGCCAACGCTGCCGGCTATTTCGCGAGCATAGGCTATGTCGCAGCGAATGCGACCTATCGCCTGGCGCCCGAGCACATCTGGCCAGCCGGGGCTCAGGATGTTGGCAATGCGGTCACCTGGCTGCGCGACCATGTTGCGGAATACGGTGGTGACCCTGCGAAGGTTTTCGTGATGGGGCTGTCTTCCGGTGCGCTGCATTCCGCAACTTATGTGTTCATGCCGGGCGTGCTCGAGCCCGGAACGGCGCGGCCTGCCGGCGCCATCCTCATGTCGGGGCCGTACACATTCGATTTCGCCAACCCGTCGCGCGGCGAGATCGGCTACTTCGGCGACGACGCGGCCCTGTATGCTGACAAAGTCGTTGTCGGGAACGTGGAGAACACGGACGTTCCTGTCCTTTTCACAACCGCTGAGTTCGACATCGACCGCTATACCGTCGCATTCACGGGCTTGATGAACGAACTCACGAGCGAGCATGGTGTTTCACCGCGGTACGCTCAGAGTCTCGGACACAATCACACTTCGCAGGTGCTCGGCATCGGCACGACCGACACCGGTGTTTCGTCGCAAATCATCGACTTCATCGAGCGAACGATCGAAAAATGAAGAGAGAGAAAATGAAACGACTTCTTGTTGCGGCCGGTGCGATGGTACTTGCTGCGAATGCATGGACTCATCACAGCGATGCCGGTATCGACATGGAGTCGATTGTTGCCTTCGAAGGCGTCGTCTCGGAATTTCACTTTCGCAACCCGCACGTCTACGTCCTCGTCGACGTCAGCAACGAGGCCGGTGAGACCGTCGAGTGGGATTTCCAGATGGGACCGGTCTCGGTGATCGCTCGGCGCGGCTGGCAGCGAGACTCGCTCGTTCCGGGCGATCGCGTGATCGTGCGCGGCCATCCCTCTCGCAATGGCAGGCCTTACGCGATTCTCGAGTCGATTGACAAGGAAGGCGGGCTGCTGCTGGGAACGGCCGAAGCGCCACCGGAAACGCCGGTGCCCGCAACGTCTCTCGAGGGTAAATGGCTCTCCGATCGCGGCGCGACGATGAACTTCCCTGGGGGCTTCGATGGATTCTTCCTCGCTCAGCTCGTCCTGACGGACGCAGGCCGCGAGGCGATGGAGGCTTATGACCCGCTCTCGTCCGAGAACCCCGAATCCAGCTGCGTCGGTCGCCCGACGCCCGCCGCTTTCGTGTCCTCGAGCCTTTACCTGATGGAATTCGACATCGACGAACCGAACGAGATCATCACGATACGCAGCCAGTACTTCGACGAGGAGCGTACCGTTTATATGGATGGCCGCGACCATCCCGATCCGAGCGAGCGATTCGTTACCGGACATTCGATCGGTCGCTGGGACGGCGACACGCTGATCGTAAACACGCGCAATTTTGCCGACCATCGATCTCCGTACCAGATCGGCGTGCCATCGGGCGCGCAAAAACATGTAGTGGAGACCTATCGGCTCTCCGACGACGGTACCGACATCGAGGCGACGTTCATGCTCGAAGACCCCGAGTACCTGGCGGAACCGATGACGCACTCGCGCCTGCTACACCATTCGCCGCATCTCGAGATGTATCTGGGCGGCTGCGATCCGGATGCAACGAGTCGCTTCGTCGATCCGTAGACAGCCTTATTTGTTTTCGTCGCGCAAGCGCGAGCGAAATGCCATCGCGGCACGATCCCGTACCGCCGTACATCTTGCCCGGTCTCTTCTGGAGGAGTCGCTATGAAACGTTCACTAACCGTGCCGCTGTTTTTCGCCTTCGTTTTCGGAGTCGCTTCGATGCGGGTCGGCGCGGAATTTGCCGACTACGATATTCCGCAGATTCCGTATCAGTCGGTGCCGAACTTTCTGAAATACTCGCCCGAGATGAATCTGGGTGAAACGCTCGGGGTGGCCGTGAACTCCAAAGGGCACGTCATGGTATTGAACCACCCGGGCTCGGCAAACAATGGTGGGCCACTCTATGGCAACGCGACGTCGCAACTGCTCGAATTCGACGACGAGGGGTATTTCGTTCGCGAGATCGGACAGAACGTTTACGGTCTGGGTTATTCCCACTCGATTCGTTACGACCGTTACGACAATCTCTGGCTCGTCGACAAGGGGGCTCATACCGTCATCAAGTTCAATCCGGCGGGTTACGTAACGATGAATCTCGGCAGGCGGCCCGAAGGATTCGACGAGTTCGTGCACCTCGAAGCCGAGGACGCCGTCGCTGTGGATGGCTTCTTCGGTGGACCGAGCGACGTCACCTGGGACGCGGACGACAATATCTATATCAGCGACGGCTACATCAACTCGCGCGTCGCAAAATACGACCGCAACGGCGACTGGGTAATGTCCTGGGGTGAATACGGTTCCGATCCCGGCCAGCTGGATCTGCCGCACAGCATCGATTCGGACCGTGACGGCAATGTCTACGTTGCCGACCGGACCAACCGCCGTATTCAGGTCTTCGACACGGAAGGAAACTTGCTGCGGATCCTGCTGCTGAATGCACCGTTCGATAAATCGATGCAGCCGGTGCTCGGCAATGTCAATCCGGACCTGCCGGATGAGACGCAGCCATGGGCGATCTGCATTTCCCCCGGCGAGACGGAATATCTCTGGGCCGCGGACCAGCATCCGGGACGAATTTACAAACTGAGCCTCGACGGCCGGATTCTGGGGGTGCTCGGCGAATCGGGCAAGCAGCTGGGTCAGTTCAACTGGATTCACGGCATCGACTGCTCGCAGGAAGACGTCCTTTACATCGCGGACCTCAACAACTGGCGCATACAGAAGCTGATACTGAACCCTGGTGAGTGAACGAATCGACAGCGAGAAGTCTAAAGATAACCAGCCGATCTCGCTGCGCGGCATCGCTTTGCAGACGGATGGCTATAATGGCGACAAGACAGAAATCGATTAGAGATCGAAGGAACTCGATATGAATGCACTTCAACGCTCTTCGCTGCTACTGCTCTCGCCGCTGTTCGCTTCCGGGCTGCAGGCGCAGGAAGATGTTGCGGAATTGGCCGCTCAAGGAAGAGACCTGTTCTTCGAGCGCGTCTCTTGCTGGGTTTGTCATGGTGAGGACGCTTCCGGTCTTGTCGGTCCGACGCTCCGCCATGGCCCCACGCCGGTCGAGATTCAGGAGCAGCTCGACTCTAATCCGCAGATGGGTGTCATCGTCGCCGAACTCGCACCCGATGCAGACGATCTGGTCGCGCTGGCGACCTATCTGGGAAATCTCGAGGGTGATTCAGTGACGCCGGAGATGATTGCCGGCTGGCGCGGCGATCTGCAGGCGATGATGGACTCGCGTGGACCCGAGGCAGAGTTCATTGTGACCGAGCGCGACCGGCTCGTCATGCAGATTCAGGATTTCGATACGGTGCTGGCGGATTGGCCGCGGCGTGCGAAAGCCGGCAGCCTGAGACGCGATTACGACGTCCAGACTATCGCGACCTACGATGCGGGCGAGCAGATCTTCTTCCCCGAACCCGGCGAGCTTTATTTTTATCAGAATACGGGTGGGACTGCGCGTCGTGCGCCCAGCAATATCGAACGGTCGGAGCAGACACAGGTCGTCGTCGGTGACGCCAATACGAAAAAAATTATTGCGGCGAATACCATGCCCTACGAGTTACGTGGCGCAGTGCACACGACAGTCCTGAGTCCCGACGGTCGCTGGTTGTATATCATCGGGCCGAGCGCGCAGGTCGCGGCCGCCCCCGCGGCGGGCGGCATGGGCGGGATGGGTAATATGCTGCGTACGCCTGCGACCCTGCTGAAGGTTGACGCGCTGACGCTGCAGCCCGTCAAGCAGCTCGCCGTCGGAGGGCGGACCCATCACGGCCAGATCTTCCAGGATCGTTATCTTCTCATCGATACTTTCGTCAGCGAACCCGACGGACTGGATGTCTTTCTGCTCGACCCCGAGACCGATGAGATCATCGGCGGCATCAAGTCCGAAGATCTCGGGGGCAGCAATTACACTTCGTACACCGACGACGAATTTATTTACATTCTGATGCAGCCCGGTGGTGACGGCGGGGCGATCGGGGGCGCAACTTTTGTCGCCAACGGCCAGGCGACGGCATTGCGGCCCTACTGGGTTACGAAGATCGACCCGACGAACTGGGAAGTCGTCGCTGAATATCCCTACCGCGGCTATCGCGGAGACTGGATCATCATCGATTCGAACAGCGACTATCTGTACGTACCTGCTGCCGGTTCGTCGAACGTGACGAAGGTGAACAATCGGACGGGCGCGATCGAGTGGTCGACCGCGACCGGCACCGGTCCCTACGGCGGGACTTTGAATGCGAGCGAGACCGAGCTATGGATCGCCAACAAGGGCGAGGCAACGGGTGCCGTCGGGCGTACCCTGACGGTGGTCGATGCCCAGAATGGCCAGCCACTCGAGACCGTATTCTCCGGATACATGGTTGATCATGTTCTGTTAGCGCCGAACGGGCGCGAGATGTGGGCGACCAGTAACGGTGAAGGACGCATTTACGTGTTCGATGCCGAGACTTACGAGCGGCTCGATGTCATCGACATGCCGTATCGCGGTAATCCACACGGTCTGGTATGGGTCCAGTACGACGATAACGGTGTCGGACGCGTCATCAGGGATCAGGGTGGTTTCCACAACGGCATCGACCCGGCTCGCGGGCTGCCGCTCTAGCTCGTCGCGGACTGCGATATTGCAACGGGGGACGTCCGCGTCGATAGTATGACCAGGTTGTCGCTGCTCGCATACGCCGCCTTTGTCGCGGCGCCCGTATTCGCCCAGGATGCGGGCATCCTGCACGACGAGCGGGAAACCCATTTCGCTGAAGTCCGCCAGCTCACTTTCGGCGGCGAGAACGCGGAAGCGTACTGGTCTCCCGACGGCAGCGAACTCGTTTTTCAATCGACTCGCGCTCCGTACGACTGCGACCAGATTTTCAGCATGCCGGTTAGCGACCCGGCGGCGTTAACGCTGGTTTCGACGGGGCAGGGTCGAACGACCTGCGGATATTTCACGGCCGACGCCGAGCGCATCATCTTCTCTTCGACGCATGCGGATAGCGCGATGTGTCCTGCGCCGCCGGATCGCTCGCAGGGCTATGTCTGGCCAATCTACGACAGCTATCAGATTTACAGCGCGGCTCCCGACGGGTCCGACCTCGTTGCATTGACCGCCACCGATGCCTACGACGCTGAGGCGACAGTGTGTTCTGCCGACGGATCCATCGTCTTCACTTCGACACGTGATGGCGACCTGGATCTTTATCGCATGAACGCCGACGGTAGTGATGTTCAGCGGCTGACCGAAACGCCGGGCTATGACGGTGGCGCGTTCTTCTCGCCGGACTGCTCCGAGATCGTGTGGCGCGCTTCACGCCCGATCGGGGACGAGCTCGCCGAGTACCAGGAGCTACTGGCAGAAGGCCTTGTCCGGCCAGGAGAGTTGGAAATCTGGGTGGCGAATGCCGATGGCAGCGAAGCGCGGCAAATCACTTATCTTGGCGGCGCGAACTTTGCGCCTTACTTTTTTCCGGACGGTGACCGGATCCTGTTTTCGTCCAATCACGACGATCCGAGTGGGCGGGAATTCGATATCTGGGCTATCGATGTCGACGGCACCCATCTCGAGCGGATTACCTTCACGCCCGGATTCGACGGCTTCCCGATGTTTTCGCCAGACGGCGAGTGGCTGGCTTTCGGCTCGAACCGCAACCAGGGAGCGCCCGGTGACACCGACGTCTATGTTGCACGCTGGATCGACAGCCGACCAGCCGGCACTGCCGCGGTAGACCGCTTCATGGAAGACTTGCGCTGGCTCGCCGACGATGCTCGCGGCGGGCGCGGGATCGGCACGCCGGGATTGGCCGAAGCAGCGGACTGGCTGGAACGGCGCTTCGCAGAAATCGGTCTGGAGCCAGCCGCAGGCGACGGCGGTTACCGGCAGCGATTCGAAGCTGTTGTCGATGTTTCGCTGGGACCCGATACCGCATTGACGATCGGCGGCGACGCTGTTCCGGACGACGAGTTCGCGGTGCCGGGGTTCTCGGCCTCGGGCTCGGCGAGCGCCGAAATCGTGTTCGCCGGCTGGGGAATCGTTTCCGAAGAGCACGACATCGATGACTACGCAGGTATCGACGCTGAGGGAAAGATCGTCCTCGTTCGCAGATTTACGCCCGAGGACGGTGTGTTCGAAGAGGAAAATCTGCAGCGCCGCTTCGGTGACCTGCGCTACAAAGCGTTTATGGCCCGTGAGCGCGGCGCGGTGGGCTTGCTCGTCGCGGACATGCCGCTGACCGAAGATGCTGAGGAGGAGCCGCCTCTCCCGGGTCTGCGCGTGGACCCGCAGGGGGATGCCGGCATCGTGATCGGTGTGATCAGGCGGCAATGGGCGCAGCGCCTGATAGCCACGGATGCGCCGGCTCGACTCCAGGTTTCTCTCGTGGAGCGGATGAGCGAGGCTTACAACATCGTAGGCCGGATCTCGGCCGGCGAGCGCCTGGCCGGAAGCGTGCTGATCGGCGCTCATTACGATCATCTCGGCCTGGGCGGGCGGGACTCGCTCGAGCCCGAATCCAATGAGCCGCACAATGGCGCGGACGACAACGCATCGGGGACAGCCGCACTGCTGCAGGTAGCACGGATGCTTCTGCAGCGACGAGACCGCCTTCAGCGCGACGTGCTATTCGTCGCGTTCTCCGGCGAGGAAACCGGTCTCCTCGGCTCGACGCAGATGACGCGACAGCCGCCTCCGGGAGCAGCCCCGGAGGGTCTGGTGGCGATGTTGAACATGGATATGGTCGGGCGCCTTCGCAACAATCGCCTTTCCGCGCTTGGAACCGAATCGGCCGAAGAGTGGAACGACATCATCGAGCCGCTGTGCGCCGAGCTTCGCCTCGGTTGCGAGCTTGGCGGCAGTGGCTACGGGCCGTCGGATCAAATGCCGTTCTACACGGCCGGCGTTCCGGTCGTGCATTTCTTTACAGGGGCGCATGAGGATTATCACAAGCCATCCGACGATGCCGAAGCGATCAACGCAGCCGGCGGGCTCAGGATTGCCGAGCTCGTAGCCGGGGTCGCGCTGGACCTGACGGGGCACGCGGGACTGACTTACCTCGAAGCCGAGGCACCGGCGCCCGTCGGCGATGTTCGCAGCTATGGCGCGTCGCTTGGCACGATTCCCGACTACACCGGCTCACCCGACAACCGTCCCGGCATGCTGCTTTCCGGGGTTCGTGACGGCGGTCCGGCGGACGAGGCCGGGTTACAGCGCGGCGACCGCATCGTGGAACTGGCCGGGCGTGAAGTGCGCGACATCTACGATCTCATGTACGTGCTGCGCGTCGTCAGGCCGGGCGAAGAGGGTTCCGTTATATTCGAGCGCGATGGCGAGCGTATCGAACGCCGCGTGACCTTCGGGCAATCGACAGGGATGCGCTAAGTGCGTCTAACTATCAATGGGTTACGAGATATTGTTGCGTAGCGTTCGAAGTTGCCGTCGCTTAGACTGAGCGCCAGGTTACTGCTGTAGGAGTTCCGGATGATCCCGATCCCGCGTGCCATCGCGCCGCTGTTGCCGTTATTGCTGTTGCCGCTGATCGCCGCCGGTCAGGCGCCTGACCGGATCTTCTACAACGGTGAAATCCTGACCGTCGACGAGGGCTTCTCGACGGCCGAAGCCCTCGCGGTTCGCGGCGAACGAATTCTCGCCGTCGGCGACGATGACGAAATTCTGGAGCTCGCCGGCGGCAACACGGAGCAGGTCGACCTCGAAGGCCGCACGATGATCCCGGGCCTCATCGACAACCATATCCACTACCTGCGCGGTACCAATTTCGCCGCCTACGAGTTGAGGATCCACGGCGTGACGTCGCGGACGCGGGTCCACGAGCTCATTGCGGAGCGCGCGGAAGAACTCGGCCCGGGGCAATGGATATTTATCCTTGGCGGCTGGCACGAGCAGCAGTTTGCGGACAAACCGGGTGGTTTTACCCGCGAGGAACTCGACGCCGCTGCGCCGAATAACCCGGTCTTCATTCAGAAAACCTATTCGTCGTTCTACATGAACAGCCTCGCGGAAGCAGAACTCGCGCCGAAGCTCGGTGACTTCTATAAAGGTGAGTCGGTTGTGCGCACCGACAACCGTTCCGGCCGGACCGTCATGTACGAAGCCCTTAAATACTTCCCCTTCGCGCAGACACTGGAAGAGCGCATGGCAGAAGTCCGGGCGTTTAACGACTATCTGACGAGCATGGGGGTAACCGCGGCCTATGATGTCGGCTACCTCGATGGTTCCTACGATCCGGTCACCGAGCTTTACAACCGCGGTGAGCTCGATATCCGCGTGTTCTATGCGCAGCGTTACTGGGCCGACACCAATCGAACCTCGATTGCGGCGGCGGAGTTACTGGACCGCGTCGAGCCGTTCCGCCGCGACGACCGCTACGGCGTCATGGGTATCGGTGAGCACGTCCATGGAATTCTTCACGATTCGACGGCAAACGATAACGGCTTCCCGGAAGATATCTGGAACGACTTCACGTTGATCGCGCGGTCGGCGGCCAAAAACGGCTGGCAGCTCAACGAGCATGTCATGCAGGACTCGACTGCCAACCGCATGATGTCGATCTCCGAGGAGATCAGTAAGGAATACCCGACCTGGGACCTGCGCTGGACGTTGGGACACGCGGATCTGATAAAGCCCGAAACCGTCGAGCGCGCCAAACGTCTGGGCTGGCATATCACGATCGCGAACCACACGGTCAAGCCAGTGATCACCAGCGTCGATGCCTCGCCGCCGATTCGTATGATTCAGGACAGCGGGATTCTGTGGGGAATGGGTTCCGATGGCACGATCGTTGCGACTTACAATCCGTTTCACACGATCTGGGAATACACGGCGGGCAAGGTATTTCCCGACATCGTGAAATACGATCCCGACGAGGTGATTACTCGCGAAGAGGCATTGATTGCCCACACGCGGTCGAATGCTTATCTGTTGTTCATGGAGAACGATATCGGCACGCTCGAAGCCGGAAAATACGCCGATCTCGTCATCCTCGATCGCGACTATCTGGAGATCCCGGTCGATGATGTGCGCCATATTCAGCCATTGCTGACGATGGTTGCGGGGGAGATTGTTCATGGGTCGACCGATCTTTAGCCTCATTGCGAATATGAAGGACAAGCCGAATGCGAGGCAGAAATCGGCCGCGATGCGCGAGGGGCTGCAATGACTGACTCGGTTCCACCGCCGGATCACGTTCGCGAGGAGACCGACCTTGTGGATCATGAAGACGATTCGCGGCTGGAGGACAACATCAGATCGTCGTCCACCTGGCTTCGGTTGTTGTTCATGATTCTGTTCTTCGCACTCTGGAGCATCTCGCGGATTGTCGTTTTCGCCGTCGTCGTTTTGCAGTTCCTCTGGGTCCTGTTTACCGGGGAGGCGAATCTCAGGCTGCGTCACCTCGGTCACGGGCTGGCAACGTACTCCTATCAGATCGTGAGATATCTGACGTTCGATTCCGACGATCAGCCGTTCCCGTTCTCCGATTGGCCGAGCGGCGCGCCCGGCGAGTTTTCTGATCCGAAGGCGGACGATGCCCACAAGGATTGAGGTGTACGCGTGACGGTGTACGCGTGACAGAGCAGCTGCGGTTGCTCGACGACGACAGGCCGAAACCCGTATCGGATGGCGGTTTCGAGATGGTTATTCGCGAGAGTCGTCGAGCGAAGTCGCTGATATTGCAAATGATTCCCCCCTATACGCTCGAAGTCGTCGTGCCCCGCGGCACCCGGCCGCGCGCGGTAAAAAAGTTTATCGACGACAACCATCGTTGGATCGAGAAAGCCCGGTCAGAATTGCGCGCGCTTTACCCGGCGGAACGAATTGCACCGCCGACCGAGATTGAGTTCGCCGCGGTCGGCGCGCATTGGGACGTCCGGTACGTCGCAAGTGCCGGCAGGAAATCGCGCCTGCGATCAACGTCGCATACCATCGAGATAGAGGCGGCGACGGATAGCCGGGAAGTCTCCGAGCTGCTGCGGCAATGGCTGCTCGCACAGGCGCGTATCTATTTGAAACCCTGGATTTCGCGCGAAGCACGGGGGATTGGTGTGAAACCGAACAGCGTCTCCGTCCGAACGCAGCGAACGCGCTGGGGCAGTTGCTCGCCCCGGGGGAATGTGAGTATCAACGCGAGCTTGTTATTCGTAGAGCCCGATCTCGTGCGCTATTTGTTCGTCCATGAATTGTGTCATCTCCAGCATCTGGACCACTCCAGGCGGTTCTGGCACGCGGTGGCGAGGCACGAACCAAACTTCAAATCATTGGATCGCCGCTTGACGGACTCCTGGTCAGCCGTACCCGTCTGGGCGCTTCAGCGCTGAATTCCTGACGTCATTCTTCGAGTTCGACGGCGGCCGTGATCGCCGGCAGCCAGTAAGTCGCGAGACCCTGAAGTGGAAAGTCCGCCTTCGCTGTCAGCGGCGTCGGGTTCGTGTTGATTTCAACGATGATCGCGCCCTGTTCAGCGGCAGCTTGCGCCAGGCCGGCGGCAGGATAGACGAGCGACGACGTGCCGACCGACAGAAACAAATCGCAATGCGTGGCAGCGTCGATCGCAGTCCGTAGCGCGTCGGCGGGGATCGACTCGCCGAACCAGACGACATCGGGGCGCAGCAACCCGTCACAGGACGGGCACGGTGGCGGCCGCTCTTCGCTTTCGACAGGTGCCGCCGGGTAGTGACCGCAGGAAAAGCATTTGTCGCGATCGATACGCCCGTGGAACTCGACAACTTCGGCATTGCCGGCGCGTTGATGAAGTCCATCGACGTTTTGAGTTACCAGCGTCAGGCCCGGCTTCAGTGTCGCTAGTCGTGCGAGCGCGTTGTGACCGGCGTTTGGCTCTGCTTTGGATACGAGCTCGCGGCGCCAGGCATACCAGTCCCAGACGAGTTGCGGGTTGCTCA
>JAHEKF010000095.1 GCA_024638465.1 Rhodospirillaceae bacterium | reverse complement strand
TCGCCGCGATTTCCACCCTTCCAGCTGCCGCCGTAAAAGAACACCACGACAGGCGGACGCGCGGACTGCTGCGCCGGCGTGTAGACATCGAGCACCTGGCGCGGATCGCTGCCGTACTCAATTCCCTGCCGCACCGCGTAGCCGTCTTGACCAATGAAGACGTTCAACAGCCTGAGCGGCGAACAGCCCGCGAGCATAAACATTCCCGTCAGCAGTACGAGAGCGCGGTATCGCGCCATCGTGGGGAACCGGGGCATAAGCGCCACATCATGTCCCGGGCTCACGAGGTTGCCGCATTGTCGGGCCAGTCGAACGGATCGATCAGGAAATCCTCGATGATCCATTGGCCATCGCGGCGCGACCAGATTTCCGGGTTGCGAAACTTTTCGAGGATGGAAAAATATTCCGCCTGGCTGATGCCGACGTAGCCGCAGAACAACTCAATGGCGTGCCACGGGATCTCGGCACCCGAGTCGCGCAGCAACGCAATGGCTTCATCACGCGTCACGCGGCCGTTCCTGATCTCCATCGAAATCGTGTCCCAGCTGCGAGTGATGCCGAACTTATACCACTTTGCATGCTGGTGAATGCCGAGCAGCTCATCGTCGATGTTCGCGTAACTGTAGTGGCCGACCAGCGGCCCCTCCTTGCGCGACTCGAAACCGTATTGTTCCGCGATTCGTTTCGAGTTCTCCGGATCCCAGGGGTAGTAATAACCGAGAAACACGACCTTGATGTCGCGCGCCTCGAGTTCGGCGTCCGACGGGAAGAAGTAGGGCGCCAGACCCTGCCGGGTCAGCTCGTCGTCGATCCAGTCTTCGGCCGTGGTGCCATCCGTCACGCCGAAGCGCATCAACCAGCGATGATCGAGCCTCGCGCCGGTCAGGCTGTCGTCCTCGGTGCCGTATTCCATCGCGGAATTCTCCGCATAGATGACCAGCGGGATGTCGTAGGCAACGGCAACCTGCACCGGCAGCGCGAAGATGGCCATGTGCGGGACCAGCCCGCTGATGGCTTTTGTGGCAAACGCTTTCTTTATAAACGCTCTCTCCACGGCGGGGTTTGGACGAAAGTCGATATGGTCCACGCCAAGGTCGACGAGCTTTCTCAGGTTGCGTTCGCCGAGCTCGTTCCTGAACGGCACACGATAAGTGACACATAGCGGGTGCAGGCCATGCTCGAGGCAGGTCTGGACCTGCCAGAACCCGTCTTTGCCGCCACTTACCGGAATGACGCAGTCGTATTTCCTGTTTTTCTGCCGGGCCTCGGCCGCAACCTGCGCGAATGCACCGGCGCGTGCCTCCCAGTCGATAGATCTTTTCGCGCCAACGTTCTTGCATCCCTGACAGATTCCCTCTTCGTCGAGGCGCACTCCGGGCCGCGTGTCCGGCAGGACACAGCTTTGACAGTAACGGGGCATGAAATGAGCGAATAGGGTATTCAGTTAGAATGACGCGCCGGAGGCCTCGATCTTACTATGAAGCTGATCAAGAATATCGAGTCGACGCGCCGTGAGTATCATCGCGACGCGCAGCATAATACGGTACATCGATCGTCGCTGCTTGCGCCGAATCTGCCCGACTGCCAGGTCGACGTCAGCTTCGTCAACCACTTCCTTCTGAAACGGGGTTATCGCGACGTTGCCTGCCGGATCAGCGCGTTCGATGCCGGCGGACAGTGCATCGAATCGAGCACAGTTGCTGTCGAGGAACCGCGCGTCTACGCCATCGAGCTCGGGCAGTATGCGGACGACGCCGCACAGAATTATCAGCTGGAATTCTTCTCGAGCTCCAATCTCTTCATCCCGTTTCCGGCGGCGATCGTCAACCACAGAAACGAACACTTCCTGAACTCCGTGCACTCCTACAACCGCGTTCTCAACGACGTCTTCGAGGACGACAGCGTCAATGCCACGCATGTTCGCGAGGCATCGATAGACCTCAGGATGGACGAAACGACCGACACCTTTGCCGTGTTTACGGCCGGCCCGTCGCGCTGCCGCGACCACCTGGAAGTCAGCGTCCGCAGCCCGCACGGAGACTTCGGCGCGCGAGTACCCCTGGACGTGCGCCGCCTCGGCAACCGTATCGTGTCGCTGAAGGAACTGTTCGGCGACGATATTCCCGAGGGCGGGATACTGAGCCTGCTGCAACCGCAGCAGGCGATGTTCTACGGACGGATGCTGGCCGGCCAGAGAAATCTCGTGGACGGCGCGTTTTCGGCAAACCACAGTTTTTACGATTGTTCCGCGATCGAAGAGTACTGGGACGATGCCAGTTCCTCGGTTCGGGTCTATCCATTGTTCGACGGCTTCGATACGCGGATTCGCCTCTATCCCATTTTCTCGCCCTGCCGCCTGTTGGGTGCGGTTGATTTCTTCGGACCGTCGGGCGAACAACTCGCGTCGGTGGACTGCGAGCCCTGCGACTCGCCGTCGTCAAAGCGGCTGGATTTTTCGGTAACGGACGCGATACAAACAGCGGGCGTCGAACAGGCGGCGAGCTTTCGTTATCGCGCCTGGCCGGATGGCGGCAACACGCCGAAGCGTATCAATCACCAGATCGTGTACGGCGACGCTGGTCGGCGAGATGCATTTTCCGCAAGCGTCGCCATTTCGCTGCGCAACCCGAACGCGTTTCAACCGCAGAAGTCGAATGCGCTTGCCTGGGGCCAGTGCGCGATCGGCGCGGATCTGGATACCCGAGTCGGCATCGTCTTCGACCACGCCGACGGATCGGAACAAACCGTCAGGCTTCGTTTCATCGGCGAATCAGGAGCAGCGCATGAACGCGCGATTACGGTCAGAGCCGGCTCGGCTTTCACCGTCAATCCCGCCGAACTCGTCCCCGACCTGGTCGCGGACAGCGGCGACCGGCCGCATTATCTTTGGTACTGGGCGAACGCCGATCGCAACGATCTCGCGGCCTACTCGGTGACCCGGCATCGCCAAAGCGGCCACTGCAGCGGCGAGCACAACTTCTGACTGCGGCTACGTGCCTAGCGGTGCCTGTATAGCCTTAGCTCGGAGTGGAAGCCGTCGACCGTAGCGAAGCCGTACGGATAGACGTTAGTCGCTACCAGGTCGTAGTCGGGAAGAAAACGGTCGTAGTCTTCAGCGACGGTTGCCTGCTGCATGCCCAGATCGCCGACGTGTCGCGCGAGTTCCCGCCCCTCGCGAATATTGCGCAGCAAAACGTATTTCGATTCCAGCCGCGCGACCTGCTGCAGATAGCCCTGCACGACGTCGGGCTCGATCTCCTGAAAAGAGATGAAGTTGGCGAAGAGATCGACCTTCCCGCGCAGCTTCGGCAATTGCCAGGCGCATAGAACTGCGGCCATGCCGTCCGCTCTGAACTGGTCGATCTCGAAAACCTGCTGCTCGCGCGTTTGCAGATAGTCGATAACACGATCGTCACCGAGTAGCTGCCGAAGATAATAGGTCGAGAAGAGCGCGGTCGGTGGAATGTCTACATTGATATAGAAGGTGTCGTTGCGGGAATCGGTGAGAAGAATTTCGCCGAGTGTTCCGAAGCCACCGCCGATCTCCAGCACGGTGCGGCACGGAACGTCGCTCACGTGTTCCTTGAGAAAGTTCAGCCCGAGCAGATAGTTCAGCATCGAGCGGCTGAACCGTCGCGCTTCGATCGACGACTGACCGACCGGGTTGCCGATTTCGCTTTCGCTGACGCGATCGAAATACGGCGCCCTGTCGCGATAGCTGGCGCGAAAAACGCGATAGTCCGCTGCCGCGAGAATGCGGCCCGTCAGCAGTTCGTCGAGCCAGAGCTGCGTCTTCGGGCTGTCGGGCGCGGCGTCCTTAAGCGCTTTCGCGACTGCCTGCCGCTTTTCCGGAAACGGCGCGAGATCGCCGAAGATATAGGTAGGGACGAAGTGCTTCAGCGCCGCGGGCATGGCGCGAAAGTTCTCGAGACCGTGCCGCTGCAGGTCTTCGGTAATTCGCTCGCTGCAGATCTTCCAGTAGTAAGTCGGCTGATACTGCGGCTCGGCTTTCTCCGAATCGACCTGCATCGCATCAAGCAGGTCGCGGTAAAAACCCTCCATCTAGGGCAGATCGGTCAACCGCGCTCCGCCGATCCAGACCGAGTCGATCTCGCGCGTGGCGCGGATATCGTCGAGCGGGTTCGCGTTCAATACGACCAGATCCGCACGCCGTCCGGGCTGCAGCGTCCCGAGCTCATCATCGAGCTCCATGCTGCGTGCGGCGGCACCCGTCGCGGCAACGAGCACCTGCATTGGCGTCATCCCGGCCTCGACCATCATCTCGAGCTCGGTATGCTCGAAGTAGCCTAGCCACTGGCCCAGATTGGTGCCCGAATCGGTGCCGAGCGCAATCAGCACGCCGGCGTCCGACAGGGTCTTAAGGTTGCGGTAGGCAAGTTCGAGCGCCGGCTTCATTGCCTGCCGCCCTTCGTCGTTACGAACTTGTTCCTGTCGAGCCGGATCATTGACCATCGCGACCTCGGTACTGAAGAAATCTTCGTGCCGGAGGAAGAACGGCTCCGACAGGAAGTCCGGCGTCTCCTCGTAAACGAACTGCGCGAGATCGCGTGTCAGCGTGGGCGTATAGGCGATGCCCGCGCGATTGATCTTGGCGATCAGGTCCGCATCGACTTCCAGGTCGCGGACGCTGTGAGCGATCACGTCGACACCGGCGTCGACCAGACCGTGCGCGTCCTCGAGATAATAAAGGTGCGCGGCAACACGCAGACCCCGCCGGTGCGCCTGATCGATCAGTGCACCGTACACGGCGGGCGTCATGTCGTTCGGGCCGCCGGTGAGGTGAATCTTGATGATGTCCGCGCGAGCGTCGGCCATCCGGTCGACGGCGGCACGGGCTTCGGCTTCCGTTCTGAAGTCGCGCAGGCTCGGCCCCGCAACATAGACCCGCGAGCGGTCCAGCGGTCCGCTTTCCTGCTCGTCACCCAGCCGCACCGTCTCCTCCAGATCGCCCTCGCCGGATCCAAGCACAACGACAGTCGTCACGCCGTAGTCGGCAGCAACCCTGAGCTGTGAGAGCAGCTTGTCGCGGACGGAGCTATCGGAGCGATCGGCGTTCAGATGGCCGTGCGCGTTGATCAGTCCCGGGATGATTGTCTTGCCGGAGAGATCGATGTGCGTGGCATCGGCGGGCAGTGTCATGGAAGCCGTGGCGCCGACAGCGTCGACCCGGCCGTTACTGATGACTACCGTGCCCTGCTCGATCGGGGCGGCACCCGTTCCGTCTATGACACGCGCACCGGTCAGCACGACGGCGTCGTCCTGCGCGTAAACTGCTTGCAGGAAACCGCCGGCCGTAAGCAGCAGCGAAAGCGTTGAAAGCGAAGCAAAATACCGGGCTATTCGAATCATTATCGTCCCCTCGCGTGCGCCCGATCCGGGTGATCGGAGCCAGGGGGAAGTATAGGCCTTCTCAGAACCTGAACGTATAGCTGAATTTGACACTAAGATCGGACAACGCCGACTGAAATGAGTTGTCCTTATCGAAGTCCTGCAGATTATGATTCAGGATAATGAAGCCTTCCTGGCCCGCGCGCGGTACCCAGTGCAGCCGGCTGTTGATACCCAGCACCTCGGAGCCGTTGTCATACTGGATCAGGCTGATCCAGGAAAGTCGCGATGAAAAATTGACTTCCGTCGTTATGCCCAGCAAGCGCGAGATGAAACGTCCCTGCGGCAGCTCGATGTCGTTCCAGTCGTAGCGCATACCCAGCACGAAGTTGGCGGACTGTCTCCAGGTAAGGTCGCCTCGGACCGTGCGCTTGTCGCCATCGTAGAAGTCGCCTTCCCGGTAAGAGAAACTGCCGGACAGCGGCCGAAAGCTCGCTGCTCCGACGGACAGAACCGTCTCGCCGAAGGAATACTTGCCGACAGGGATCGATATGGCGCGCGATTCGTCTTCATAGAGATTGAAGGCCTGCGATACGTTTTCTTTACTGGCGGTGTAACGCAGTTCGATGTTGTCGCGCGTCCGCGTCTCGAGCCTCAACAGTCGCGCCATCACGATCTGCGACTGCAGACCGCCGTCCAGGGAGCTGATCCGCTGCGCGTCCAGACCGCTGAAGGTCGACAGGAAGCGGTCGCTGTCGAGGAAATGCGTGTAGCTGACGTCAGCGGCGAAATCACGGACGTTCGCCCGGTTGATGTAGCCGAGCGCCGGCTTGAAGTTTCGCTCGATATCCTTGATGGCCAAACCGCCGCGCAGGCCTTCCCGATTCGGGAAGTTGAGCCTGAGACCATAAGCGCTGTCATCGGAATCGAGACCGGTCGTGTCGCTTTGCTGAATCCAGGCATCGCCCTCGACGACGCGGCC
>JAHEKF010000094.1 GCA_024638465.1 Rhodospirillaceae bacterium | reverse complement strand
CGCTCGCGCGCAGATGGCTGATTTGGCCGCGGCGACGGGCGCCCGCACCGTGCTGCCCCTGCGAAATCCCCATATCTTATTGTTTTCTTTGTGATTTTTATTACCCCCATGTAGCGCTAACAGTTAATTAACCGTAAATAGCTTACCCACGAGAGGCATTCTCACTAACGTCTGCCGCCACTGTCGAGATCGACAAGAAGAGCTCTGGGGGCTCCGGCACCATGCGTGGACAAAAAACCGGCGGGATCGCTTTATCCGTGTGCGCGGGGGCGGCCCTGACGTTGTCTTCCGCGCAGGCTCAGCGCCAGGCCGACGAAGAGGTGATCGTTTACGGCACCACGGGACTGACCGACAGCTACACGGGAAGCAGACTGGATCTCAGCGTACTGGAGACACCGGCGACGATCGACGTCATCGACGGCGATGCGATACGCGACCGCGTTGACCTCAGCGTCAACGAAGCGGTGACGCGCAGTGCCGGTTTTACGATCGACTCTAATCCCGGCAACGGTCATTCGTCGATCGTGGCGCGAGGCTTTGCCGGAAATAACGCCGTCACAAAGCTTTACGACGGCAACCAGGTATTCTCGATCTCGAATGTCTCGACATTACCGCAGGATACGTGGAGCCTCGACCGCATCGAGGTACTAAAAGGTCCCTCTTCGGTTCTCTACGGCCAGGGCGGCATCGGCGGTGCGATCAACCTGATCCCGCGCATGCCGGAATTTCAATCGAGCAGTGAAATTCGCCTGCTGGCCGGAGAGCTCGGAACATCGTTTATCGGATTGGACTTCACCGGACCGTTGAGCGACAACGTCGCTTACCGCGTCGACATCAGCAGCGAGTCCTCGGACGGCTGGGTCAACAACGGCGACAGCGAGAACGACCACGTGTCGCTGGCACTGCTGTGGCGGGCGACCGACGATCTGTCACTGACGGCGCGTTTCGACTCCGGCGATTCGTCTCCTTCGGCTTACTTCGGCAGCCTGGTCGAAAACGGCGCATTCATCGAGCAGTTCGCTTTCCTGAATCTCAACGTCACGGATTCGGTCAACCGGTACGAAGACGATTCGCTGCGTCTGAAAGCCGACTGGACGCTGTCCGACACAACGACCCTCAATGCCGAGATTTTTAAGATGAACTCGGACCGCTGGTGGCGCAATGCCGAGTACTATCAGTACTTCGAAAGCGAAGGCGGTGTCCTTCGGACCGATCCTCTGATCCTCGGTCACGACGCTGACCATAGCGGTGTCCGTGCAAGCCTGGCCTTCGAACCGACGCCGGCCGTCACCGCGCTCGTAGGCTTCGAAGCCAACGATCTGTCGTTCGCGCGACCGACAAACTGGGGCCCAGGCAATCCCCAGCCCATCGACTGGTGGGGATTCCAGGGTTCTATCGCGGCTTCGACGGGTGACTTCGATGTCGTCGATCCTTTTAACTTCCGGCCCGGCAGCCTCAACGACATCACCGCCGCATTGGCGACGCTGAACCAGGACGTCTCCGAGGTCGATCAGCAGGCAATGTTCGCGGAACTCCAGTACCGGTTCACGGATCAGCTCGCACTCGTCGGTGGACTGCGCTACGAGGACTTCGACTCGAGCTACGAGCGCGCACAGGGTTCGTTTTCCCGGAACTGGAGCGAAGATAGCCTCAGCGGCCGCCTCGGTCTCGTGTTCGACCTGTCCGACACAACAGCGGTCTACGGCCAGTACAGCACCGGTGTCGAACATCCCAGCGGAACGGTCGTTACGTTCGGCGGCAATTTCGTTGAAAGCGATCTCGTTGAAAGCGAGCAGCTCGAAATCGGTCTCAAGAAGTCGATCGAGGGTACGGGGCTGGTCTGGTCGGTCGCGTTGTTCGACATTGCGAAAAACAACCTGATCATCGACGATCCCACTTCGGGCAATCCGGACGACGTCATCATCATCGACGAGCAAACGTCCGCCGGTATCGAAGCGGGGTTGAACTACGCAGTATCGGATCGTTTCCAGGTACACGCGAATTTCGTTGCGCTCGACGCGGAGACGGATACGGGCGAGGTACCGCAGGATGTTCCCGAGACGACATGGAACGCCGGGTTCGCATGGAAATTCACCAATGATCTCCGCCTTGTCGCGGACGCTCGTTTCGTCGACGATCGCTCGCTCGGCAGCACCGTGATGCCCTCCTACACCGTAGTCGATGCCTCGCTGCATTATCAGGTGAACGACGATTTGCAGCTGATCCTCAAGGGCGAGAACCTCGGCGACGAGCTCTACGCGTTCGGCAGCTATTGGTCGGGCACCTGGCTCGTCGGCAAGCCACGCGTATTCAGCATCGCGGCGGATCTCAGATTCTAGACAGATCGCCGAGCTTCGAAACACGCCCGCTCGCGACCATCATCCCGTAAACTTCGATGGTCAATGAGTCGCTGCATCATTTTCGTTCACGGCCGCAGCTTCAAACCGAACGAAGCCGCGTTGAAGAAACTCTGGCTCGCCGCCATACGGGCCGGGATAGCTCGTGATACGCCGCGTAAGCTCGCCGCGTTCGATGCAGCAAAGAAGGACCTTGCGTATTTCGGCGATCTGTCGAACCGGTTCCTGCGGTCACGAGGACGCCGCTACGCGGAGAAAGCCGACATCAAAGATCGCGAGAAGAGCCTCGAGTTACTGAAAGCTTATCCGAAAGACGGTTTCACGAAGCGCGCCTACAGGAAGATCCACCGCAAGACGGCGCTGAAGGAAATATTCGTCGATGCACTGGCCGGACCCGCGAGAGTGACGGGCCTGAGCGGCGTTGCGATTCGCGCTGTCGCGCCCGACATCAGGCACTACTGGAACATGGATGCCGAGTACGGCAGCGACATACGCGAACGGTTGTCGGGACCGCTGCGGCGGGCGATGAATCGCGGCGACAGGATCTTCGTCATCGCTCACAGTCTCGGCAGCATGGTCGCGTACGACACGCTCTGGAAATTCTCGCGGATGTCGGAGTACAGAAAGCTCTTCGGCAGAAAGATCGATCTTTTTGTGACGCTCGGATCGCCGCTGGGCGATGAAACCGTGAAGAATCGCATTCGCGGCAGCGGCGCAACGGGCCTGCGGCGTTTTCCGGCAAACATCAGGACCTGGGTGAACGTCGCCGCCGAGGACGACTATATTTCGCACGACCAGCGTCTCGCAGGCGACTACAAGCAGATCAGGGAACTCGGCACCGAAATCCGCGACGCGAAACGGATCTTCAACCTCTCCGTTCGCAAGGGCGAATCCAACCCGCATTCATCGTTAGGCTATTTGATTCACCCAACCGTTATCGAGCTGATCACCAACTGGGTCTGACTTCACTTCGCCGATTCAGACAGAACTGATGTCACGCGTTCTCAATTCCCGGATTTGCTCGCGGTATCGTCTTTGTCGCGCCGTTCTGCGGCTATCAACTGGATAGCGAGTACGAATCCGAGTACCGCTGCTGCGAGAAACAGCACGATCGCCAATGCCGGATAGCCAAAAATTGTCGCGGCGGTCTCTACACGCATCAGGAGCGCCGCACCGACGATGAGGGCGGACAGCACGAGTCCGAGCGCGATCCGGTTTCCCACGCGCTCGAGCGAGCGAAGCAAGTTCGCTTCGTACATCGCGTCGACTCGAAATCGCATCTCGCCGCGGGACAGCATCTCCAGGATTGCGTTGACCTGTCGCGGCAATCTCTCGAGCGCCGTGCTTGTCTCGAGCAACTTCCCCGCCGCCTCGTGCGGATTCAGACGCTTCGACACGAAGCGCCTGAGTAGCGTTTGCGCATAATTTGCCATCACGCTATCGGGATCGAAATCCGGATCGAGCTCGCGCGCGACTTCGTCGAGCAATAGCATGGTCTTACCCATCAGCCCGACCTCAACGGGAGGCCGGATTCCGTTAGCAGTGTAGATGCCGACGATCTGCAACAGGGTCCTGCCGAGTTTTCGTTCCGTACTCTTCTCGTGTTGCCGCCGCGTCACGAGATCGCCGACCTCCGTGACAAAGCGATCGGGATCGGCGCCTTCGCGCAGCTCGCCCAGGTCGAGGCAGAGCTCGGCAGTTTCTCGACCCTTCGCCTCGCTCAATGCCAGAAGTAGCCGCAGCAGGCGTTCGCGCAGACTGGCTTCGACATGGGCGACCATCCCCAGATCGATCACAGCGAGCCGGCAATCGGGAGTGAGCAGAATGTTGCCGGGGTGGGGATCAGATTGAAAAAAGCCGGTAACCAGCACCTGGTGCAGATAGGCCTCGCAAAGCGAGGCGGCCAGCGGGGCGATATCCAGCTCCATCTTCGCCAGCGGCCCGATCGAACTCACACTAGTACCCTCGATATAGTCCATGACCAGCACCTTGGCCGTAACCAGGTCGGGAACGGGCCGCGGCACGATCAGGCGGTCGAATTCGTCGAGCTCATCCGCGAGCACGGAGAGGTTATTGGCTTCCTTGCGAAAATCGAGTTCGGCGAGCAGCGCAATCTTGAATTGGTCGTGGAGCCGCGAGAACTCGAATCGCCGGCCTAGATCCGTGTGCCGATCTATCGCACCGGCGACCTCGGAGAGAATCTCGAGATCCTGCTCGATCTGTTCCCTGATCTCGGGCCGCTGAATTTTGACGACCACTTGGCGCCCGCCGCGGAGCGTGGCGCGGTGAACCTGGGATAGAGAAGCGGCCGCCAGCGGTTTGGACTCGAAATTTTCGAACAGGCTGTTCACGCGCGCAGGGAACTCCTCCGCGAGAATTCGCTCGACCGTGTTGAGGTCGAGACCTGCCACATCATCCTGCAATTCCGACAGGGCTTCGACGAACGGCTCCGACAACAGGTCGGCACGGGTGGAGAGCATCTGGGCCAGCTTCACGAAAGTCGGCCCCAGCTCCGTGATGTCGGCTACGAGATCCTCGGGACCGCGTCCATGTTCAACGGCGCTCTTCAGCGAGTCGATCTGGTCCCCGTACTCGGCACTGACGGCATCGATAAAATCTGCGCGACCGTACTTCGCGAGCATGGCGACAATCTGACCGTAACGTCCGATTTTCGATGTATCCATGTTGACTGTTCTTCCCGGTAACTTCCGGCGCCGGCCGCAATCTGCTCGTGGGATAGCGCCCGCGCCGCTGCCAACCCCGCGTCGAACCTGGTAGCGGCTAATGAATATTGGATTGGCAGGGACGATACGCGACTGGATCTCATAAGCCAATCGCCGTTGCCGGAACCGCAATAGTTTCAAAATGTTGTAAGAAATTCACTCCGAATCGCGTCTGGCCCGGCGACCGGCGGTCTCGTAAGCGTTGCTGTGCTGCGCGGGGCAGCTTGGCACGGCATCTGCATAACGAAGCCCATGGGGCGCCCTCGCGCGCCAGCCGAGAACTCAGGAGAAATTGGTAATGAGTAAAAAAGACCAGCCCGGAGAGGGTAATCGAGCCGCCGACCAACGCTACCGCGAAGCGGCGCGAGAGACCGTCGCCGAAACCACGGAGCAGGAACGGGCCGAGAAAGCCCGGAATCTGTCGCCACGGGAAAAGGAGCGAGCGGAAAAAGCGGAGCGCGAAGGGCTGCAAAGGAAGAAATAGCGGTAGAGATCGCGTTTTCGGATAAAAGACCCGACCGGCGCCTGCCGCAGCTCGCTGCGGTCAGCCGCCGAATCAACTGGCAGGATACAAAGATGATTACAGACTGGAAGAACAACAACACGATTCTGCGCGGCGCACGCCTTCTCGGTATGTCGGTACTGTCGCTGTCGCTCATTTCATGCTCGACGCTCTACTACAGAACGCTCGAGACGGTGGGTATAGAGAAACGCGATGTACTGGTCGACCGTGTCGACGACGCCCGGGATTCTCAAACTGAGGCGAAAGAACAGTTCAGCTCGGCGCTCGAGCAATATCGCAGTGTCGTGGCGGTGGAAGGCGGCGACCTGGAGACAATCTATGATCGCCTCAATACGGAGTACGAGCGCAGCCTCGACCGGGCCGAGGAAGTCCGTGAGCGTATTGCTTCCATAGAAAACGTCGCAGACGACCTGTTCGATGAATGGGAGGACGAGATCGGCACTTATTCGGACGCTGGCTTGAGGCGTCAGAGCGAGACGCTGTTGCGGGAGACTCAGGCTGAATACCGTCAATTGATCGCTGCGATGCATCGGGCCGAAGGCGCGATGGAGCCGGTACTGACGATGTTCAGCGATCAGGTGCTGATACTCAGACACAATCTCAACGCACGCGCTATCGGCTCGCTGGACACGGAGCTACGCGAAATTGAGGCGGCTACGGAGACGCTGATCGCCGAGATGGAACGCGCGATCGAGGAAGCGAGTCGCTTTATCGTCGCAATGGCGTAGGGCCGGTGCGCACTCCGTCGAAGGGCCATGTACCGACTGCTGACTCTCAACCTGCACAAGGGATTCTCGGCGTTTCACCGCAAGGATATTCTCGACAACCTGAGGACCGCGATCCGCGCGAGCGGCGCGGACTTCGTTTGCCTTCAGGAAGTGCTCGGTTCCGCCAGCCAGAGTGTGTCCGGCGTCGCTCAGTACGAATTTCTCGC